>SVLF01000013.1 GCA_015068085.1 Oscillospiraceae bacterium
TTATATCCACATTCTCTATAAGCGCAAGCGGTGGAGCCTCTTGCTTTACGGCGCTGCAAAAAGCGTCTATATCGTGCTCACATCCCTCAAGCGAAACCTCTGCGCCAAAAGAGGTATTGCATACCGTACCCGAAAGCGAAAGCCCTCGCGCAATTTTATGCACAAACGGACGAAAACCGACGCCCTGAACTATTCCGTGTATTCTTATGTCAGCATGAATTTTTTTCACGTTTTTCTCCCGATTTTAAATTTTAACACTGGACAATATTTCAAATATATGATATTATATTTTTGGTCAAAAGTAAATACCAATTTTCAATTTGAGAGGAGTTTTTATCATGAATTTAAAGGGTTCAAAGACAGAGGCAAACCTCTGGGAAGCATTTGCCGGAGAAAGCCAGGCAAGAAATAAGTATACATACTATGCTTCCAAGGCAAAAAAAGAAGGCTATGAGCAGATTTCCGCTATTTTCACTGAAACTGCAAACAACGAAAAAGAGCATGCAAAGCTTTGGTTTAAGCTTCTCCATGACGAAGAAATCCCCACAACCACAGTAAACCTCAAGGACGCTGCAGACGGCGAAAACTATGAGTGGACGGATATGTATGCGAATATGGCAAAGACCGCAAAGGAAGAGGGCTTTGACAGAATTGCATATCTTTTTGAAGCAGTAGGCAAAATCGAAAAAGAGCATGAAGCAAGATACAGAAAGCTTCTCTCAAATATCGAAACAGGTGCCGTCTTCTCCCGCGAGGGTGACGTTGTCTGGCAGTGCTCCAACTGCGGTCACATTCACGTTGGCAACGGTGCTCCCCAGCTTTGCCCTGTTTGCGCTCATCCGCAGGCATATTTCGAGCTTTTAAAAACAAATTATTAATTTAATTCACTTTTGATTACAAAGCCGTCGGAGTTTTCTCCGGCGGTGATTTTTATTTAAAGCGCGGAAAATGGCGGTTTTTGGCTATTAAAAAAATTGTAAACAATTCTGAAAAGGGTTGACATAAAACAAAAAGTACGCTATAATGTAATTACTTTGTAACCGGTTTGTAACCGATATCTTTATGTTCAGAAGGAGTGAGATGCTTGGAAAGAGATGCACAGCAAAGCTTTGACGCAGCGATCTGTGACAGCCCGGCTGTACCGTCGTTTGCGTCGGATAAAAACAAAATAGCTGATTTTATTTTCGGCATTCTCGCCGTTTTATATGAAGCGTTTTCCTTTGCCTTTTCAAAGGTCATCCACGCTTCCGTCATTTTCTGGACGTTCTTTCTCTCACGCGTTCTCTCCCCCTCCTCTGTTTATGCCGTGGCGGCGATAAGCGCAACATCTTCTTTTCTCAGTGAAGCGCGGATTAAGCTTCGCTGTCTTTCTCACCGCGCAACTGTTTGGCTTTCTCAGTTTCGTGCAAACCGTTTTGCCCTTGTTTCTGTTGTTCTCGCGGTAACATTTCTTCTTATTGCATCCACGCTTTACAGCGTTGGTGTTAAGATTACCATTGACGGCAAGGAACTCGGCTATGTTTATAATCGTGATGAATACAATGAAGCTCTCTCGTTTGTCGAGGCGCGTGCAAGCGAAATACTGGAGCGCCCGTACAGCGTTTCTTCAAATGTGCGCTTTGAACTTGGCATTGTTCCCCGTGAAAAGGTTCTTTCAAAACAGGCGTTAAGCTCGTTCTTCTTTTCTAACATCAAAGAGGTTTCTGAGCTTTATGCGCTCACTGTTGACGGTGAGGTTATCGGTGCAAGCCGCAACCGTGAAACTCTCCAGAATATGATTGACGAGCTTCTTTATCACAACGATCCCAACGTCCGCGCGCACTTTGCACAGGATGTGAGCATATCAAAAAGATACGTAGATGCCTCAAAGCTCATTTCGTATGATGAAATCCGCGAAAAGCTTACTTCGAAAATCCATTCAACGCGCGAATATACCATAGAGTACGGTGACACGCTTGACTCTATCGCAAAGAAAAACGGTATGACACGTGAAGACCTTCTCGAGCTTAATCCCGGACTTCGCGCCAGCAAGCTCCGTGCAGGAAAAAAGGTTACGGTCGGCCGTGAAATTCCCTTCCTTTCCGTTGAAGCGGTAAGGCGCGTTGAATATACGGAAACAATTCCTTATGAAACAAAGACAGTAGAAACAGATTCCCTTTACAAGGGAACAAAAAAGGTTACAACTCAGGGGCGCGTTGGTACGCGTAAGGTTGTTGCCGATGTAACATATGTAGATAACAAGGAAACCTCGCGTGATATTATTTCAAGCACAGTAACGCAGCAACCGGTAACAAAGGTTGTTCAGGTCGGAACAAAAGCCCGCCCGAAGACAATGGCAACCGGCAAGCTTTCACGTCCGGTGCGCGGTGCGATTATTTCTTCAAACTACGGTATGCGCCGTGGCAGCATGCACAAGGGTGTTGACTTTGCGGCAAAGAGAGGCACACGGATTTCCGCGGCGGACGGCGGCACGGTAACGTGGGCAGGCTGGAAGCGCGGCGGTTGGGGTTATCTCGTTGTAATCAACCACGGCAACGGTATTGAAACCTACTACGCGCATAACTCAAAGGTGCTTGTATCAGTCGGTCAGAAAGTCGCAAAAGGCGAGCAGATTGCAAAAATGGGAAGTACCGGTAACAGTACCGGCCCGCACTGCCACTTTGAAGTTCACGTAAACGGCAGATACACCAATCCATGGAAATATATATCATAAATAATAATTTAACCTCCCAACCACAAATCAAACGGTTGGGAGGTTGTTTTTTTATATTCGCATTTATGCTTCAAGACTATTTTTATCAAGCAAAAACTCCTTAACTCCCATCATAACATATCCCTTTTCATCATAACGAGGCTTCATACTCTTTTCAATGATAACAATCTTTTTAAAAGAGTCTGTTGTTTTATCAAAAGAGGCGGTTTCCTGCTCATATTTTGCCTTGTCCGGAATTGCATACGCAGATTGAATATAGTATTTTTTGCCGCCAAGTGTTGCTACAAAATCAATTTCTCTCTGTACTCTGATTTCTTTTCCTTTTGCATCTTTTTCTCGTGACTCTACCACACCCACATCTACCCGATAACCTCTGTAGCAAAGCTCATTATAGATTATATTCTCCATAATATGAGTGCCTTCGATTTGTCTGAAATTAAGCCTTGCATTGCGAAGTCCGATGTCTTCAAAATAGATTTTATATGGAGTACCAATATATTTCCGTCCCTTAACGTCAAATCGTTTTACACGCGTAAGCATAAAAGCATCCTCCATATGACTGATATAGCGGTCTACTGTAGCATCACAAATACCTCCCCCGTGAACACTTTTTATTGTGTTAGAAATATTGCGGGGATTCATTAAAGTAGAAATGCCGGAAGCCACAACATCTAAAACTTCTCCAAGGCTTGTATCATCCTTTAAGCCGTAACGGTTTTTAATATCACGCAGATAAAGATTTTTCATTTGTGAAATCAAGTACTGTGCTTTTTGTTCTTCGGTCGTCATAAGAGCAACTGCAGGAAGTCCTCCGTATACAGAATATTCATCAAATACCTCACCCTTATCGCCGTTCTTAAAAGCATAATACTCGGAAAAGGAAAGGGGAAAAACATGTATTTCATCACCTCTACCCTCAAACTCGGTTAAGATATCTTTTGACAAAAACTTCGAATTGCTTCCGGTAACATACACATCAAGATTAGCCTTGCGAAGAAAACCGTTAAGCACAGATTCAAATGCACCAAGCTTCTGAACTTCATCAAGTAAAATATAATGCATATCCTTATCCGTAATTTGCGATTGAATCCAATTTAAAAACTTTGTAGGATCAATTTTTCTGTCCTCTCGCTCGTTATCGAGTATAATGGGGTTTTCACCGATTTTTATTAAATCGTCAGCAGAATCAAATGCAAATCTGATAATGTGGCTGTCAGCAATTCCATCCTCGATTAAGTGATTATAAAATAAAGTATTGAGCAAATAGGATTTTCCGCTTCTGCGAATGCCGGTAATTACTTTTATAAAACCGTTATGCTTTCTGACAATAAGCCTATTCAAATACACAGCCCTTTTAATTTCCATAACAACCTCCATCTAATATTTTTGCCGTTATCGTCAAGTTTATAATATAATTATAAACCATTATTCAGAAAATTGCAACGGCTCTATCTAATATTTTTGCCGTTTCCGTCAGTTTTATTACTTTGTAGAACTAACGAGGACTGGCAGGATAACCTGAAACTAATACAAAATTTTATACGATTTGACCACATGATGTAATTGGGAAAAACAGTTTTTCTCCAATCTTCCCCAATCTAAATAGCAGTTTTATATAAAACTATTGAAAATTTTTTTGACAAAAAACTCCACCTCTACTGTATAACGTAGCGGCGGAGTTTAATTATATATTGTTATAATAAATAATTATATAACAACAAGTTATCACTACTTATTATGTGAGCAGCAGTTTTCGCAGTTGCCGTCACAGAGACCGAGCTTGCCCGGATCCTTTCCCTGACGCTTATAGTAATCTGCGATTGCAGACTTTATCGCCTCTTCAGCAAGCACGGAGCAGTGAAGCTTCTCCGGCGGAAGTCCGTCAAGCGCCTCGGCAACAGCTTTGTTTGTAAGGGTAAGTGCCTCTTCAATGCTCTTTCCCTTTACCATCTCGGTTGCCATAGAGCTTGTTGCAACTGCCGCACCGCAACCAAAAGTCTTGAACGTTACATCGGTTATAATGTCGTTCTCATCAATCTTCATATACATTTTCATAATATCGCCGCACTTTGAGTTGCCTACCTGCCCGATAGCGTTTGCGCCCTCAAGCTCGCCGACGTTGCGCGGATTTGAAAAATGGTCAAGTACCTTTTCACTGTACATAATATAAAACTCCTTTCTTATTCTTCCCAGACCGGTTTTCCGTTTTCCCAGACCGGACTCATTGCACGAAGCTTTGCCGCAACCTTCTCAACTGCTTCTGCAATCTTTATTTCATCACCAACCGCATTATCTTCACCGAGAGAAAGACGGAGAGAACCGTGCGCGATATGGTGCGGAAGACCGATTGAGAGAAGAACGTGAGACGGGTCAAGCGAGCCGGATGAGCATGCAGAGCCGGAGCTTGCGCATATTCCCTCATTAAACATATTGAGAAGCAATGCCTCACCCTCGATTCCCTCAATTACAATACTGCAAAGACCTGGGAGACGGTTTGTCGGATGCCCTGTAAGCCGTGTATACGGAATTTTGAGAACTCTCTCAATAAGCGCATCACGCATTTTTGTAAGACGGGCAATATTTTCGTTCATATGCTCATTTGCAAGACGTGCCGCCTCGCCGAGAGCGACGATATACGGAACATTTTCCGTTCCGGCGCGGCGTCTTTTTTCCTGCCCGCCGCCGTAAATCAAGTTGTCAATGCGGATTCCGGAGCGGATGTAAAGAGCGCCTATTCCCTTTGGTGCACCGATTTTATGACCGGAAAGCGAGAGAAAATCAATATTCATCTCGTCAACGTTTATCGGAATATGCCCATATGCCTGAACAGCATCTGTGTGGAAAAAGATTTCTTTTTCCTTTGCTATGGCACCAATTTCGCGTATCGGCTGGATAGTTCCGATTTCGTTATTCGCAGTCATAATTGAAATAAGAATTGTCTCATCACATATCGCAGCTTTAAGGTCATCAACAGAAACCGAGCCGTACTCATCAACCGGAAGATACGTAACTCTTATCCCCTGTTTTTCAAGCTGCTTGCAGGTTTCCATAATTGCCGGATGCTCTATGCACGAGGTGATTATGTGATTACCCTTATCACGAAGCTTTGATGTAACTCCGCGCAGCACCCAGTTATCGGATTCGCTTCCGCAGCTTGTGAAGAAAATTTCCTTTCCGCGTGCGCCGATTACCTTTGCAACTTCCTCACGTGCATTTTCAACAGCGCGCTTTGCATCATACGCAAAGGCATAAAGACTTGACGGATTACCGTAATGCTCAGTGAAATACGGAAGCATTTTATCCAAGACCTCCGGCTTTGTGCGCGTTGTAGCCGAGTTGTCTGCGTATATCATTTGTATTCCTCCTTGGAAAATAAATTTGCTTTTATACATTTTGTATACTATTTTTCTTACTTTGCGCAACCGCAAGCTCATCACAGCGATTGTTTTTTGGGTTTGTCGCATGACCTTTAACCCATATAAAGGTCACGTCATGTATATCAAGAAGGTTTAAAAGCTTTTCCCATAAATCGGGGTTTAATGCTTTTTCCTTTTTGTTTCGCATCCAGTTATTTTGTCTCCATTTTTTTGCCCAACCCTGATTTATGCCGTCAACAATATATTTGCTGTCAGTGTAAAGCGAGACAGAACACGGTTCGCGGAGAGCAGAGAGCGCGGAGATAACGCCTGTTAATTCCATACGGTTGTTTGTGGTATCCGCCTCACCGCCGGACATTTCTTTTTCTATTCCGTTGTATTCAAGTATTGCCCCCCAACCGCCCGGTCCGGGATTGCCGGAACACGCGCCGTCGGTATAAATTGTTATATACTTCATAATATATATCCTTTGAAATATTTGAGCTATTGCAATATTCCGTCTTTGTCGCCGACGGCGCGTGTTTGTCATCCCCGAGCGGTTGCCGCTTTAGCGGCGAGCGAGTGGGGACATCTTGCAAAACTGCGTCAGCAGTTCTTGCCGTCGGTATAAATTGTTATATGCTTCATAATATATATCCTTTTAAATGAAAATCAATCAAAAGGGGTTCTCTTGCGAACCCCTTTAAAACCCCACGCTTTTGTCGCTGCCCGCGCAGCGGATAAATTATCGCGCTCATCACAGAGACTTTCGCTAATGGCAAAATTAAAATTTTGCACGCTCCGTCTTATCTGTGATTTCGCTGTAATTTATAACCGCTTAGCGCGAAAGGCGACATACTATTCCGGTTCATTAGTATCTCTCCGGGTGCAGGGTCGCAACCCTGCTCGTTTTAAGGGGATTTTTAAGGGGGAAATCGAAATCCCCCTTAAATTCGATTTGCTTCTTTGGCGTCGATGCGTTAAGAAAATATGCCGGTGGCATATTTTTAGCAATCGACCGCAGCGGCTATGCCGTGAGGAACTCGGTTGGTTAAAGAAGGCCCGCCCGGCAGGGCAAGAACTTTGCGGTCTGTCGCAAGCAGAAAAATAATTTTTTATTCTTCTGCTTCGGTATTTTCGGTGATCGCATCACCGGTTTCAGAAGCTTCTTCACTTTCTTCCTCATGCGGAGCTGCTGCAACGGAAATAACCTTTACATCCTCTCCTACGCGCATCAGAATAACACCGCGCGTTACTCGTCCGAAAGTACTGATTGTTTTTGCCGGCATTCTTATTATAACACCGTCATCGGATATTATCATAGCATCATTGGTGTCATCAACCATAATAACGCTTGCTATTTCACCTGTTTTCTCTGAAATGTTATAATTCATTATACCCTTGCCGTAACGGTTCTGCAAACGGTATTCAGATGCCTCTGTGCGTTTCCCGTAACCCTTTTCAGTAACGGTAAGAACATCCTTGCCTTCGCAAATAACCTCTGCTCCGATAATATAATCGCCTTCTGCAAGGTCAATACCGTAAACACCGCCGGCTTCTCTGCCTGTTGCGCGGATGTCTGAAGCCTTGAACTTGATTGCCATACCTCGGCGCGTTGCAAGAAATACCTCGCTGTCCTCAGCTGCAAGCATTACGGAAATAAGCTCATCGTCATCGTCAAGACCTATCGCGCGTACACCTGCCTTGCGGCTTGAGTCAACTCTGGAGAGCGCAATTCGTTTTACAACACCTGCACGTGTTGCCATAACAAGATAATGCTCATCATCAAATTCCTTTATCGAAAGCATTGCAGTTACCTTTTCATCCGACTCGAACGCAATAAGGTTTACTATGTTCATACCTACTGCAGTACGGCTTGATTCAGGTACCTGATAGCCCTTCATACGGTACATTCTGCCGCGTGTTGTGAAGAAGAGGAGCCAATCATGGCTGGATGCCGTGAACATAGTTGTCACAAAATCCTCTTCCTTCTGCTTCATACCGGAAACGCCGCGTCCTCCGCGGTTCTGTGAGCGGTATGTAGAAATCGGCATACGCTTTATATATCCGCGGTGAGTGAGAGTATATGCACAATCCTCAACCGGTATCAAATCCTCAAGGTCAATTTCATCATCGACCGGAACAATTTCCGTCCTTCTTTCATCACCGTATTTATCCTTAATTACGGTAAGCTCATCCTTCAGGATGCCTGCAACAAGAGCGTCAGACTGAAGAACTTCTTTACAGAACGCTATTTTCTTCATAAGCTCGTTATACTCATTGTCAATCTTCTCGCGCTCAAGTCCCTGAAGTCTTGCAAGACGCATATCCAAAACCGCCTGAGCCTGAACATCGCTCATGCCAAATGTTTCCATAAGGCGCTGCTTTGCGTCATTATAGCTTGTGCGGATAATTCTTATAATCTCGTCGATATGGTCAAGAGCAATACGGAGACCTTCTAATATATGTGCTCTTGCCTCTGCCTTTTTAAGCTCATATGCTGTTCTTCTTCTTATAACGTCCTTCTGGAACATTATATACTGATCAAGAATATCACGGAGCGAGAGAGTTTTCGGCTTGTTATCAACAAGAGCAAGAAGAATTACGCCGAAGGTAGACTGCATCTGAGTATGCTTGAAAAGCATATTAAGAACAACCTGCGGATTAGCTGTACGTGACAGCTCGATAACAACGCGGATACCCTCACGGCTACTCTCATCCTGAATATGAGTGATTCCTTCTATAACCTTATTCTTAACAAGCTCTGCAATATGCTCGATGAGACGAGCTTTGTTTACCATATACGGAAGCTCGGTTGCAACGATACGGAAGCGTCCGTTGTCAAACTCCTCAATCTCGGTTTTTGCACGAACCTTGAGATGTCCCTTACCGGTAGAGTACGCCGCGCGGATGCCCGCCATACCCATAATAACACCGGCTGTCGGGAAATCCGGGCCTTTGATATGTTCCATAAGGTCAGAGAGTGTAGCCTCGGGATTATCTATAACCTCAATCGTCGCGTCAATAACCTCGGAGAGGTTGTGCGGCGGGATGTTAGTGGTCATACCGACGGCAATACCGTTACTTCCGTTTACAAGAAGGCTCGGTATGCGGGACGGAAGAACAGACGGCTCCTGATGATATCCGTCAAAGTTTGGCTGGAAATCAACCGTTTCCTTATCAATATCTGCAAGCATTTCAAGCGCAATCTTTGAAAGACGCGCTTCTGTGTAACGGTAAGCAGCGGCGGGGTCACCGTCAACAGAACCGAAGTTTCCGTGACCGTCAACCATCGGATAGCGCAGTGAGAACGGCTGTGCAAGACGTACCATTGCATCGTAAACCGAGCTGTCACCGTGCGGATGGTATCTGCCAAGCACGTCACCGACAGTGGTTGCCGATTTTCTGTATGCCTTATCAGGCGTAAGCCCGTCCTCATACATAGTGTAAAGAATACGGCGGTGAACAGGCTTTAATCCGTCACGCACATCAGGAAGCGCACGTCCTACGATAACCGACATTGAATAGTCGATATATGCGCGCTTCATTTCAGAATTAAGCTCAACATCTATTATTTTTTCAATTTCAAGATGATTAAGCGGTTTTTCTTCTCTTTTATTTTTAGACATAGTACAAAAAAACCTCCGGGTTTTTTTTAATGCAAAATGCAAAGTGCAAAATGCAAAATTATTTTAGTTTTTATTAAGTATTGACTTCTGACACCTTACACGTCAAGATTGGTTACATAACCTGCGTTCTGCTCGATAAATTCGCGGCGCGGTTCAACCTTTTCGCCCATAAGAAGAGTGAATGTTTCGTCAGCAGCAATCGCATCCTCAAGCGTAACGCGCGCAAGAACTCGGTTTTCAGGATTCATAGTTGTTTCCCAAAGCTCCTCCGGATCCATTTCACCAAGACCCTTAAAACGCTGTATCTTCGCATCCTCGCCCATTTCGGCAAGCGCTGCTGCAAGTGCGTCATCATCATAGCAATATTTTTCCTGCTTTCCCTTATATACCTTATAGAGCGGCGGCATAGCAAAATAGATATGTCCTGCCTCTACAAGCGGACGCATAAAGCGGAAGAAGAACGTTAATAGAAGCGTTCTGATATGTGCACCGTCAACGTCAGCATCCGACATAATAACAACTTTATGATAACGGAGCTTCTCTAAGTTGCAATCTGCAAGAATTCCTGTACCAAGTGCGGCAATAACAGGTGACAGCTTATCGTTATTATAAATTTTATCTGCGCGTGCCTTTTCAACGTTGAGCATCTTTCCCCACAGCGCAAGAATTGCCTGGAACCTTCTGTCGCGGCCTTCCTTTGCCGAGCCTGCAGCCGAGTCTCCCTCGACGATATATATCTCGGAAAGGCGCGGATCCTTAACCTGACAGTCGGCAAGCTTACCGGGAAGAGAAAGCGAATCAAGCGGTCCCTTTCTTCGTGCATTTTCCTTAGCGCGGCGTGCCGCCTCTCGCGCGTGAGCGGCATCTATAGTTTTGCCTACAATCGCCTTTGCTACCTTTGGATTTTCCTCAAAGAAGGTTGAAAGCTTGTCATTTACCATATTGGTAACAAGCGTTCTTACAGCAGCATTACCAAGCTTTGTTTTTGTCTGTCCTTCAAACTGTGCTTCTAAAACCTTAACAGAAATTACGCAGGTAAGACCTTCAAGCATATCTGTTCCTTCAAGCTTTTCATCTTCTTTTATCATCTTTGATTTGCGCGCATATTCATTTATAACGCGAGTAAGAGCAGTTTTAAAGCCTGTTTCGTGCATTCCGCCTTCGGTTGTGTTAATATTATTTGCAAATGAAATTATATTTGCATTATATCCGTCGTTATACTGCATCGCAACTTCTGCAATGTTGTCATCCTTCGTTCCCGCAACATAAATAACATCGGGATGGATAACCTCTTTCTTTATCTTGCCGTTTAAGTATTCAACAAACGTACGGATACCGCCCTCATAGCAGAAATCATCGTGTTTTCCCTCACTTCCGTCTTCTGTAGGACGAAGGTCAGAGAGCACAATGCGTACACCTGCATTAAGGAAAGCCTGCTGCTGCAATCTCTTCTGCAGTATTTCATAATTGAATACCGTTGTATCAAAAATCTCACGGTCCGGCTTAAATGTAACCTTTGTTCCGGTCTCGGTTCCCTTACCTATAATCTTTATAGGAGTTTCTATATCTCCGCGGCAAAAACGCATATAATGGATATTCTCGCCGTCACAAACCTCAACCTCAAGCCACTCTGAAAGCGCGTTAACAACAGACGCACCAACGCCGTGGAGACCGCCGGAAACCTTATATCCGCCTCCGCCGAACTTACCGCCTGCGTGAAGTACGGTAAAAACAACCTCAAGGGCAGATTTTCCCGTTGCGTGAGTACCTGTCGGAATACCGCGCCCATTATCGGTAACGCTTATAATATCTCCGTCACGGATTTCAACATTAATGCATGAACAGTGGCCTGCCAGTGCTTCGTCAATTGAGTTATCAACAATTTCATATACAAGGTGGTGCAGACCTGCCTCAGCTGTTGAACCTATATACATACCCGGACGGCGGCGTACCGCTTCAAGCCCTTCAAGAACCTGAATATTACTTTCATCATAGCTGCCGTTTACAACGGTATCTACTGTTTCTACTGTATCTGCCATATTAAAAAAACCTCCGCTTTTTTAATGCAAAGTGCAATGTGCAAAATGCAAAATTATTTCAATAATAACATTGATTTTTCAATTATTAAGCATTCTTCATATCAGAAATGAATTTTTTATTCCTGGATAAGCTCCTCACTTCTTTTTTGAAGTGTTTGTGAAGAAATTTGAGATATATATACGCGCTCACGGTTACCGTCACGCGTTACAATAAACGAGCGTGGAATATCATCACACACGTTTATTACATGGTTTGCTTTTTCCTTTTGTGCAAGAAAAGCACGTGTCCTTTTTGACTGAGATGTTATCTCAAGATCAAAAACACCAATTATGCTTGATTTCGGAAGTAATTTTCCTCTTCCTATATGAAGAAACACTTATAAAACTCCTTCATCATTCATTATTCCTTTTATCTATAATCCTGCCGTCTTCAACCGTAAATATCCTTCCTTTAGAAAGCTCAGAAAACATACTTGGATCGCAACCGGTTATTATCGTCTGTCCGCGATTTACGTCATTTAAAAGAAAGGATCGGCGCGATGGGTCAAGCTCGCTTAAAACATCATCCAGAAGAAGAATAGGCGCTTCTCCGGAATCCTTTTCTATCACAGCGTGTTCGGCAACCTTAAGTGACAGCACGCACGAACGTATCTGTCCCTGAGATCCGAAATCACGGGCAGAGTTTCCGTTTACCGATACGGTAAAATCATCTCTGTGAGTTCCAACAAGACAAAATCCACTTGCAAATTCCGCTTCTTTCCGGCGTTTGAGATGTTCAAGAATAAATCTTGCATTATTTTTATCAGTATGGTTTGAAATCGCGCTGTCGCAATTATATTTTACAGAAATAACATCTTTTCCGCCGGAGATTTTTTTCATTGTTTCGCTTGCAGTTACATTAATTGCTTTTATGAACTCTCCGCGCTCATACGTTATGTATGCCGCGCATTTCGCCAGCTTTTCATTTAAAACATCTACATAATCATAATATATATGCCTGCTTTTCTCATCCTTGAGAATTTTTCTCTTACTCTCTATCAGCTTGTTATGCTCTGCAAGAGCTTCAATATATGCCGGAAGCATCTGAGACAAAGCTATATTCATATATCTGCGCCTGTTCGCAGGACCTTCTTTTATAAGCTGAAGATCATCCGGAGAAAAAACAACTGTTTTTATAAGACCTATATGATTGCGTGGGCTTCTTTCCCTTACACCATTAACAAAAAGCTGCCTTCCTGCCCGTGAAAGAATACATTTTACTTCAACATCACGTTCATAAGCTATAAAAGTTCCTTTTATCTCCGCATATTCACGCTCTTTCATTATTGCATCCGCATCCCGGCTTCCGCGAAACGGTTTTAAGCAGGAAAGATAAAAAATCGATTCGAGAAGATTTGTTTTACCCTGCGCATTTTCACCGAAAATAATATTCTGACCTTCTGAAAACTCTATTTCTTCATTTTCATAATTGCGAAAATCAGAAAGTTTTAATCTTTTTATCTGCATTATTCTGCTTTAAGACGAACAGGAAGAATAAGATGGAGATACTCTCCTCCCTCCGGCGGAGTGATGAGGATAGGAGCTACATGTGTATTAAGCTCAAGATCCAGCTCATCATCCGGAGACGCACGCAAAGCATCAAGAATAAACTTATGGTTAAAGCCTATTTCAAGATTTTCGCCTTTATTAAGAAGAGCACATTCATCCTGAGAGCTTCCGACAGGTGTACGGCAAGAAATAAAGAGCGTATTTTCCGAAAACTTTAAATGAATCGGGTTTTTTATTCTTTCGCTTATAAGAATTGAAACTCGCTCGATCGTTGTTATAAGATCACGGCGGTTTACGCGAACCTTAAATGTACCGCTTTTCGGAACAGCTTTCTTATAATTTAAAAACTCACCCTCCAGAATTCTTGAAATAATCATTGATCCGCCAAGACGGAAAATGATATGTTTTTTACCGACACAGATTGATGCTTCTTCATCAGACTCTGCACAGAGCTTTTCAACTTCTTTAAGAGTAAGCCCGGGAACAACGAAATGGAAATTTTCTTCTTCACTTTCGTTTTCAATTTCTGCCGTTCTGTAAGAAAGACGGAAACCATCAACCGAAACAACCGTTACGCGGTTTCCCTCTACATCGAAAAGAGAACCGGTATGAACAGGCTTTGATTCATCTCCGCTTATTGCAAAAATGGTCTGGGAAATCATTTTCTTAAGGTCACCCTGACGAAGATTTAAAAAGTACTTTTTTTCAATATCCGGAAGTGAAGGGAAATCCTTTGCTGAAAGACAAACAACTTCATGACGGACATTTCCGCAGGTAACGGTCGCCATAAGATTATCGTCTGTTGTAAATGTTACGGGTTCATCAGGAAGCAAACGGATAATATCAGAGAAAATTTTTGCGTTTACAACAATTATACCCTGCTCTTCAATTTCCGCCGGAACGGTTACGCGGATACCTATTGAAAGGTCGTATCCTGTAAGAGTAAGCTCGCGTCCGCAATTTATGAGAATACCCTCCATTACAGGAACAGAGCTTTTTGTCGCTACTGCCCATGATGTTTTTGCAATTGCAGATGAAAGAACTGATTTTTCACAAACAAATTTCATAACTGATTTTCCTTTCTGCGGAAATTTATAGATTTATAATTAGTCGTTTTTTCGTGCTATGATAAATTTTTTATTTTTTTTCTTAAAAAGCGAATATTCTTCTTTATAAAAGAATATAATATATATTTTAGTATTTATAGTAGGGCCTGTGGAAATTGTGGAAAAGTGTTTTTTTCGGCAAAATAAAGCGAATTGCGACTCCAAAGCATCTTTTGGAAAAAGAATGGAGTTTTAAACAGGACACCTTGGGATAACTTTTATCCCAAGCCCTTCCCTGTGAAATCCACAGACATCCTGTGGAAAGATTTTTATTTACGGAGTGAGAACCGAGTTTTTAACATCTGCGATTTTTTCTTTCAGCGCCTGATCTGTTTTAAGCTGTTCTTCAAGCGAGTCAACCGCGTATTTAATGGTAGTGTGGTCTTTTCCGAAAACCTTTCCCATCTTCGGGAAGGATTCATGCGTCATATGGCGGACCATATACATTGCTATTTTTCTCGGCTCGGAAACCTTTGAAGAGCGGTCTTTACCAAGAATGTCGGAAGCGTCAATTTCAAAGTATTTTGCAACAGCCTTGATAATAAACTCCGGTGTCGGATTAATCCACGGGTTTTCTGCAAATATGTCTCGTATGGCTCGTTCTGCTGCCTGGAGACCGTCAGTATCCTGAAGAAGATCGCGATAAGCAAGAAGCTTATGTACCGCACCTTCAAGCTGGCGGACGTTAGCAGTAACGTTATTTGAGATAAGCTCTTTCTGTTCAGTTGTAAGCTTAAGACCTATAAGGTCTGCTTTAAGGCTTACGATAGCCATTCGTGTTTCAAAGTCCGGAGGCTCAATGTCTGCAAGAAGCCCCCATTCAAAACGAGTTTTAAGTCTTTCCTCAAGCTTTGCCATTTCTTTCGGTGGGCGGTCAGATGTAAGAACAATCTGTTTGTGGGATTCATGAAGAGCATTGAAGGTATGGAAAAATTCTTCCTGTGTGCTTTCTTTGCCTGCGATAAACTGAATATCGTCAACCAAAAGAATATCGGAATTTCTGTATTTTTCGCGGAATTGAGGAAGGGTTCCGCTTTGTATTGCAGCGATAAGTTCGATAGTAAAATCCTCGCTCTTTATGTATGTTATTTTAGCTTTTGGATTTTTCTTTCTTATTGTTCCTGCAATAGCGTAAAGAAGATGGGTTTTTCCAAGTCCGGAGCCACCGTGAATAAGAAGAGGATTGTAGGTTGTTCCCGGCATCTCCGCAACAGCCTTTGCTGCAGCGTGAGCAAATTTGTTGGACGAACCGACAATAAATTTTTCAAATGAATATTCATCGTAGTTTGAGAAGGTCTGTGTTTCCGGAGAAAGAGAGCCTTCATATTCATCTTCTGTATAAATCGCAAATTTCATCGGAACCGAAAAAAGTGCGAAAAGAGCATCGTTTATCTTTTGAGTATAATATTTTTCAATGGTCGTTTTTTTGAAGTCTGCGGGCGTAACGAGAACCAGGCAATCATCACGAAGCTCTACTGCGCGGATATCCTCAAACCATGTCTGGATAGTAACTTCAAGCAGGCCATATTCTTCTTTCATTATTTGCAGAACTCTCTTTAAGACATCTGCGGCATTGTTCATAGGTCAATTTCCCCCACTATAATTTTTACTTTATTATTATAACAGAAAACAGCATTTTTGTAAATAATAATTTACATATTATAATTAAAGAAAATTGAATTTTACCAATGAAATTTGAAAAATAACAAAAAAACAGTTGACAATTTGCTATGACTTATTTTATAATAGACAATGACACTGTATCGAATAAGTGTGTCAAGGTATAAAACCTTACGCATCAAAATTATTATCGGAGGTGTAAAATAATGGTACGTACTTATCAGCCGAAAAAGCTTCATCGCTCAAAGGTTCACGGTTTCCGCAAGAGAATGGCAACCCGTAACGGACGCAAGGTTCTCTCTGCACGCCGCGCTAAGGGCAGAAACAGGCTTACTCACTAAGTCACAATACGCCGGAGCGGAAGGAATTTAAGAAAGCTCCGCTCCGCAAAAAAAGATTTAGCTCATGACGCGTCCTGGATTTTTTATCCCGTCCGGGCTTTTTCTTTTATACGGAGATATTTTTATGAAACAAACGGTTTCTATCAAGCTCAACCGCGACTTCAGAATGATTTATAAACGCGGTAAAAGTGCAGTGTCACCCGTTCTTGCAATGTATGCAAGAAAAAACAAATTAAGCTCTAACAGAATAGGTATAACCGTAAGCACAAAGGTTGGAAAAGCCGTTGTGCGCAATCGCGTGCGCCGACGCATCCGTGAGGCGTATCGGATAAACGAAGGTCGCTTTTTGCCGGGATATGATATTATCATTGTTTCACGTGTCCGTGCTGCAAGCGTTTCCTTTTGTGAGATAGAGAAGAACCTTCTCAAGTTATCCGGAAGTTTAGGGCTTCTTTCGGAGGAGAAGGAATGAAGAGTCTTCTCATATTTTTAATCAGATTTTACAGACGTTGCGTATCACCAAACCGTATGCCGTGTTGCCGCTTTACGCCTACCTGCTCGGCATATGCGCTTGAGGCAATTGAAAAATACGGCGTCTTCAAGGGCGGATATCTTGCAATAAGAAGGATTTTGCGGTGTCATCCGTTCTCTAAAAAATCGGGATACGATCCCGTACCGTAATGTATTAATCATCAAAACCGGAGGTTTTTATATTTATGTTTACAGCATTAATAGTAGAGCCGTTCGGGTGGCTTTTAAAGATTTGTTATAATCTTGTCGGAAATTACGGTGTGGCAATAATCATCTTTACTCTTCTTTCAAAGCTTGTAATTTTGCCTTTCCAGATGAAAAGTAAAAAAAGTATGATGGAAATGCAAAAGCTTCAGCCGAAGCTTCGTGAGCTCGAAAAAAAGTATAAGGATGATAAAGAGCGCTATGCGCTTGAAACACAGAAGCTTTATAAAAAAGAAGGGGTTTCAATGTTCGGCGGATGTCTGCCGATGCTTATAACCCTTCCTATTATGATAGGGCTTTATTCTGTTGTCCGTCAGCCTCTTACTTATATTTTTGACATTACACCCGAACAGATTCAGGCGCTTGCCGATGCTTTCCGTGCGGCCGGCGCAAAGATTACGTCTACAAGCGGATATATGCTTCAGATTGATGTTTCTTCTCTCCTGTCAAAGTATCCGGACATTGTGGCAAGCATTACTCCGAATCTTACAGACCTTGATTTTAATTTTCTTGGAATTGATTTGTCTTTGATTCCGAATTTCAAGTACATCACAATTCTTTGGATAATTCCTGTTCTTTCCGGTCTTACAGCGTGGCTTTCAAACATTCTTATTCGTCGCAGTCAGGGAACACAGCTTACTGAGCAGGCAGCTGCAACAAACGGTATGATGAATATTATGATGCCGCTTATGTCGGTCTGGATTGCATTTATGGTTCCTGCAAGTCTTGGACTTTACTGGATTATATCGAATGTTTTGACTGCAGTTCAGGAACCGATTCTTACAGCATACTACAAAAATAAGGCTAAAAAAGCCGAGGAGGAAAAATAAAAGATGGCACAGAGTATTGAAATCAGTGCAAAGACAATAGATGCCGCTATAGAAAAAGGTCTTTTGGAGCTTTCTCTTCAGCGTGAAGATGTTACCGTTGAAGTTCTTGAAAATCCGAAATCGGGATTTTTGGGAATCGGTGCAGTTCCTGCAAAAATTCTTATGACGGTTATTGGCTCTGACGGAGCTGTTCCGGAAAAAAAAGAGAAAAAGGCAGAAAAAGAAGAAAAAAAGATTGAAATGAAGGCTGAAAAGCAGGTAGTTAAAGAAGAAAAGAAAGAAAAAAAGGAGACTGTTCCGGCAACGGGCGAGGCTGCAGAGTTTCTTTCCAAGGTTCTTTCATTTATCTGCGAGGATGTTCATCTTGAACAGCATAAGTGCTCGGATGAAGGAACAGTAAGCTTTGAAATTGTCGGTGAAAACCTTGGCGGAATAATCGGACGTCGCGGAGAAACGCTCGATGCTCTTCAGCACCTTGCAAATCTTGCGGTTAACGGCTCCGGTAAAGAAAAGGTTCGTGTTCTTCTTGACGCAGAAAATTACCGCGAAAAGAGAGAAGAATCTCTTGTAAAGTTTGCAGAGCGTGCTGCAAGTCAGGTTCTCAAATATAAGAGAAGCAAGGCTTTAGAGCCGATGAACGCATATGAGCGTCATATCATTCATGCTGCACTTCAGGATAAAGAAAATATATCCACATCTTCTGTTGGAACAGATCCGAACAGACGTGTTATCATCAACTACACCGGTCCTGATGCGCGTCCGTCACGTCCCCCGCGCAGACGTTATAATAATTACAATAAGTAATATTAAAGATAAAAACAACCGTATGTTATCAAAACTGCGGTTGTTTTTGTTTTTTTAGAGAAAAAATTATATTGATTTAAATTACAAAAATCCTTATTGCTTGTTGAGTATCTATGTTATTAGCAAGCAATGTGCGGCGAAATCCTCATTGCGCGTACTTGTTGGGAAACAGCCTGAGAACTTTAACAATTTACGGAAATCAGCTACGTGTGAACAGTGCTTTGTGAAACTTACTTTATTTTTCCCAACTTAGCTATGTTTGCGATAACAATCAGCGTGGTTTCTGCTTCAAGAGGCTGTTCGGGATTGATATTTACGTTTACCTCTTCGCCTTTTTTTATAGCAACGATATTGAAACCGTATTTTTTGCGTAGATTCAATTCAATCAAATTTTTGCCTTTCCACTCTTCCCTGACGTCGATCTCGACTATTGAAACATCCTTCGACAGAGAGAGCATATCAATAAAGCCGGAACTAAGAAGATTATTGGCAAGATGGATGCCAGACTCGTTCTCGGGGAAAACAACTTTGTCCGAACCCACACGAAGTAATATCTTTTGGTGCATCTCGTTGGCGCATTTTGCAATAACGCACTTAACGCCTGCTTCCTTGCAGAGCGTAACAGCCATTACGCTTGCTTCAAGATTACTCGCCATACAAACGACTACGGTATCAATGTTGCTGATACCGAGACGGGAAATGACCTCTGAATCGGTTACATCTGCACACTTGCAAACAGGCAAATATGCAGCTGCATCATTCACAATTCTTTGGTCAGCATCTACTGCAATAACCTCCATGCCGTTCTCGACAAGTTCTCTTGCTACTGCTCTACCGTATCTCCCGAGACCAAAGACTGCGTATGTTTTCTTAGTTTTCATAACTTTTCTCCTTTATCCGATACTGATATTTTCCGTCGGCTCGGAAATAACATTCTGGCTTTCATTCTTTCTGCCCAAAGCGACCGCAAGCGATATGGGACCTACTCTACCAAAATACATGGTTGAAATTATAATAAGTTTTCCAAATGCGTTGAGTGATGCCGTGAAATTTCTTGAAAGACCGACGGTTGCGGTTGCACTGACCGTTTCATAAAATACATCAATGGCAGAAGCGTTGCTCGTTGCCAGTATAAGCACCGTTGAGGCGGTACAGATCGTGAGGAACATTATGACCACGGCAATAGCCTTTTTCACCGAGTCATCGGAAATGCGACGGCCGAAAATGCCTGCGCTGTTCCTGTTTCTGATGGTAGCGAATGCCGAGCAGATAAGTACAGCGATGGTTACGGTTTTCATACCGCCTGCCGTCCCCACCGGTGAACCGCCGATCAACATCAGAATAACAGATGCGGCAGCAGAGGCATTTGTCAGATTTTCTTGCGGAACAGATGCAAAACCTGCAGTTCTTGTTGTGACCGATTGAAAGAAGGAAACTTGAATTTTATCGAATAAGTTCATATTTCCAATGGTCAGAGGATTTTTATATTCAAAAATAAATATGAGAGTTGCACCGAAAAGGATGAGACCTGCCGTAAAGGTAATGGCTATTTTGCTGTGCAAGGTAAGGTGTCTGAATATTTTTCTGTTTTTCGGTGAACGACTCTTGACTACACGGAGAATGTCCCACCATACGATATATCCAAGACCTCCGAGAATTACGAGCGCAGAGGTTACGATGTTAATTAATGGATTTGTGGCGTAATTACAAAGGCTGTTTTCCGCAATAATGTCAATACCTGCGTTACAAAAGGCAGAAACTGAATTAAATACCGATATCCAAATACCTTTTGCGCCAAACTCGGGAATGAACACGAGCATATAAAGAACTGCACCAATTCCCTCGAGGATCAGCGTGCCGAATAACACGTTCTTGACAAACTTGACAAGTCCTGACATTGTGTTGAGATTGAAAGCGTCTTGAATCAGCAAGCTGTCTTCGATGCCAAGTTTTCTGTTCAAGAGAAGCATCAATCCTGTCATGATCGTGATAACTCCGAGCCCGCCAACCTGTATCAGTATAAGTATAACAATCTGACCAAAAACGCTCCATGTTGAAACGGTTGGCAGTGTTACGAGACCGGTAACGCAGGTTGAAGTTGTTGCCGTGAACAGAGCATCGATATAAGGCACGGCAACCCCGTCAGCTGAACTTATCGGCAGTGCCAAAAGAACACTTCCAAGAAATATTACCAAAAGAAAACTCAGCAGTATAATTTGTGTTGTTGTAAATCTAATCCTTTTCATACCAGTTTACTCTCCGTGGATAAGTACGGCATCTGCCTTAAAGCGGTTGATTTTTTATTTTTGCAAATCTTCTCGGATAACGACTGAGTGTAGGTTCTGTTTTACGGAAAATGAGAACAGTGTGTGTTATATCAGTTGTAGGGAGTGTGTAATCCACGCGCTTCTCAAATATAGCGCCAAGTGTTTTAACAGCATTTTCAGCACTCTTTATCTCATCATCACAGTCACGTGCCTTCATAGCGAGAAAAACGCCTCCAACCTTGACAAAAGGAAGAGTAAGCTCACACAACATACGCAGATCTGCAACTGCCCGCGAAACGGCAATATCAAAGCTCTCGCGGTAGCTTTCGTTTGCGGCAAGCTCTTCAGCGCGGGCATGGATACATTCTACATCCGAAAGAGAGAGAAGGTCACATATTCCCTGTAAAAATCCTATCCTCTTTGCAAGCGCATCAAGTAATGTAAGAGAGATATCTTTTTTTGCAAGACGGAGAGGAAGGCCCGGAAACCCTGCCCCACATCCAACGTCTATCACCCGTTTATCTGAAAAATCGTATGCTGAAAGAAGAGAGAGAGAATCTGCAAAATGACGCAGATTTACTTCCTGCGGATCGGTTATTGCCGTAAGATTCATCACTTCATTTGCAGAAAGAAGCTCTTTTCGGAAAATATCAAAATTTTTCGCATCGGCGCAAATATTCATTTCTGACAAAAGAGAAGAAAAAGAAAATTCCATTATATCGGCGCTCCTTAAAAGATTTTTTACGAATGCTTATTCTTCGATTTCATGTAATTTTTTAAGAGTTTTTATAAGGAAAAATGCGCACATAAGTACGGAAACGAGCTCAGAAATCGGAAAAGAAAGCCATACAAGATTCAGCTTTCCCGTCTTTGAAAGAAGCCATGCCGACGGGATAAGAACGACAAGCTGGCGACACACCGAAATGATAAAGGAGTGACTTGGGTTTCCGATAGCCTGAAAAACGGAAATGGAGATAATACAGAATCCGGCAAGCATAAAGTTTATTGCAATAATTCTGAGTGCGGGAATTCCTATCTGAAGCATTTGTTCGGATGCGTTGAAAAATCCGAGAAGAAGTCCCGGAACGGCTTCAAATATTATAAAGCCGCAAGCCATTACGGAAAGAGCTGTAAAAAGAGAAAGCTTTATTGTTTTTTTAACGCGTTCCGGACGGCGCGCTCCGTAATTGTATGCAATAATTGGAACCATACCGCTGTTCAGACCAAAAACAGGCATAAAAATGAAGCTCTGAAGCTTGAAGTACGCTCCGAAAACGGCTGTTGCGGTTGTTGTGAAGCTTATAAGGATACGGTTCAGGAAAAAGTTCATTATGGAGCCAACGGATTGCATAAGGATTGACGGAAAACCAACCTTATAAATACGGCGTGCAACTTCTGTATCCCAGCGGATCATACGAAGCGAAAGATTGATTTCACGGTTTACCTTGATGTTTAAGATTATCGCGACTATTGCAGCAATAATCTGACCTGCAACAGTTGCAATTGCAGCTCCTGCCACCCCGAGTGCCGGAAGACCGAACATACCGAAAATCAGAATCGGATCAAGAATAATATTGATAATTGCGCCGATAAGCTGAGTAATCATCGCAAGAGTGGTTTTGCCGGTGGACTGCAGAAGACGTTCAAAACAGAATTGCGAGAATATTCCTATTGAAAAAATAAGACATATTGAAGAATAGTCAACGCCGTACTCAATTATTTCTGAGACATCTGTCTGCAAAGAAAAGAAAGGGCGTGAGAAGAACGCGCCGATAACTGCAAAAATAATTGCGGTTACAATTGAAAGAAAGATTCCGGTATTTGCCGAACGGTCAACCATCTCCTGTCTTTTCTCACCGAGTGAGCGAGAAAGAAGAGCATTTATACCGACTGCGGTACCGCCGCCGAATGCTATCATAAGATTTTGCAGAGGAAAAGCAAGTGAAACCGCCGTAAGTGCGTTTTCCGATATGCGGGCAACGAATATGCTGTCAACAACGTTGTAAAACGCCTGAACCAGCATTGAAATCATCATTGGTACTGCCATTCCTGCTAAAAGTCTGCCGATAGGCTGAGTTCCCATTTTATTTTCGGGAAGAGTTTGATTTGTTTCCATTGAAGTATCCTTTCTGAAATCGCTGATTTCTCGTCTGATATTATAACTTTAATATTATATATGAAAAAAGCGATAAGGTCAAGTTTTTTGCTTACTATATTAATCTTTTCACAATGTGAAAACTGTTCCACGTGGAACATTACAGATTTCTACAAATTTTCGCATGTAGGCTGTGATAAGATTAATATATAATATAAGGAAAACTCTACGTTATTTTTGGAGGGATTACATATGAGAAGAGATGATGTTATAGTACGCAAGGACAAAATAGTATACCTGCCTTTGGATAAAATTTCTCCAAACCGTGCACAACCACGGCGCAGGTTTAATACAGAAGAACTTCAGGAGCTTGCTTTGAGTATACGCGAAAACGGAGTACTTCAGCCGGTTACCGTGCGCCTTGTAAACCGCGAGTATGTTCTTGTCGCCGGAGAAAGAAGACTTCGGGCATCTCACATCGCAGGATTACGCGAAATCCCCTGTCTTGTAATAGAAGTAGATGATAAAAAATCTGCTTCACTTGCACTGCTCGAAAATCTGCAACGTGCGGATCTCAGCTTTTTCGAAGAAGCGGAGGGAATGGCAAATCTTATGCGGATATGTGGTTATACACAGGAGGATGTGGCAAAAAAGCTTGGAAAATCACAATCTGCTGTATCAAACAAACTCAGATTGCTTAAACTCGGCAAAGAGATAATTCTCAGGATATCTGATGCCGGATTATGCGAGCGCCATGCCCGCGCCCTTTTGCGCCTTAATACACGCGAGGAGCGTATAGCTGCGCTCAATTATATAATTGAAAATGAGTTAAATGTTTATAAAACCGATGAGTATATAGATTTTCTTCTATCAGGCAAAAATAATAAGAGAAGAGAGGTGCGTCGTGAAAGACAGCGATATGTGATAAAAGATGTCAGACTGTTTTATAATACTGTTGACCGCGCTGTTGACACAATGCGAAGATCGGGCATTCGTGCAGATGTCGCAAAGGATGAAGATGATGTTTGCGTTAATGTAAATATAAAGATATTTAAATGATGTTCCACGTGGAACATTTGAAAGATTATTATTGCACTTTGCTCTGCAAAGTGCTATAATAATATTATCACCGGTTCAGGTGAGAAATAAAGGCTTTTTGATAAGCCTTTTGGCCTATGGAGGTGGAATATATATGGCAAAAATCATTGCCGTTGCAAATCAAAAGGGCGGCGTTGGAAAGACAACGACGTGCGTAAATCTTGCAGCAGCATTGCATATACTGAAAAAACGTGTGCTCCTGGTTGATATGGATCCACAGGGACATTCAAGCATCGGATTTGGAGTGAATAAGCATGACAAGCTTCCGACAGCATATGATCTGATTGCAGATACAGCCTCTGCGGCAGAAATTATCAGAAAAACACCTTACGGAGACTTGCTTCCGGCGAGTACAAATCTTGCGGCGGCAGAGGTTGAGCTTGTTTCGATGGACAAGCGGCATTTTGTTCTTCGTGATGCACTGAATGCCGTTTCGGACAGATACGATTTTATAATAATCGACTGCCCCCCTGCCCTGGGTATGCTCACAATAAATTCATTGTGTGCGGCAAATTCGGTAATTGTTCCGGTAGATTGCGGATTCTATGCGCTTGAGGGTCTTTCTGCACTGACGAGCACTATGGCAACGTTGAAAAAAAGCTTTAATCCGGAACTTGATATAGAAGGCGTTCTTCTTACAATGTTTGATTCGCGCACTAACCTTTCCGTCCAAATTGCGCAGGAGATAAAGCGCTTTTTCCCGCAGAAGGTTTTCTCGGTAACTATTCCGAGAAACGTGCGTCTTGCAGAAGCTCCGAGCCACGGAAAGCCTGTTATGGAATATGACCGTCATTCACGTGGAGCAGATTGTTATATGCGTCTTGCTGAGGAACTCATAGATAAAAATGAGGAGGTAAGAAAAAATGGCTAAAAAAGGCCTTGGGAAAGGGTTTGATACTTCATTTAAGGGTCTTGATGTTTTCTTTTCAAACGAAGAAAGCACAGAAAGCGTTTCCTCGCCGGGTGCTGAGGATAGCGGAAAAGGGTCGCTTCTGATAAAGCTTTCGGATATAGATCCGAATAAAAATCAGCCGAGAAAGCTGTTTTTTGACGATTCTCTTGAAGAACTTGCGGAATCAATTCGCATCCATGGGATTCTTCAGCCTTTGGCACTTCGCAGAAGTGAGGGCGGAAGATATCAGATTATCGCCGGTGAGCGCCGTTTTCGTGCGGCGAAGCGTGCGGGGCTCAGCGAGGTTCCTGCCGTAATTGTTGATGCGGACGACCGCGCGGTAGCAGAGCTTGCGCTTATAGAAAACCTTCAGCGTGAGGATTTAAATCCCGTTGAAGAGGCAGAAGGATTTCGCGCGCTTATAGAAGAATTTTCGCTGACGCAGGAGCAGGCGGCAGAGCGCCTTGGAAAATCCCGTTCAAGCCTTACAAATGCAATGCGTCTGCTTGCCCTCTCCCCCGAAGCTCTCGCCCTGTTGCGTGAAGGACGTATTGAAAGAGGTCATGCAAAGGTAATTCTGGGACTTTCTGATAAGAATAAGCAGACGGAAGCAGCAAATATTGTTGCTGAAAAAGGGCTTAACGTCCGGCAGACCGAGGAATTGGTGCGACGTATGAACCGTTCACTTCTCACGCCTCCCGAAGAAACAGATTCTTTTGAGGTTGATTATGTTGCATCTCTTGAGCGCGACCTTACAAAAAGCCTTGGAAGACGGGTAAAGCTTTCGCACGGTAAGAAAAAAGGAACGCTGTCTCTTGAATATTACGGCAACGATGACCTCGACCGCCTTATCAAGATACTTAGCAAAATTAAATAGGAGATTGCAAAAATGGACGAGAATAAAAAGAGTACAAAGCGATTTCTAATTATTTACAGTATTGCGATATTTGTATTTGCAGTTGCGTTAATACTGATTGCATCTCTTTCTCAGATGCGTATAAACCGCGAGGCAGATGAAATTCAGGAGCGTCTTACAAATGCTGAAATTCTTGCCGCAGATAAGCAAACAAGGCTTGATGCGGTAATGACGGAAAATTCGCGTTTGAATGAGCAGATAAAGAAGCTTGAAACTGAAAACGAAACGCTTAAGACGGAAAACGGAACGCTCACTTCCGCAAAAGATACAGATGCAAAGCGTATTGCTGCGTATCAGAAGCTCGCAGAGATGATAAATTACAAGCGTCTTGGAAAGACCCGGTCGCTGAAGAATGCAATAGAGGCTTTTGAAGCCGGAAAATATCCGGAATGCCTCAACGTTGCAGACCTTGAAATTTATAATTCCATAAAATAAAAACGCAAAGGAAAGTGAAAAAATATGTTAGATATTAAAGTAATAAGAGAAAATCCCGAAAAGGTTAAGGCTTCCCTCGCCCGCCGTTGCAAAGATTACGGTGCAGAGGTTGACCGCGTGCTTGAGCTTGATGCGCGCCGCCGTGGAATAATCGGAAAGAGCGAAGCAATAAAGGCTTCACAGAATGCAGAATCAAAGAAGATTCCGATGCTCAAAAAGGCAGGAGAAGACACAACGGCAATTTTTGCAGAGCTTAAAAAGCTTGGTGATGAGGCAAAGGCACTTGAAGCAGAGCTTCGCGAGGTAGAAGAAGAGCTTAATGCTGCAATTCTTGTCATCCCGAACACCCCCAACGATTCCATCCCCGACGGTCCGGATTCTGACAGCAATGTTGAGGTAAGAAGAAACGGCACTCCGCGCGAGTTTGACTTTACCCCGAAAGCTCACTGGGACCTTGGCGAAGAGCTTGGTATTCTTGACCCGACAACTGCGGCAAAGGTTACGGGAACCCGTTTCCATTTCTATAAAGGTGCAGGTGCCGCATTGGAGCGTGCAGTTATAAACTTCTACCTTGACACGCACACAAGCCGCGGATATACAGAGGTTTTCCCGCCGTTTATGGTAAACCGTGCATCAATGACCGGAACAGGTCAGCTTCCCAAATTTGAGGAGGATGCATTCCACCTTGGACGTGAGGATTACTTCCTCATCCCGACAGCTGAGGTTCCGGTGACAAATATGCACCGTGATGAGATCCTTGACGGTGCAGACCTTCCGATTAAATACTGTGCATATTCTGCTTGCTTCCGCGCAGAAGCAGGAAGCGCGGGGCGTGATACACGCGGTCTTATCCGTCAGCATCAGTTTAACAAGGTTGAGCTTGTTAAGTTCGCAAATCCGGAAAATTCATATGAGGAGCTTGAAAAGCTCACTGCAGATGCAGAGTTTGTTCTTTCCTCCCTCGGTCTTCCCTACCGTGTTGTAACGCTTTGCGCAGGAGACCTTGGCTTCTCCTCTGCAAAGACATACGATGTTGAAGTCTGGATGCCGTCTTATGACAGATATCTTGAAATCTCATCCTGCTCAAACTTCGAGGATTATCAGGCTCGCCGCGCGTCAATCAGATTCCGTCCGGAGCCGGGTGCAAAGCCGCAGCTTGTTCATACGCTCAACGGCTCGGGCGTTGCAATCGGAAGAACCGTTGCTGCTATTCTTGAAAATTATCAGAACGAGGACGGCTCTATCACCGTTCCGGAAGTTCTCCGCAAGTACATCGGAAAAGATGTTATCCGATAACAGATAGTAATATATAAAGCAAAAACAACGCTGTGTTTTTAAAACACAGCGTTGTTTTTTATAATAAGCTTTAGTTTTCTTCTTTGTAAAGACGCTTAACTGCGTGAATAATATCGAGTCCGTACTCACCGGTTACAACCGCTTCCTTGCCTCCCTCGCGGAGAACACGGCAGACATCCTGAATCTGATATGTCATACCCGGAACGTGCTCGAGGTCTACTTCCTTGAAAACACCGTCGGCACCGCAATAGGAAACATGGCTATGGCTGGGCAGGCGAATTTCGCCTTTTGTGAGATAGAGAGCAACCGTGTTGCAGCTTGCGGGAACGTGTCCGATAAGGTTGAGCGTGCCGGTAACACCGTTTGCCATCTTTACAAATGCCTGACCGCTGTCTTCACAGTCATACCCTTCGCGGATATGTACATTTCCGTGAATCTCTGCAATATCAGAGTCTGTAAAGTACTTCATCTTGTCAAGACAGTGGGCGCCAAGGTTTATCATAATTCCGCCGCCGGACATTTTTTTTGTAAGAAACCACTTCGGACGGTCGTCGGAAAAGTAGTTCATATTTCTTGTTTCATGGAAGCTTACAAGCTCACCAAGCTCGCCGGACCGGATAAGCTCTTTTGCATAGATGTTAGCAGGCATATATCTCTGAAGATGTCCTACCCAGAACATAACATCATTTTTCTTGCAGCAGTCAATCATCTTTTGGCAGTCTTCACTGTCAAGTCCCATTGGCTTTTCAAGGAAAACGTTGACTCCGCACTCTGCGCAGTAGCAGGTAGCCTCGCCGTGAAGACCGTGAGGAAGAGTGATTATTGCGATATCTATCTCACCTTTGAGCTCATCAATCATTTTTTTGTAATCCGTATACGGTTTTGCGCCCGTCAGCTCACAAACATGGTTTAAATTAGGTTCTGAAAGGTCACAAGCAGCGACGATTGAGGCATCGTCAATTGTTTCAAACGCGTGGATATGCCCCGAGCTTATTTTTCCACAGCCGATAAGTGCGGCTTTAATCATAATAAAAACAACCCCTTCTGAAATTAGGAAAAATTAATCAATTATATTTATTGTACCACAAACGAAAAGCGCTTGCAACATAAAAAGTAGCATAAATGGGAAAAATTATTTATATAGCCTCTGTTCGTATTCGTGTCTTTCCCGTAAATGCTTTTTTCTGTATTTATCCAGCTCATCCGAAGGAATATCCACGGAAATATATTTATTGCACAGCCCTATTTCGTTGATGGATATACTATTTAAAATGCAGGTGTCCTCTTTCCAGTAAATACATAAATCATTATTACATTTCATGGTATCGTCTCCTTTCCTAAAACATTATAACATATTTTCATAAAATATCAAGTACCCGAAGTAATTTGTGTTGAAAAAAACCTATACTTATATCATGCAACTGAAGTATAGGAAGTGACAATATGTTGTTGAATGAAGCTGTTTCTTTGAGAATAAAAGAACTTTGCAAGGAAAAAGGACTAACACAGTATAAGCTATCTATGAAAAGTGGAGTTCCGCAATCCACGCTTAGTACAGTTATGAAGTGTATGTTTCCAAGTGTCAAACTGCGGATTATATATGAAATCTGCGAAGGATTTGAGATGGATATGAAGGAGTTTTTTGATTCACCTCTTTTCGACAGAGAAAATCTTATAGACTAAACCAAAATAAGTGAGTTTATTCAGAAGAACAAACTCACTTATTTTCTTATATATTTACTTCATTGCAAGGCTTGAGTTGAGAAGTGATGAGCTATAGAGGAACAGCACATCGCTGTTTTGGAAATCCACAAATGAGCCTATCATAGCGCTTTGGATATATCGGATATCCACAAGCGTTATTTTGCTGTAAGCCGGAACAAGAAGCGGAGCAAGGCTTGAAGCGTAAGAATCGCGGAAGATAACAAGCTCGCGCTTTTCTTTCGCGGCAGGGTTTTCCACTACAAGCAGAGCGTTGTTGCCTGAGAGGAACAGCTCATATGGGTCTCGCCCGTTTGCCTTTTCAAAATTATACACATATGAGGTCTCGGGACGTCCCGTGTCGAAGTTCGTCACGGAAACATTATTTAAAATATCGTTCGTGAGATATTTTATTGTGTCAGGAGAAACATTCATTGCCGATTGTCCGGCATACACGCCGTAAAACGGCACGTCAAGGACGTTCTCAGTATACTCTGCAGAAATATCCGCTCCCATTTCGGAGGCAATGTGCTCTGCTATATCGCGGATGCACTCCTGTCGCCAGTGTGAATCCGTGCGGTAGAAATCATCAAGAGACAAGAGCGAAAAAACGTCGATATAGCTCATATACGGCGTTTTTTCTTTCATATATGATACAAGTGCTGAATAGTCGAGCTTTAACGTATCAAGGAAAAAGTTCTTGTCCGGCACGATCGAGAAGTATATATTTGTGTTTGCATCCCGAAGAAACGTATCGTAAATGAATTGAAAGCGTTCCGATGCATGATCAAGCATTGGCGTGTTCATCGGATAGTCAAGCTTCGTGAGATGCCCGTCTTTTACTATAACACCGTTGTTATCGGAAAGGTTGAAGACGAATTTTGAGGTATATGCCTTTATCGCGCGGAAAGCATCACGGAACGGAAATGCATCAGTTGCATATTCTTCAAAAGCGTTTGAAAAATCGCCGGAAAAGATGCTTTCCGCAGAAATCTCCGGCATCGGAGCAAGAACACGCCGTTCGCTTTCTGAAAAGTCACTTTTCGGATAAAACCAGACAAAAAGAGTCAGTACGGCGAGAAGAAGAGCGGATGAAATCCATGTTATTTTATTTTTCACAACAACACCCTCCTAAAATCTGAAATACAGGAACGGATTGAAAGAGCCGTCAACAAGATATGCTGTTATCAGTATTAAAAGAATGCACAGCACCGGCGCTTCAAGTAAGGTAAGACGCCGCCCAAGCTGCGTTTTTCCGATAAAATGCTTTAACGCGGGAGTTGCACCGACAATTGCAATGACAAAGAGAGGTGCATATGAGCGCAGATAATAGAAAAACTCTGCATTTGCGAGAGGATACTCCCCTGCCCCGAACATTGCACCGATATAAGACAGTGCGTCCGGGAGTGTTTTTGCATCGAAGATAACAAAGCTTATAAGAACAAACAGAAAAACATATAAATGAGCAACTATACGGTTTTTATCAATATATCTGCCAAGAAAGAGCTTTTCGGCAAGAAGCAGGACTGCAAAGTAAAGTCCCCACACCGCAAATGTCCATTCCGCACCGTGCCAGAAGCCCGTAAGACACCACACAACGAGGATGTTGAATATAAAACGACCTTTTTTTACGCGGTTTCCGCCGAGCGGGATATAAACATAGTCGCGGAACCACGAGCCGAGTGAGATATGCCAGCGGCGCCAGAATTCGGAGATGCTTTTTGAAATAAACGGATAGTTGAAGTTTTCCATAAATTTAAAGCCGAATATACGCCCCAGCCCTATCGCCATATCGGAATAACCGGAAAAATCAAAATATACGTGGAGCGTGAATGCGATTGCATACATCCAGAAAAAAGCTACGGATTTATCCTGAGATGCGTGAAAGATTTTTACAAGCTCGCCAAGCTGATTTGCTATAAGAATCTTTTTTGAAAGACCAAGGATGAGACGGCGTGCGCCGTATGCAAAATCCTCTGAGGAGCTTGTCCGGTCAGAAAGCGAGTGTTCCACATCAATATAGCGCACAATCGGACCCGCAATAAGCTGTGGAAACATTGTTATATATGCTGCAAGGTTAATAGGATTTCTTTGTGCAGGAACATCGCCGCGGTAAACATCAACGGTATAACTTAAAATCTGGAAAGTATAAAAGCTGATACCAATGGGAAGAGCAATGCCGAGAAGCGGGATTGAGAGACCGGTGGCGGCATTTATATTGCTGATAAAGAAATCGGCGTATTTGAAATAGAGAAGCGAAGAAAGCGAAACAGTAACAGAAAGAATAAGAAGAACGCGTGAAGCGGCGTTTTTGCGATATTTTTCAATTCCGAGCGCAAAAAAATATCCGCACGCGATTGTGCCGAGCATAAGGAACACATATATCGGCTCTCCCCACGCATAAAAGACAAGGCTTGAGAGAAAAAGCGTTGTATTCCGGAGCTTCTTGGGCGACAGAAAGTAGAGAAGAAGAACTGCGGGCAGAAAGTAATACAGGAAAGGTATGCTTGAAAAGAGCACGTTAAAACCTCCTTTGAATGGGAAACGACGGTAGATTATAAACGCAGCGGGGACGCCACATAGTTGTGGTATAGAAATGTCGCCTATAAAGCCAAGCGGGTATAAATTACAGCGAAATCACGGCGAAGGCTTCGCGTGCAAAACGAAGTTTTGCCATTAGCAGAAGCCTTCGTGATGAGTGCTTATTTTATCCGCTGCTTTATCCAGCGACAAAGCGTGGGGTTTCAAAGGGGTTCGCGAGAGAACCCCTTTGAGGAAGAATCTTTATTCTTCAAAAGACTTCGGGCACATAAGGAAGAATACCTTATTGCCGTTTTTTTCAACAATTGTCTGCTCGGCCTCCGTGCAGATATTCCAGCGCGGGTTTGCCGCACCTTTAAGTGTGCTCACAAAAGCATCTGCGCCGGATGCATCGGGAAGCTCAAAAACATAACCTACAAACGGGATTGTGCCGATAGCGGGGGCAAACATATATCCGCTTGAGAATCCGCGGATTTCCGTATTGTCAAAGCCGGTGAGGAGACCTTCCTCTACAGGAACAACGCCGCCCATAAACTGGATTGAGCTGTGGGAGAGAACTGCATTTGCAATTTCCTCTGCGCTCTTTCCGGAGTTTGCACGCCAAACAGCAGCAAGGGTTTCACCAACGGTTCCGCCGGAGGGCTTAGTGTTGCTCTCCGGTGCGGGAGCAGGTGCAGGAGACGGAGCGGGGGCAGGCTCAGCCGGCTTCTCGGCAGGTTTTTCTGCCGGTTTTTCGGCGGGCTTCTGCGTATTTGCGGGCTTGTTCTGTTCGGGATTCTTTGAAGGCTTTGGTGATGAAACCGGCTTCTTTTCCTCTTCAGGGGCCTTTTCGGGAGCTTTTTCTTCTTCTTTTTCTGCATCCTCGGTTTCTGCCTTTGCATCAGAAGCCTCGTCATCTGCCGGCTTTCCGCTTACATCATCCGTGTTGGATGCGGGAATATCGGTTGCGATATTTTCGTTTTCGGGGGAAACTTCGGGTTTTTCCTCTCCGCGGCAAGCCGCAAGAGAAAGAGCGAGGGAAAGTGCAATAATCAGTGCAAGTAATTTTTTCATTTTTGTTTTCTCCTTACATATATTATGTAGTTACCATTATAGAATACCTTAAAAAGAGTGTTTTGTCAACTCAGGCAACCGTATATTAGATTGAGTTGTAGCATAAAAAGTTTGCAATATTAAAAAAAATATGTTACCATATTAGGGAAAGGTAGGAATTAATATGAAAAAAACAATTATTATGGGGGCTGTGCTCGCTCTTTGCATAAGCTTTGCGTCAGCGGCGGTGACTCCGGCTTTGCCTCAGCTTATGCCGTTTGGGGCAACGCGCTTTGTCGCACCTGTTCTGTCGTGCTCCGTGCAGACGCTCTCGCTCGTGCAAAAGGCAGAAAAAGAACAGATAAAAAAGGAAGAGGAATATATTCCGCGCGGGAATGTTGCATATGTTGTGCGGGCAAACCAGCGTCTTAACATGGAAACCGGAAAATACTATGGGGAGCTTACTCTTATCAATGAGACGGGGCTTTTTGATGTGGTGACGGTTGAGGATGTTGAGAATTATAACTTTATGCCGGTGTTTACAACCGAGCGGATTGGCAGGATTTCCGAGTGGGAAGGAAAGTTTATTCAGTTTGATATGAAAAAAACCGACAAGATACAGAAGCTTGAGCCGCGCTGGAGTACAGTAAAGAATGCTTTTGACGGCGAAGATGGTTTTTATCGCGTGAATGTTGTTTCGGAAAGAAACGGAATTTTGTCTTTCTATGATACGGCAAATGATGTTGATGTTTCGTCGGAACCGGCAAAGAGTCTTACATATCGGGAAAAAGGGTACGCGGTGATTGCGATAGACGGCGGTGAGTATGCCGGAGAGGCTCTTTCTAAGGTGTCATCCAAGGCGGGAATTTTGCCGGCAGGTGAAGGAAACGCTGTAATTCAGGTCTACGAAGGTGAAATTGCACGTATTTTCTCGTTTGCAGAATAGGCTGAAAACATATCTATGTGCATATTAACCAAAAAAATAAAGTTATTAAATTCGGAAAAACAGAAAGAATCAGTGCAGTTTTGGCTGTAAAAAGTTTTGAAACACAACAGTGTCCGCGCGTTGCGGACACTGTTGTTTACAATTTGGCAAAATTCGTTTGTACAATCGGTATAGTTGACCTTGTACAAAAGCGATAATAAAGGTTTGGTGAATTAGATAATTTACTTTTTTGTGCCAAAGTGGTATACTTTATTGGTAACATCGGAAGATGTGTTAAAACGTATAAAAATTTTGGAGGTATATATACAATGTCCAGTGTAAAGCTTAATCATGTCTATAAGCGTTTCGACGGCGGCGTTACCGCTGTTTCCGATTTCTGCATAGACATCGCAGACAAAGAATTTGTTATCCTTGTAGGTCCGTCCGGCTGCGGTAAGTCCACAACTCTCCGTATGATCGCAGGTCTTGAAGAAATTTCCGAAGGTGAGCTCCTCATCGACGATAAGCTCTGCAATGATGTTCCGCCGAAGGATCGCGATATCGCGATGGTTTTCCAGAACTACGCTCTTTACCCGCATATGACTGTTTTTGACAACATGGCTTTCGGTCTTAAGCTCCGCAAGACTCCGAAGGATGAGATCAAGCGCCGCGTTGAAGAAGCAGCTAAGATTCTTGAGATTGACTATCTCCTAGACAGAAAGCCGAAGGCTCTCTCCGGCGGTCAGCGTCAGCGTGTTGCTCTCGGCCGTGCTATCGTCCGTAACCCGAAGGTCTTCCTTCTTGACGAGCCGCTTTCAAACCTCGATGCTAAGCTCCGTGCTTCTATGAGAACTGAGCTTTCTAAGCTTCACGAGCGTCTCCAGACAACCTTTATCTACGTTACCCACGACCAGGTTGAGGCTATGACAATGGGTACACGTATCGTTGTTATGAAGGACGGCTTCATCCAGCAGATTGCTGCTCCGCACGTTCTTTACGATACACCGGCTAACCTCTTCGTTGCTACATTCATCGGTTCTCCGGTTATGAACACATTCGAAGGTCATCTCGTTGACGAAAACAACAAGACATACATTGTATTCGGCGATGCAAAGATTGAGCTTCCGGATTCCAAGGGCAGGAAGCCTGAGGTTATGTCCTACATCGGTAAGGATGTTATCGTCGGTGTTCGTCCCGAGGCTCTTCATGATGAGGAAGTATTCCTCAACCAGTACCCCGAAGCAACAGTCGATGCTAAGGTTGAAGTTGTTGAGCTTATGGGTCATGAGACATATCTCTACCTCAAGAGCCAGGGCCGCGACTTTATCGCTCGCGTTTCACCGCGCTCAACAGCAAAGGTTGGCGACACAATCAAGATTGCTATCGAGACTCCGAAGATTCACATCTTCGACAAGGAGACCGAGCTTACAATCACCAACTAATAAGAAAACAAATTATGAGAGAAATCGGATTTCCGGTTTCTCTCTTTTTCTCTTGCAAAGAAAAAAATTTTATGGTATACTGTAAAGCAACGGGACAATATACAAAAGTGAGGATTTCAATATGGAACTCGTTAAGAAAATAGATATTCATTGCCACACTATTTCAAGTCGTGGTATACTTCGTAAAAACGGTCAGACCTTTGCCCTTCCGGAAGAGCTTATAGAAATGTATAAAATCATCGGTATTGAAAAGGCAATAATATCCCCGATTCTTAAGGCGGAGCAATCTCTTGAGGTAAACTCAAACCGTGAGATTCGCGAAATAGTTGAAAAGTATCCCGAAAGCTTTGCGTGGTTCTGCGGAATTGATCCGAGACAGGGAGACAATGCACCTACAACCGATTTTTCATATATTCTCAATTATTATAAATCCATCGGTGCAAAGGGCGTTGGTGAAATTCTTTCAAATCTTTGGTTCGATGATCCGCGCGTATGGAACCTCTTTAAGCACGCGGAAATGTGCGAAATGCCCGTCATTTTCCATATCGGACATACCAACGGTGATTACGGACTTATTGACGAGTTCGGTCTGCCGCGCCTTGAAAAGACGTTAAAGCAGTTCCCGAAGCTCAAATTCCTTGCTCATTCCCAGCGTTTCTGGTCGCACATTTCGGGAGATATAACAGAAGAGACTTACCACGGATATCCCGACGGTCCGGTTGTCCCCGGAGGCCGCATTGTCGAATTGATGCGCAAATACCCCAATCTTTGCGGAGATATGTCTGCCGGAAGCGGATGCAGGGCTATTACCCGCGACCCGGAATTCGGTTATGCATTCATTGAAGAGTTTCAGGACCGCCTTTTCTACGGTACAGATATCTGTTCTCCTGAGCAGATCAACTCTCCGATGCTCAAACTTGCCGCATTTCTGGACGAAGGCGTGCAAAACGGAAAAATTTCCTATGATGCATATTACAAGGTTTCGCGCGGAAACGCCGAAAAGCTTCTTGCAAAATAAAAATACATACACAGATGAAAAGACGGTGTGGCAATGCCACACCGTCTGAATTATATTTTTTTTACAGCTTCTGATAATAATTTATGCTCGGAAGGTTTGCATGAAAACCTGCTTTTTCATATGCACGGCGCGCCGGTGCATGACCGTCGTCAAGCCCTGTATGAACCGTTGCAAAAAGCATCCCTTCTTCGCGCATTTTGTTAAGGACAAACTCATACATTTTCGGCCCGATGCCTTTACCGCGGATTTCGGGGTTTACTGCATTGCCGCAAATCTCTCCGGTTTTGGTGGATTCATTTATTCTGTAGTGAATAAAACCGGCAACGGTATCTCCGACAAGTGCAACATAGCCGCGCCCACCGCGGAGACCGGCAGAAATAGCATCTCTTTTTGACTGCTGCCACCCGGTAAACTGAGATTCGTAAATTTCATCACCGAGGTCACGGCGGAAAATTTCGCGGATGGGTGTCCACGCAGCGATTGCGATGTCACACGCAGCGTCTATATGCTCTTCCCGGGCAGGGACTATTCTTACTTCATCTGACATGTTGCAAAACCTCCCAAAAGATATTACACACATTATACAGCACGAGGAGTTCGTTGTCTTTATCCTTTTTCTTGAAAAATTTATGCTTTTTCTATCTTGTCGAGCATATCTGAAAGAAGCTCTCCTTCTTTTTCCTCTATCCTTCCCTCGTCGCAAAGAACGGCAAGTGCCGGGTCCATAGGAATCCGGCAGACGGTTGAAATGCCAAGCTCTGCCGCGTGCTCATATATACGGCTTTCACCGAAGATATAATGGCGCTCTCCGCATTTTTCACACTCAAAATATGCCATATTTTCAACAATGCCGAGAACGGGAATGTTCATCATATCCGCCATCTTTACAGCTTTGTCAACAATCATTGTTACGAGCTCTTGCGGGCTTGTGACTACGACTATTCCGTCAACGGGGAGTGACTGGAAAACTGTCAGAGGAACGTCGCCGGTTCCGGGAGGCATATCGACAAACATAAAATCGACATCCGTCCAGATAACATCTGTCCAGAACTGCTTTACTGCATTTGCAATAACCGGGCCGCGCCATACGACAGGATCGGTGTCATTTTCAAGAACGAGATTTATGGACATTACCTGCGTTCCGCCGCGTGTTACGGCAGGATTTAAGCCGTCATCGCTTCCCGTGAGGCTTTCGTGAACTCCGAAAACCTTGGGAATGGACGGACCTGTTATATCACCGTCAAGGATAGCGGCACGCTTTCCTCTTTTCTGCATTTCAGAGGCAAGAAGAGAGGTTACGAGAGATTTTCCGACGCCGCCTTTTCCGCTTACGACGCCTATAACCTTACCTATTTTTGAGAGCTTGTTCGGCTCTGCGAGAAAGCTCGATTTTTCAGTGCGGTCTCCGCATTTTTTCGAGCAATTTGAGCAGTCGTGACTGCATTGTTCGCTCATGGTTTTATACTTCCTTTCAAAATATTACAGTTTCGCCGTTTTGGCGTAGTTTATAAACTTCATTGCACAGCTTGACATATTGCGCTCTTTGCTCCAGACAAGGATTACCTTTGATTTTATCGGAACAGAAAGCGGAATGCTCACAATATTCGGTATTGTTTCGGCGATATCGCGGAACATAAAGCCACAGGCGAAGCCCGAAGAGATAAATTCCTTTATCATATAAAGCTGTGAGGACAGGTGAACGATATTCGGTACAATTCCGGCAGCGGCAAATGCAGACGTTATAACGTCATACTGGATAAAGCCCTTGTCGAAAAGGATAAGAGGCTCACCGCGAAGATCGCGGATATCCACTGTTTTTTCGCCTGCAAGGCGGTGCCCTTCGGGAACACAGAAAACGGTTTCCACTTCGCCGATTTCAATTGATGAAAAACGGGCGTGGTCAACAACATTCGTCGGAATAATGGCAAGATCCAGTGAGTCGTTTGCAAGAGATGCGAGAAGGCTGTTTGCCCCAAACTCATGCGTGGATATGTTTATTCCCGGCTCAATTGCGCGCAAACCGCGGTACAGCTTTGGCAGCTGAGAAATTCCGGTCATCGGCGGAATGCCTATGCGAAGTGTGTTTTTATCCGCGCCTTTATCCGACATAATAAGCGAAACCCGTTCGGCGTGCTGCAAAAGCTCTTGCGCGTGGTGAAGAAGAAGCTCGCCTTCACGTGTCAGCGTAAACCCCTTTTTTAAACGTTTGAAAAGAGTTACGCCAAATTCCGCTTCAAGCTCTTTTATTGCATTTGATATGGACGGTTGGGAGATGTGCAGTTCTTCCGACGCGCGCGTAATATTATTATACTTACATGCCGTTACAAAATACTGCAGCTGTAAAAGCTTCATACGCTTTTCCTCCTTATTCTTTGGTTATATGTTGTATGTGCCCGCCTCAATTTCGCGTATCATATCAACACGTGCGGCATGGCGGCCACCCTCGGGGAGAGTGTCGAGGAAAATGTCGCAAAGCTCAATGGCAAGCCCCTCGCCGATGACGCGCGCGCCAAGGCAGAGTATGTTTGCATCGTTGTGCAGGCGCGTGTATTTTGCGGAAAAATGCTCCGAGCAAACGGATGCACGCACGCCGGCTACTTTATTTGCGGCAATGCTCATACCTATTCCCGTGCCGCATACGAGGATGCCGAAATCCACGCTCTTTTCCGAAACGCTTTTTGCAACCTTATATGCAAATTCGGGATAATGGCTTGATTCTGCATTGTATGCTCCGACATCAACCGTTTCGATACCGCGCTCATTCAAATGGGCGATAATCTTTTCTTTCATTGCAAATCCTGCGCTGTCTGCGCCAAGTGCTACCTTCATTTTAATTTCCTTCTTTCTTTAATCTTTCAAGTCTTTCGCGTTCAGCTTGCGGAAGACGGATATACTCTGGTAAAAGCTCTCCGGCAGGAACACACTCTGCCGTTTCGCCGAGAGAGGCAACATATGCGGCGCGTTGATACCTGATATGCTCGGGAGCAAGAGTGAATTTGCCTCCTGTTTCACCGTGAACAAGCTCTGCGCCGTCGCCTGTGAGGATAACATCGCCGTAAGCGATAAGTTCTTCATAAAGCTCGGATATCTTTATTGCACGGTCAGGGCATATGCGGGAAAGCTTTCCGTTTTCCACGCGGAAAAGCGCATTGTAAACCTGCCCGGCACGCGCGTCCATTACTGCACAGATAATTTTCCCGCACTCTCTTGCACCGTATGCCGCGCACTCAAGCGTAGATACGCCGCAACACGGGATATCGGCACCGAAGGCAAGCCCTTTTACTGCTGCCATACCGATGCGAAGACCTGTGAACGAGCCGGGACCGCGGGTTATTGCAAGCCTGTCAATATCGGCAAGGCGAAGGCCGGCGGTTTTAAGAAGCCATTCCACCGACGGCATAACGGTAACGCTGTGGGTAAGTCCGCAGTTTAAAAACACCTCGCCGAGGATTTTTCCGTCCTCGGAAATGCAGACGCTTGCCGCCTTTGCAGATGCCTCTATTGCAAGAATTTTCATTAGTAAAACCTTCTTTTCCTATGCTCTTGATATGGTTATGATACGCGCATTTTCATCATCTTCCGCGCGTTGGATATCTATCCGGTGAGAAAAGCTCACTTCTCCGTCTGCGTTTTCCGACCACTCTATCATACAGATGCCGCCGCGGGTGAGATAGTCGTCAAACCCTATCTCAAAAAGCTCGTCTGCACTCTCGAGCCGGTAAAGGTCAAAGTGAAACAGAGGCGGAGTTGTGAGATATTCGTTTACAATTGTATATGTAGGGCTTGTTACTCTTCCCTTTTCACCGAGTCCGCGGGCAAAACCACGGACAAATGCAGTTTTTCCCGCACCCATTCCTCCGCGGAATGCAACGACTGCGCCAGGAGGTGTTTCGTTTGCAAAAAACTCACCGACGTTTTCTGTCTGCGTCTCACTGCGGCACAGAAATTTTGTTAAGGTATCAGATTTTTCAAGAACGGAAAATTTTCCGCTGTTTATATATTCGTTTAATTTGTTCATTTTTCCGTTTCCTCGTCAAGCGTTGCGAAAAATGTTTCAAGATACACCTTATGAACTGCGGTGATAATGGTATTGCGGAGCATATTTTTAAGCTCGGTATTTCTGTTTTTTGTTCCGCTCATTTCGGGAACCGCACGCCTTTCAAAAACACAACGCAAAATGCTTTCAAATTCACGGCAGAAATATTCATATGCAATCTCTGCGGTATAGCTTTTTGTCTGAAGCGAGATGAAAAGCTGAATATTTTCAAGGCTGAGCACTGATTTTGCAACAGCGATGAATATGAGATACGCAATCTGTTCGCGGTCATACTGCTTTTTAACAGGGTTTTTGATAAGCCTTCTCTTTACATAGTTGCTTATCATTGAGCTTGTTATTGTTACCCCCTCGAGAGGTGCAAGAATATTTGAAATGTATTTTGTTGTCTGCTCCAGAAACAACCCTACATCGGGAATTTCATTGAATCCCGGCAGACGGAAATTTTCGATTTTTGAAAGCATTTTTTCTTTTTGTTCCATATTAACACACCAGCTTTTGCATGATTGTTACTTTACCGGGTAGTCGGGTTTGTGTTACGCTTTTCCTATCCTCTCCCGCCAGGGAGAGAATAGGTTATTTTACCGGGTAATCGGGTTTGTGTTATGCTTTTCCTATCCTCTCCCGCCAGGGAGAGAACAGGTTACTTTACCGGGTAATCGGGTTCTATCATTATCTGCTTTTTGTAACGATGGTAGTACATCGAAACAAGCTCGAGCTCTTCTCCGGAAAAGCGTTGCTTTGCAAGGCGGTATGCTGCGCTCCTCTCTTCGCGGGTAAGGCCGCCTGCGATAAGTCCCGCAAGGTACTTTATGTCTGCCGCCGAAAGATGCGAGGTAACAAGCCGTGCCATTGCGCGCTTGTCCGCGCGGGTGATGGAGTCTGATATTTTTTGTGTCATTTTATCAACGGCTTCTGTTCTTTTTTCTTCTGCGGGTTTATTTTCAGTTTTGGTTTCGGTTTTTTGTTCCTGTTTGACCTGTGGCTTTGACGGTTGTTTTTGAGAAGGCTTTGATTCTGTTTTTGCCTTCTCTTTTTCGGCAGGTGCGGAGCTTTCGGATGCCGCGGACACAGCTGATTCCTGCACGTGGGGAGAGATGCTTTCAGACGGTGTTGCCGGCTCTTCCGGAAGCGTTACCTCTGCCATAAGCTCAAGCTCTTCTACGGAAACATCGCCGGAATCGAGCATAGAGTCAAGCATTGTTTCTATCATCTTGTCCTGAACAAAGTTAAATGCTATGTTATAGGCTGCATATCCCGCGATTGCCAGCACAACGGCTATGCAAAGAAGAATTATAATGACTTTTTTCCACTTTTTCATGACTTGGACACCCCTCAATTTACAGGTTTATAATGTTTACTTCGCTGTCGTTCTTAAAGAAAGCCGCTTCGCGTTCATGGCATGAAAAAAGGATTATCTGCCTCTTCTGTGAAAGCTCTTTCAGGAACAACAGAGCGCGGGAAAGACGCTCGCTATCAAAGTTTACGAATGCATCATCAAGCACTATCGGCGGAGAAGACCCTTCCGGAAGGATAAGCTCGCACAGCGCAAGGCGCAGTGAGAAATACAGCTCATCAAGAGTTCCGCGGGAGAGGAAAAGCCCATCACGGCGCGCGCTTGCAACACCTGTTGCAACATCCATATCAAAATCGCGATTACGTATTCTTACGACTTCAAAGGAGCCGCCCGTGAGCGCAGAGAAGATTTCCGATGTGCGCTTTTCAACCTCGGGAGAAAAACGCTCGGAAAGCTCAGCATCTGCTTCGCCGATGCATTTAATTGCAAGCGAAAAAGCATCAAACGAACGCGTGAGCTCTGCTTCTTTTTTGTGCATCATATCAAGTTCGCTTTCCGCGCGGGAGATATCAACCCCCGAAAGGCGCTCGCGCAGTGCCGCGAGCGCAAGCTCAAAATTTTTTCTTATCGCCGCTTTTTCTTCAACTGCAAAGGTAAGATCTGCGAGAGAAGATGCGGGGATTTCGTCTTCTGTATATTCTATTGTGTCCTCGTCGCTTGGCTGAGCAGAATTTATGGCGTCTGCGCGTATACGCGCCTCGCGCAGGTCGGTATAGGCGGCTTCGCGCTCGTCTGCCATCGTTTTCATGATATTTTTGCCGTCTTCAGCAGTTGCAGCATTTATTCCGAAACGCAAAAGCATTTCTGTGACAGCTTTTTTGGAAAATTCAAGTTTTCCGGAAAGCTCGCTTTGTGCCTCGCGTTTTTCCGTCAGCTGACCGAGCGCATCATCAACACGTGAAAGCGCGGTACTGTAAGAGAAAAGCGCTTTCTCTATTGTTTCTCTGTCCGCTCCGCCATATCGCTCGGTAATTTCTCTGATGCATTCCCGCATTTCCCGTTTTCCGGAAGTGAGAAGAAGTGTAAAGCCCGCTACCGCAAAGCAAACTGAGCAAGCGATACCTGCTGCAAAAACAGGCATATTTCCTGCCATGTACATTGCAAAAGAGCCACCGGCAAGAAGAAGTGCAGCGCAAAGAGAAATAATACCGGCGGGTGAGACCTTACGCTTTCGGGATTGCTCAAGCCGTTCTGTATCAGCCTTGGCGCGTTCTCTTGCCAGCACCAGATTCATTCCGGCAAATGCACGGCTTTCGGAGATCTCCTTCACAGCGTTTTCGTATTCCTGTTCATCTGCCGCAAGGGTTGCCTTTATTGCCTGCTCCGAAAGTGAGAGATGATTGAGCGTTGATATGTCCGCAGAAAGCAGTTCGTAGTCCGCTTTCGTCGGGTAATTATCGTATTTTCTTATTTTTTCTTCTGCCTCGCGGAGAGCTTCCTCTGCACGGATAGAAACCAACCTCGCATTTTTTTTCTCTTCGGCACGGGCAATTTCTATGGCGCGGAGAAGCGCTTTTTCTTCGCGTGCATATACTGCAAGGCTTTCTTCTGTCCGTGCAAGCTCGTCTGCCGTGCTTCTGGCATATTCTATATCAGATATCTTTTTTGTTATTTCTTTTTCAAGGTCGCAAAGAGTACCAAGTCCGCGGGGAGAGCGGATAAGCCGTTGGCTCCTTTCGAGGCGTGAAATAACCTCGCGGGCGGAAACGGTTTCCTCGCCGCTTGATGCAAGCGAGAGAATTCTCCTTTCGGTGTCTGCGTCGCGGTCAATATCGAGCTTTGCCTGACCGATAAAAGCACAGCGGTCATACACGCCTCGCGCAATGCCGCAAAGCTCTTCTCCGGTGGGAGCCGCCCCGCCGCGCGAGAGATTTTTTGCTTCAACCTTTGAAAACACGCCGCTTTTTCCGCTTGTGCGCTCGATGGAGATTTCATCGCCACCGGAAATAAGTGTGCATTTTCCATACATCGGGCTTCCGTTCCACGGAAGATATCTTTCTTTGTCGGGAATATATCCTGCCCGCGCCTTTTCGCGAGTGGAGATCCCGTAAAGCATAGCGCGGATAAACGCACCCCAGGTGGATTTCCCCGCCTCGTTGCGTCCATGAACAATATTAAGACCGTCTTTCAGAGAAAGCTGTCTGTTGTCAAGCGACCCGAACGTCGCAAACAGTTCTTTTATCCGCATAATGCCTTCCTTGTGTTGTTACTTATCGGTTTTCCGTGATGCCGTCTGTAAAAGTTTCAACTTCTTACCTATTTATCTGTCTTTCCTTGCGATGCCATTTGTGTGAGGTACGCGTTTATAAAGCCGTCGATATCGCCGTCCATAACTGCCCCGATGTTTCCGTTTTCAAATCCCGTGCGGTGATCCTTTGCAAGGGTGTAGGGCATAAAAACATATGAACGGATCTGGCTTCCCCACTCGATGAGCTTCTGTTCGCCCTTGATATCCTCAATCTTCTCTAAATTCTCGCGTTCTTTTATTTCAATAAGCTTTGATTTCAGCATACGCATTGCGACCTCGCGGTTCTGATGCTGGCTGCGCTCATTCTGGCACGCAACAACTATTCCGGTAGGAATATGCGTGATTCGTATTGCCGATTCTGTCTTGTTGACGTGCTGACCGCCCGCTCCGGATGCACGGTAAGTATCAACCTTAAGATCTTCCGTGCGAACTTCAACCTCAACGTCGTCCGTGATTTCCGGCATAACTTCAAGTGCGGCAAACGACGTGTGGCGGCGGCCCGAAGAGTCAAACGGAGATATACGCACAAGGCGGTGAACGCCCATTTCGCTCTTTAAGTAACCATAAGCATTTTCACCCTCGATAAGGATGCTTGCGCTTTTAAGCCCAGCCTCATCGCCGTCGATATAGTCTAAGATTTTATAAGTATAGCCATGGCGCTCTGCCCAGTGGGTGTACATACGGTAAAGCATTTCCGCCCAGTCCTGAGCCTCGGTGCCTCCGGCTCCCGCCTGGAAGCTCATAATCGCATTGTTTGCGTCGTAGTCACCGGAGAGAAGCGTTTCTATTCTTGCATCGGCAAGCGCTTTTTCAAGAGCGGTTAAAAGCTCTCCGACTTCTTCGGCAGCCTCCTCATCCTCTGCTTCTTCCGCAAGCTCAAACAGTGCACGGATATCGGCAAGGTCGGAAACAAAACCGTCAAATTTTGCAAGCTTTTCCTTTATACGGGAAATTCTTTTGAGAACAACCTGTGAGTTTTCAAGGTCGCCCCAGAAATCTTCTGCCTCTGTCTGTTTCTCAAGCTCTGTAAGTTCGTTTTTTATTCCGTCAATATCAAGCGCGCGGGAAAGCTCTTCAATCGGCGCATCAAGTGCATTTATGCGAAGCTTATATTCGTCAAGTATCAGCATAGCGTGAAAATTCTCCTTTTTACATTCATACATTATATATTTTACCATATATAATACGAAACGTCAATTTTTAAAATTGAATATTTTCGGTTCATACAAAATGCGCCGTTTGTTGCGTATTCCCGGTTTGCTGCCGGCTGAGATGGCATATATGTGCGGGAAAAGGTGTTTTTGCATAAAATTTGCCGTAACTGCCGCTGTTTTAATGCAGACCGGATATGTAAAATTAACAAACCGATGCTTCGAGTGCTAAAACCGAACCAAAATTTGGTCAAACCGAAACTTTTTAAAAGTTCAAAATAAACCGCGAATTTCGCGCAAATTCGCTATTTTTGTTAAAAAATTATTACATTTTACAAAAAACGTCTTGACATATTCAAAAAAAGGAGTAAAATAAGATTAGCACTCGGGGAACGAGAGTGCTAAAATATAAAAATGATTGTGAGGTGACAGCGCTTGAGCCTTAGTGACAGAAAAAGGCGGATATTGAAAGCCATTATAGATGAGTACATTGAAAATGCCGAGCCTGTCGGCTCGAAGATAATTGCGGCAAGAGGGAGGCTTGATGTTTCCCCTGCAACGATACGAAATGAAATGAGCGAGCTTGAAGAGCTCGGATATCTCGAACAGCCGCACATCTCGGCCGGCAGAGTTCCGTCCACAGCCGGCTATCGTCTTTATGTAAACGAGCTTATGCAGCCGCAGCAGATAAGCGTGAGCGAGGCGGAAGCAATCAACCGTGCTTTAGGAAGCCGGATGCGTGAGCTTGAAAAGATGCTCCGTGAGTTTGGGCGTCTGGTTTCTCAGCTTACAAATTATACGACCTACACGCTGACGACGCACGCATCCAGTGAGAAGGTCAAGAAGTTTGACGTCTTTCTCATCGAACCGCGAACGGCAATCGCCGTTGTGGTTACAAGCTCGGGAATTTTAAAGAACAAGCGTATAAAGCTCGGCTATCCCCCATCCGAAAACGAGATTTTCATAGCCACCCGCATATTAAATATGTATTTTACCGAAAAAACGCTTGATGAGATTTCCCTTTCTCTTATAAAGCGTGCCGCATCGGAGGCAGGAGAGCTTGCATCACTTATTGTTGACGTTGCAGAGTTTGCCGGAGAGGTGCTGGACGAAACGCGCGAGGGAGATGTCTATCTTGACGGTATTTCGCGTATTCTCAACCACCCCGAATACCGCGACCCGGAAAAGGCACAGGAGCTTCTCTCTTATCTTACCGACAAGCAGGGCATTATCCGTCATGCTCAGGAGCATTTTTCCGATGATGTGCTTCCCGGTCAGATTCGCTATTCAATAGGCACAGAAAACAATGATCTGCCCTTGAAAGATGCAGGAATTGTATACGGAACGTATGATTTGGGTAAAAATTTACAAGGTGTTATCGGTATTGTAGGTCCACGGCGTATGGATTACGCCAAGGTTGCCGCAAACCTTAACTATTTTATAACAGGCTTCAACAAGCTTCTGAAGGACTCGTTCTTCACCGAATAGGAGGTACACAGATAAATGGCAGAAAATGAAAAGACAACGCTTGAAGAGGAAATGACAGAAACCGATGCGGAAAAAGAAGCTGTCGGTACGCCGGAAGAGAAACCCGAGCCGACTGAACTTGAGAAGGCAGAGGCGGCACTGAAGGAGGCAAACGACAAATACCTTCGCCTTGCGGCAGAGTATGATAACTACAGAAAGCGCACGGCAAAGGAAAAGGAAGTGCTTTATAACGATTCAACAGCGGCTGCTGCCGGAGCTTTTCTCGGAGTGTATGATAACCTTGAACGCGCGCTTGCAACCCCGTGTGCGGATGAGGGTTACAAAAAGGGTGTTGAGCTTATCTTCACCGAATTTTGCAACACGCTTTCAAAGCTGAAGGTTGAAATCCTTGACCCCGCGGGAGAGGCGTTTGACCCGAACTTCCATAACGCGGTTATGCATGAGGAAAACGAAGAGCTCGGCGAAAACACAGTTTCCGAGGTGTTCCAGAAGGGTGCAAAGCTCGGCGACAGAGTTGTAAGACCGGCAATGGTAAAGGTCGCAAATTAAGATTTGCTTCAAAAAAGAGCAAGCACTTTTTTGAGAATTTAAAGTAAAAACATATCATTTATATAATTGGAGGTAAATTAAAATGTCTAAAATCATTGGTATTGACTTAGGTACAACAAACTCCTGCGTTGCAGTTATGGAAGGCGGAGAGCCGACCGTTCTCGTTAACGCAGAGGGCGCAAGAACAACACCGAGCGTTGTTGCATTCTCAAAGGACGGCGAGAGAATCGTCGGTCAGGTTGCAAAGCGTCAGGCTGTTACAAACCCCGACCGCACAATCTCTTCCATTAAGCGTGAGATGGGCTCGGACTACAAGGTAAACATCGACGGCAAAGCGTATTCTCCGCAGGAGATTTCAGCGATGGTTCTCACAAAGCTTAAAACGGATGCTGAAGCGTATCTCGGCTCTAAGGTAACTCAGGCGGTTATCACCGTTCCGGCTTACTTTACAGACAGCCAGCGGCAGGCAACAAAGGATGCAGGTAAGATTGCAGGTCTTGAGGTTCTTCGTATTGTCAACGAGCCGACAGCTGCTGCTCTTGCTTACGGCCTTGATAAGGAAACAGATCAGAAGATTATGATTTACGACCTCGGCGGCGGTACGTTTGACGTATCTATCCTTGAGATCGGTGACGGAGTTGTTGAGGTTCTTGCAACGGCAGGTAACAACCGTCTCGGCGGTGACGACTTTGATAACCGCGTTGCAAAGTGGATTGTTGATGAGTTCAAAAAGGAAAACGGTGTTGACATCACAAACGACAAGATGGCAATGCAGAGAATCCGTGAAGCTGCCGAGAAGGCAAAGATTGAGCTTTCCGGTGTTACAACAACAAACATTTCCCTTCCGTACATCACGGCGGATGCAACAGGTCCGAAGCACCTTGACCTCACTCTCTCCCGCGCAAAGTTCAATGAGCTTACTGCTGACCTCGTTGACAGCACAATGGTTCCGGTTCGTCAGGCAATGAGTGATGCAGGTCTTGCACCGTCAGATCTTTCAAAGGTTCTCCTCGTTGGTGGTTCTACACGTATTCCGGCAGTTTCCGATGCTGTTAAGAACTACACAGGCAAAGAGCCGTTCAAGGGCATTAACCCGGACGAATGTGTTGCAATGGGCGCGGCTATCCAGGGCGGTGTTCTTGCAGGTGACGTTAAGGACATTCTCCTTCTTGACGTAACTCCCCTTTCTCTCGGTATTGAGACAATGGGCGGCGTATTCACAAAGCTTATTGAGCGCAACACAACTATCCCGACAAACAAGAGCCAGATTTTCTCTACTGCTGCAGACAACCAGCCGTCCGTTGAAATCCATGTTCTTCAGGGTGAGCGCGAGATGGCTGCATACAACAAAACTCTCGGTCGCTTTAACCTTGACGGAATCTCCCCTGCTCCGCGCGGCGTACCGCAGATTGAGGTTTCCTTTGACATCGACGCCGACGGCATCGTAAACGTTAAGGCAAAGGATCTCGGCACAGGCAAAGAGCAGAACATCACAATCACTTCTTCCACAAACCTTTCTCAGGAGGATATCGACAAGGCTGTCAAGGAAGCAGAGCAGTATTCCGAGGAAGACAAGAAGCGCCGTGAAGAGGTTGATGTTCGCAACAACGCAGACCAGATGGTTTATCAGACTGAGAAGGCTCTTTCTGAGCTCGGCGACAAAGTAACCGAGGACGAAAAGGCAGGCGTAACTGCTGAGATTGAGAAGCTCAAAGAAACTCTTAAGGGTAATGATACCGAGGCTATCAAGGCACAGACCGAGGCTCTTACAAAGAAGTTCTACGAAATTTCCGAGAAGCTTTATAAGGAAGCGGCTGCGCAACAACAGGCAGCACAGGGCGCTCCTGATATGGGCGCAGATGCAGGTGCACCTAACGGTGACAACGTTGTAGATGCAGACTTCACACAGGTAGACTAATCGGAGATGTAAAAACGCTCCGGAACACAAAAGGCATTTTGAAAATGCCTTTTGTTATGGGAAAACCTCCCCCTCGACGTACCTTTCGTACTACTTCGGGTTTGGTTTTCCCATTCCAAAACGTTTTTTCTATCCCCGAAGAAAACATAAACCCCCACAGAATAGGGAGATGATTCTATGGCAGATAAACGCGATTATTATGAAGTGTTGGGTGTGGCAAAAACGGCTACGGATGCAGAGCTTAAAAGCGCATACCGCAAGCTTGCAAAAAAATACCATCCTGACTTTAACAAGGACAATAAAGAGGCTGAGGAAAAGTTCAAGGAAGTAAACGAGGCTTATGAGGTTCTTTCCAATGCCGAAAAGCGCCAGAAGTATGACCAGTTCGGCCATGCGGGTGTTGACCCGAACTTCGGTGCCGGCGGCGGTGGATTCGGAGGCTTCGGCGGATTTGAAGACTTTGATATCGGCGACATATTCGGCTCATTCTTCGGCGGTGGTGGCGGATTTGGCGGCGGCAGCCGCAGAAACGCACCAACCCGCGGCGAGAGTTTGCGCGTAAATCTCATTCTATCATTTGAGGAAGCAGCTTTCGGTTGTAAGAAGGAGATTAACGTTACGCGCACAGAGCGTTGCTCATCCTGCGGAGGCTCTGGTGCTGAAAAAGGCACAAGCGCAGAGACCTGCCAGACGTGCCACGGCTCGGGAACGGTTCGCACCACGCGCCGTACACCGCTCGGTATGGTTTCAAGCTCCGGCGTCTGCCCGACTTGCGGCGGTTCGGGTAAGATTATAAAAACCCCGTGTAAAAAGTGTGGGGGTACCGGTAAGGAGCGCGCTACAAAGACGTTTTCAATCAACATCCCCGCCGGAATTGATGACGGACAGACAGTTCCGCTTCGCGGCGAGGGTAATGCGGGAACAAACGGAGGACCCAACGGTGATATTCTTGTCACGGTTTCCGTCCGTCCGCACCATATTCTCACACGTGACGGAACATCCATTATGTGCGATGTGCCGATTACGTTCACACAAGCAGTTCTCGGCGCGGAGATTGAGGTTCCGACGCTTGACGGTAAGGTCAAATACACAGTGCCTGAGGGTACGCAGACCGGCACTGTATTCCGCCTTCGCGGAAAGGGCGTTCCGGTGCTTAATACCACGCGGCGCGGAGACCAGTTTGTGCGCGTGAACATTGAAGTTCCGAAAAATCTTTCAAAGAAACAGAAGGATCTTTTGCACGAGTTTGCAAAATCGGTGGGCGATGAGTCTTACACCGAACGCAAAAGCTTTTTTGAAAAACTTAAGAAGAAATAAAAAAGAGGCAGATAATCAAAACGGTTATCTGTCTCCTGTTTTTCATATGCAAAAGTTGCATATGAAAAACAACAACAATATGCAATTTTTGCATATTGTTGTTGCATATTTTAAACAGAAGGTGTATACTATAATAGCAGAGGATTTAAAGGAGGGGAACTTGTGAGTTTAAAAGAATTAAGGCAAAGTAAGGGTTTAACTCAAAAGCAAAGCGCTGTGTATCTTGAAATTCCGTTACGAACATATATTAATTATGAAAATGACCCGAAAAAGGTAGGATCGCAGAAGTATAAATATATGATGGGAAAGCTTGCTGAGTATGGGTTTGTTGATGAAGAACATGGAATCCTTACGTGCGAAGCAATTGCCGATGCGTGTAAAAAAGTATTTGACAAGTACAATGTTGAATACTGTTATCTGTTTGGTTCATACTCGAAGGATAAAGCAACGGAAAGAAGCGATGTTGATTTGCTCATATCGACAAAGATTTCGGGTCTTGCTTTTTTTGAACTGACAGAAGCCTTAAGACAGGAAATGAATAAAAAAGTCGATATTCTTCATATTGACCAGCTGAAAAATAACTTTGAACTGCTTCAAGAAATATTAAAGGACGGAGTGAAGATATATGGATAATGTAAAAAACGATAAATATTATCTGGCTAAACTCCTGTCAGACATTGAGTTTCTTATGGCGCACACCGGGCATTTGCTTTGGGAAAATTTTGGTGATGATGAAGTTCTTCTTGATTCTGTGATGTTCCGGTTGATTCAGATTTCAGAGAACACTGCAAGGCTCACGGATGAATTTAAAATCGCATACAAAAATATACCCTGGCTTGCAATCAGAGGACTTCGCAACCGGATTGTACATGATTATGGTGAAGTTGATTACAGAATAGTTTTTGAAACCGTAAAAGATGATATTCCCCTGTTGCATAAAATGTTAAAAGAAATAGAGTTAAATTAAAAAAGAGGGATTGTAGCGAAATGCATTTTGCTACAATCCCTTTGGGGCTTTAGAAAAATAGTGCAGAATGAGCAAATCGGACCCGAAGTAGTACATAAGTACGTCGAGAGGTCCGATTTGTTCATAGCATAAAGTGTAACTAAATCCTCAAATTCGGCTTCTGCCGAATTTTCAATTTACTTTCAAACTTCATACCATATACTTTTTCGATGTTATCTGCAAAAAAATATCACTTTTACACTTTATGCGCTCTGGGCTGTTTTGCTACAGCCCCTTTCATCTTACTTGTCATTTATTCATCTCGGGGTTGTCCGTTCTTTCCATAAGGTAATCTACAGAAACATTATGAAAATCTGCAATTTTTATAAGCGTAGCCGTCGGAATATCAATATCTCCGCGCTCATAATTACTATATACTCTCTGACTGCATGACAGAATTTCTCCCATCTGTGCCTGTGTTATATCTTTGTCCTCGCGCAAATCGCGTATTCGTTTGTATAACGGCATATAGTCACCACTTTCAATTCAGTATAACACTATTATACATAGAAAGTTTTTCGCTATTGACTTTTAGCGAAAAATCCGCTATAATTTAATATTGCCGGAGCTTCCGGCTGCTGCGACGCAAGCACACCCGTCAGTTTGTATATTCACAGACTGACGGGTGTGTTTTTGTGTTTCGGCATTCCTCTTATAAAACAAAAAGGTTATACCATTTATGCATACAACCGTTTGTTTCCCAAAAGTGAAAATCTATTGATTTTGGGAAACGAACGTGGTATAATAACTTTGCGAGGTGATTTTCTGTGAAATTGATTGAAAGAAAGCAATACTTAGATAAAATGATCAATGTTATCGGAACTCCCGATATTAAAGTTTTGACGGGTGTACGACGTTCGGGTAAATCAAAGCTGTTGGAGGCTTTCAAAGCCTATGTGCAAAAAAACATTGCTGACGCTAATATTATTCATATCAACTTTAATCTGTCTAAGTATGATAACCTTAAAGAATACAAGGCTCTTAATGAATATATTGAAAGCAATTATGCAGAGGGCAAGGAGAATTTTGTTTTAATTGACGAGATTCAAATGTGTGATAATTTTGAGCTTTGCATAAACAACCTTCACGCAACCGAGATGTATGATATTTATATCACGGGTTCTAATGCTTTCCTGCTCAGCTCGGACTTAGCAACATTGTTTACCGGAAGAACTTTTGAAATCAAAGTGTACCCATTCTCTTTTGTCGAGTATGTTCATTACTTTGGTTTGACAGACAAATATACTGCTTTTGATAACTATATGCTTGAAGGCGGTATGTCCGGCTCTTATCTGTATAAAGAGCAAGAGGATAAATACGATTATATCGAAACCGTTTTTGACACCTTGATTTTAAGAGATATACGCCAAAAGTATAATATTAAAAATCCTGCTTTGATGGATAGAATTTCCCAATTCTTGATGGATAACGTATCTAACTTAACCTCCGCAAGAAGCATTACAGATACTCTCACCTCAAACAAGGATAAAATCAATCATAAGACGGTTGGTAACTATCTGAATTATCTTTGCAATGCCTTTGCTTTCTATAAGTTCCGCAGATATGACATTAAAGGTAAAAAGTATCTTGCTTCTAATGATAAGTATTATTTGAGCGATCATACTTTCCGTTATGCCAAGCTCGGCACGAAAAACTTAGATAACGGCAGAGTGATTGAAAATATCGTTGCAATGGAATTGCTCAGACGGGGCTATGAGGTTTATGCAGGTGTCTTATATAAAAAAGAGATTGATTTTGTGGCACTTAAGAGAAACGAGAAAATTTATATTCAGGTTTCGGATAATATAA
>SVLF01000014.1 GCA_015068085.1 Oscillospiraceae bacterium
GTCTGTTATCGGAGCGGCAACAGACGGCTCTGTATCCGAGATATCAAGCTTAAACTCAAATTGCTTTTCGGTTAAGCTTCCGTCGCGAAGTTGTTTAATATTAATACGCATAGCAGACTCCATAACTGCGGCGTTATGACGCCACAAAATATATTATACGCTTTTTGGCGTTGTTTGTCAACCCAAAAATATCTAAATTTTCAACGAATTTGTCAGATATTTACGCCGTTTTGTATGCAAGCTGCCTTTAAGGTGTTTTTCATAAGCATTGTAATTGTCATAGGACCGACACCGCCGGGTACCGGAGTGATGAAAGAAGCCTTCGGCTCAACGGACGCAAAATCAACATCACCGCAGAGTTTTCCTTCTGCGTTTCTGTTTATACCGACATCCATAACGACAGCACCTTCGGAAACCATATCACCTGTAACAAATCCGGCTCTTCCTACTGCCGCAACGATAATATCAGATTCGCGCAGGATTTTTGCAAGATCACGTGTCTTTGAATGGCAAATGGTAACGGTTGCGTTCTTGTGCAGAAGGAGCATAGACTGTGGCTTGCCGACGATGTTGGAACGCCCGATAACAGCCGCGCGCTTACCCGCAACATCAATCCCGTATTCTTCAAAAAGAGCCATAACACCCGCCGGAGTACACGGAAGAAAATCAAAATCTCCGGTCATAATCTTTCCGACATTCTGCGGATGGAATGCATCTACATCCTTATCCGGACGGATTGCATTTATGATTTTATCCTCAGAAATGTGCTTTGGCACAGGAAGCTGAACGAGAATACCGTTTATATCCTCTTTGTTGTTAAGTTTGTCTATAAGAGTGAGAAGTTCCGCTTCTGTTGTCTCTGCCGGGAGAGCATATTCCTCACTGTAAATTCCGCACTCTGCGCAGGCCTTCTTTTTATTGTTGACATATGTACGGCTTGCCGGATCATCACCAACTATAACAACAGCAAGACCTGCTTTAATTCCCATATCGCCGAGCTTTTTAACCTTATCATAAACCTCTCTGCGAAGTTTTTTTGAAGTTGCCTTTCCGTCAATTATTACTGCACTCATTTGTTTTTACCTCCGATTTTATTCTTTTATAATTATATACAAGGACAATCACTGCCGCAATTGCCGTTATCAGTGCCAAAGCCTGAGATGTACGAATGCCGGTACCAAAGAAATACAAACTGTCAGTACGCAGCCCTTCTATGATTGCACGGCCGACGCCGTACCAGAGAACATACAGCCAGAAAATCTCACCGTCAAAGCGTCTATGCTTTGAATAAAAGTGAAGAATCACAAACCCAGTCGCATTCCAGAGCGATTCATAAAGAAATGTCGGATGGACGCACGCTCCGTTTCCGATTTGCATACGCCACGGAAGAGTTGTCACACCGCCAAACGCCTCGGCGTTTACAAAATTCCCCCATCTACCTATCGCTTGTCCTATCATGAGTCCCAGCGCACCAATATCGAGAAAGCGCACAATGCTCATTTTTTTATAACGACAATAAATATATGCACCGATTATTGCACCGATTATTGCACCGTAAATCGCTATACCACCTTCCCAGATATACAAAACACTGATGAGGTTATTGCGGTATCTATCAAATTCAAAGATAACATAATACGCTCTTGCCGAGACAATCGCAAGCGGTACTGCCACGGTAAGCATCCCACTGATGTTATCCTCAGATAGCTTAAACTCACGGCTGCGATGAAAGCCGTAAAACACGGCAAGCAGAAATCCTGATGCTATTATTATGGCATACCAGTATATAGGACGTCCGAAAACCTCAAATGCAACACGGTTAAGTGTAAACTCCAATCCAAGTCCCGGAAAAGCGATATGGTTCTTCATATGCGCACCTACTTTCCGCTGACAACAGAAAGAGAAATTCTGTCTTCTTTGAACATCTTGCCGATAAAAGCCGAAACTTCGGCTGCTGAAATCTCATTCATCACATCTATTGTGTCAAGATAGTCATATCCGGCAAATGTTGCCTCAACCTGTTCGTGGCAAAGAGATTTCACCCTGTCAAGAGAGCGAAGTGAAGCACCTAAGTTCGCCTTCTTTATTCTGTTGAAATAGCTGTAATCGATATCAGTCGCAAGAGACTGCGCTGCCGCAACAGCTTCATCGAGAACTTTTTGCGGATTTCTGCTTTCGCCCGATATCATCATCGCGATGCTTCCGGGTAAAACCATTGCTTCTGCATCAAACTCAGCACCAATATCTCCGTTGCCGTAAAGCTTTGCATAAAGACGCGAGGATGGTCCTGCAAGAACATCTGCCGCAAGCTCTGCAACAAGACGGTTTCTCATTCCATCTTCTCCGTCAGTACGAAGCATACATTTTGCACCTATACCGAAAAGAGGAATCGCAGTTTCCATCCTTTCTTCGACAAACGCTCTTGCAACGTGTGCCGGTTCACAGCCATAATCTCGCGCCGGAAGCACTATCCTTTCGCGGGAAAGCATAGATTCTGCCGTAGCGATAATTTTTTCAGCAGAAACATCTCCTGCAACGCAAAGTGTCATGTTCGACGGGACATAGAATGTATTATAGCACTTAAACAGCGTTTCCCGTGTTATTTTCCCGATACTTTCTACCGTTCCGATTATAGAATCCTTTGCCGGATGCACGGAATACAGCGACGACATAAGATTTTCATATACCTTCCAACCGGGGCGGTCGTTTACCATACTGATTTCCTGACCGATTATTCCCTGCTCTTTGGCAACATTCTCAACCGTGAAATACGGCGAGGTTACAAAATCAAGAAGGATCTCAAGGTTGTGCATAAACTTTTCTGTTCCCGAAAAGTGATATGCGGTCATTGTTTTGCTTGTAAACGCATTCGGTGACGCCCCGGTTTTTGCAAAAGTCTGCAAGGCGTTCCCCCCATCCGGCTGTTCGAAGACCTTATGCTCGAGAAAATGTGCTACACCGAGCGGTGATGTGTATTCTTCATTTCCGGATGTAAATGTAATATCAACAGAACCGTAGTTCACTGCAAGCATTGCATAAGCTCTGCGAAAACCGGGCTTCGGGAATACACATATTTTCAGACCGTTACCGCAGGTATGCGATATCATTTTCTGATTACAGCTCAGGTAAGAGTTTTCTTTCATTTTCTGTTCCCTCCATTCCGGTAAGAAGATACGTCACCGACGGCACAAGTCCTTTTGCAACTTCCACTATTCTTTGTCCATCGGCATTTTTTATCGCTGACGCAACCTCGCGAGGTGTACGTTCATCACCAAGAAGCGACGAGCGAAGCCAGAATGCTTCCATGGCATAAACGGAATCCTCGGTTGTGAGAAGATCATCGATCATTGCTTTTTTTGCATTGGTTATCTCTTCTTCCGATATATCTCCATCTATGCAGCTCTTAAACTCGCGGAGAATTGCCCTTTCTGCCTTTGAAGCATTCTTCGGGTCAATGCCTGCGTACATATATATAACCTTCTTGAACGAATCAAACATTGCGCCCGTGGAATAACAGAGGGATTCTTTTTCACGGACATTATTGAATAACTTAGATGAAGTTCCTCCGCCTAAGACAGATGCAAGGAGCTTTGAAAGATAAATATCTTTCTCGTTTGTATACATACTTATAATAAGGCTTGCCTGCGCAATATCCATACGCTCGCACACGCGCTTTTCTGCTTCATACTCCGGAGGGTTCGATGAAAACTTCGTCACCTTATCACGCATACCGGATTTAAAAACTGACAGAACCGCGCGCTCAACCTCATTATACGTATAATTACCGCAAAAGAAAATCTCACACGGGAAGGACGAAATCATTTTCTTATAAAATTTAAAGAGCGATTTATTATCAATGCATTCTGCCGCATCCTCCGTACCGAGCTCATTGACGGCATACGGAGAAGTGCCGAAAATGCACTCGTTTGTGCGGCGGAGTGCATATGACATTTTGTTGTTTATTTCAGACTTTATTTCGTCGATAAGATTAACTCTCTCTCCGTCGGTATATTCATCAAGAAACATACCGTTGCGGGTTTTCGGGTCGAGAAGAATCTCACCAAGAAGTTTCATCGCGCCGGTAAGCACTTTCTCTTCCATATCAACGAAATCGCATATAAATCCCGCAGACGAAATATCACCGTATTTGCGCGAAACGGGTTCTATACGCGTACCGTACATATCATCGAGAGCCGCCGCAAGCGATTCCATATCCGGATGCTTTGTTGTTCCTCTCCTCAGGATACGTGGGATAAGCGCCATTGATGTTGCAATTTCATCACTTGAACGGGAAAGAAACTGAACGGAAATACAATTTGTCTCAAAGCGCCCGCTTTCGATAACGCGCAGTTTCATTCCCGGCATTATTTCCTTATAAGTCATATTCACAGTTTTCCAACCTCCTTTGAAGATGACTTTCTTTAAAATATATTATACACAATTTTCCATCGCATTACAACAGTAAAAATTAAAACAAATGTTAAATTTATACTATATGTTGATATTTCTCTTGACAAAAGGCATACTTTGTGGTACAATACCATATTGTAAAGCGCATCAACTTTACAAAGGAGGATGAGTTATGAGAAACGTCTCTCTTGAACTTACAATTTTATTTGATTTTTACGGGGATATTCTTACGGAAAAGCAGCGTGAGCTTTTTGACCTTTATTACAACGAAGATTTATCTCTCGCAGAAATCGCAGAACACCTCGGAATCACCCGTCAGGGTGTGCGTGACAGCATCGTCCGCTCCGAAGAAATTCTCCGCAACTTTGAGGAAAAGCTCGGTCTTGCCGAAAAATACGGCAGACTTTCGGACAACGTTAAGAAGATAACCGAAGCCGCTGAGCGTATTATGGCTATAAACGACACAAACTACAGAAACATAGAGCTTGATGCCTGCGCTATGGATATCCGCACGCTGGCAAAAGCTCTGGATGATTGATTTTTTATTTCAGGAGGCAGTAAATGGCTTTTGAAAGTCTTACCGACAAGCTTTCCGCAGCATTCAAAAAGCTCCGTTCAAAAGGACGTCTTACCGAACGCGACATTAAAGAATCCATGCGGGAAATCAAGCTTGCTTTGCTCGAAGCAGATGTCAATTTCAAGGTCGTTCGCGACTTTGTTGCAAAGGTTTCCGAGCGTGCTGTCGGAACAGAAGTTCTTGAAGGACTTAACCCCGCACAGCAGATTGTAAAAATAGTTAACGAAGAAATCTGTGCTCTTATGGGCAGTGAAGGCGAAAAGCTGAACATCTCTCCAAAGCCACCGACGGTTGTTATGTTTGTCGGTCTTCAGGGCGCAGGTAAAACAACAAACATTGCAAAGCTTGCATCGCATCTTAAAAAGACAGCATCAAAGCGCCCGCTTCTCGTTGCCTGTGACATATACCGTCCCGCCGCGATAAAGCAGCTCGAGGTGCTCGGCTCTCAGCTTGATATTCCGGTATTTAAGGCCGAGGGGAAAAAGCCTGTAGAGATTGCACGTCTTGCGATCGAGCATGCAAACAAGCACGGGAATGACGTCGTTTTCCTTGATACAGCAGGTCGTCTTCACATTGACGAAGAGCTTATGAATGAGCTTAAAGCCATAAAAGCTGAGGTCTCCCCTACGGAGATTATGCTTGTTATAGATGCAATGAGCGGTCAGGATGCCGTAAGCACAGCTTCTGCTTTTGACGAAGCACTCGGCATTGACAGCGTTTTTCTCACAAAGCTTGACGGCGATGCTCGCGGCGGTGCCGCGCTTTCTGTCCGCGCCGTTACCGGCAAACCGATAAAGTTTGTTGGTGTTGGCGAAAAGCTTGACGGAATTGAACAGTTCCACCCCGACAGAATCGCTTCGCGTATTCTCGGTATGGGCGACGTTCTTTCTCTTATAGAAAAAGCCGAACAGGCTTTTGACGAAAAACAAGCGATCGAGCTTGAAAAGAAAATTCGCGAAAACTCATTCACCCTTACGGATTTCCGTGAGCAGATGAAGCAGATGCAGAATATGGGTTCAATGACCGACCTCATTAAGATGATACCGGGAATTGACCACAAAGCGCTTTCAGGCGTAAAGATAGATGAACGCGCTCTTCTTCGCACGGATGCCATTATCTCTTCTATGACACCGTATGAACGCGATAACCCAAACCAGATAAACTTCAGCCGCAAAAAGCGCATTGCTGCAGGAAGCGGCGTGAGCGTTGAAGAAGTGAACAGGCTTTTAAAGCAGTTTGAAGCTTCCCGCAAGATGATGAAGCAGATGACAAGCGGTGCTATGGGCAAGCAGATGTCACGCAAAATGCGCCGCGCTCAAAAAGGTGGCGGAAAAGGATTTCCGTTCGGATTTTAATTTATCGTAAGCAAACAAATTTATCATATATTTGCTTTTTATAAAATTTTCGGAGGTGAAAACTAATGGTAAAGATCAGACTTCGCAGAATCGGTGCAAAGAAAGCTCCGTTCTACCGTGTTGTTGTTGCTGATTCAAGATTCCCGCGCGACGGCAGATTTATTGAAGAAATCGGAACATACAACCCGCTTACAGAACCGGCTGAAATCAAGATTGATACAGACCGCGCTCTTGAGTGGATGAAGAATGGCGCACAGCCGACAGACACTGTGAAAGCACTCTTAAAGAAAACTGGCGCAATTCAGTAAATTGCCACCGGTGAAACCGGAGAAAAGGTGACAACCTATGAAAGACCTTTTAACGTACATTGCAAAAAGCCTTGTTGAAAACCCGGATGCTGTGAGCGTAACAGAAGTAGAAAAAGAGGACGGACTTGTTCTTGAGCTTCGTGTTGCTCCCGACGATATGGGGAAAGTTATCGGCAAGCACGGCCGCATTGCGAAGGAAATTCGCACTGTTGTTAAATCTGCCGCACTTCGCGATAATATCAAGGTATCGGTCGATATTTTAGACTGATTTTAAATCACGGGGCTGTCCGCATGTTGTGACAGCCCCGAATTTATAAGCAAACTATTCTTAATTTCAGGATGGGGATAATATGGAATTCATTGAAGCCGGAAAAATCGTCAACACGCACAGCGTATACGGTGAGCTCAAAATCCAGCCATGGAGCGATACCGATGATTTTCTCTGTGATTTTGACGTTGTATATATAGACGGAAAGCCGTTTGAGGTTGAACGCGCAAGAGTTCACAAGACCTGTGTTCTCTTAAAGCTTGCAGGAATTAACAACATTAATGAAGCACAAAAATACAGAAACAAATGTGTTTGTGTCGATCGAGATGAAGTTGACCTCGATGACGGTGCGTATTTTATTGCAGACTTAGAAGGTCTTACCGTAATCGATGCAGACGGACAAGCCCTTGGAAAGATACGGGAGGTTTTAACACTTCCCTCTCACGATGTTTACGTCATCCGCGGAAAAGATGAATATATGATTCCTGCCGTAGAAGAATTTATCCGTGAGGTAGATATTGAGGCGGGAGTTATGTATGTGAGCACAATTCCCGGAATGAAAACGGAAAAAGGCGGTGCAAGTGATGCGAATTGACATAATGACACTTTTCCCTGATGCCTGTGATGCGATGATGAGTGAAAGCATTATAGGACGCGCACGCCGCGACGGAAAGCTTGAAATTGGATATTATCAAATCCGCGATTATACCAAAAACAAGCAGAAGCAGGTGGATGATTATCCCTATGGCGGCGGAATGGGTATGGTTATGTTTGCTGATGCATTATATAACTGCTGGGCAGAGATAAAGAAAAACAGCCCGGAAGCGCACACAATCTATATGTCGCCGCAAGGTTCTGTTTTCAATCAGGAAAAGGCAAAAACACTTTCAAGTGATTATTCTCATATAATTCTCGTTTGCGGCCATTATGAAGGTATAGACGAACGTTTCATTGAAGAATGCGTTGATGAAGAACTGTCGATAGGAGACTTTGTTCTCACCGGCGGAGAAATTCCGGCAATGGCAGTTACTGATGCTATCGCAAGAATGCTTCCGGGTGTTCTTTCAGACGAAGAATGCTTTTCCGAGGAAAGCCATTTTGCAGGACTTCTGGAATATCCGCAATACACGCGCCCGGCAAAATGGCACGAGCGCGAAGTTCCGGAGGTGCTTCTTTCCGGGCATCATGCAAACATTAAAAAATGGCGACGCGAACAGTCCATTATCCGTACATATCAAAAACGTCCGGATATGCTTGAAACTGCACCACTTACAGCTAAAGAAAAGTTGTTTGTAGAAAAACTCAAATCCGGTGAGGCGCTTTAATACCACAAAGTGCGATATATGCAGTAAAGATAACAAGCGACGGATTTAACGCACCACGAAGCGCGAGAAACACACACAGCCCTAAAAGGATTCCGATTGATACAATCGCAAGGATATAACTCATAGTGTATGCCACTCTTACCGGAAGATACTGCAGCATTACACCGAGAAGAATCCTGCCACCGTCAAGCGGGTAAACCGGAATGAGATTTATGGCAGTTATCAGAATATTTATCCCTATAAAATAATCAAAAATTGCTGTATTCAGTATTTTTGCCACTGCAAACCCCAAGCTTGCCGTTATTATTCCGGCAAGTGGTCCTGCGGTGGCGATTATTGTTTCTTTTTTGTATGGCATACATGAAAGCTCCGGAACATTTACCCGTATCCCGAAAGCGCGTATATCAACAACGTCGATACTGGCACCACACAAAAATATTGCGGCAACATGCGAAAGCTCATGAATAATAACAGCAAAAAAAGTGGGTATAAAAACGTTTCCGGCATCAATGGCATACATTGTTGCAACAAGCAGAACAAAAGGGACACTTACCCTGATTTTTATGTTTTTTATCATACAGTTTCAGGAGAAACATACAAAGCCGGGTCAAGGCGTGTTGTTCCCTTTCTTACTTCAAAATGAAGATGTGGTCCGGTTGACATTCCGGTACTTCCAACTTCGGCGACCTTCTGCCCTAACTTTACCCTCTGCCCTTTTTTTACGGAAAGACGAGAATTATGTCCGTAAAAACTGCGTATCCCGTTTTTATGTTCAATAAGAAGGTAGTTGCCATATGTTTTATTTTTGCCGGATTCTATTACCGTTCCGTCAGCAAATGCAGAAATTGCAGTGCCGCTTTTTGCAGCGATATCAAGTCCGGTATGGAAGCTTGCATCTTCAATTATCGGATGGTCGCGATATCCGTACTTTGACGTTATAATGCCGTAAAGAGGAGATTTATATTTAAAACCGAGCTCTATTTTTTCGTAGCTGCAATAAGATGGTGGAGGGATTTTAAACGGTTCGGCCTTTGTGTCATCCATAAGTTCTTCCGCGCTCATTTGAAAGCTGAGTGTTTCCACACTCAGCTTTTTTGCCTCATGCTCTGCCCTTTTCCGTTCTTCTGCAACTTCCCGTTCAAGCTCCTCCGTTTTATTGCCTATGTAATAATCCTCATTAAATACCGACTCGGAGACATCTTCACGTTCCTGCTTCTCTTCACTTTTTTGAAAAACTTCGGTGATTTTTTCGTCAACATCCGTTACACGGCTTATCACCTCAACCGCCTCACTGAGTTTAAGTTCACTGCTTACCTTTTCAGAAAGCTTTACTACTATCGGAGCATTTGTATACTTGAGCACAACTGCCGCACAGATTATCATAAAACAAATAAAAAGGCGAAAATATACAAATTTACTTTTCTTTTGTTTTTTTTGAGTTCTGTTGTAACGCTTTGGCATACAAAATCACCTCAGTATTAAACATATGAAAAAATCAGCCGCACAATAACAAAGCCGAGCGACTGATTAAAAATTTATACAAGCTTAAATAACACATTCATTTGCTGCTTTTTCAAATTCCTCGCGCGTGAATATCATATTAACAGCAGCAAGAAAGGCGTTTGCCGACATATCTTTCGGAAGGTCAAGTTTTTTGGCAATAGCTTCTCTTTTTTCCGCACTCTTTTTCCCTCCGGAAAGTCCCATAGCATACATATCCTGCTTTGTGATACCAGCGCTGTGTCTTTCAGGCTCATCTGTAAAGGTTGCTCCGGCGCGTCTGAGTGCATTTATTATCACATCCGGGGTCATACCCTCAACCCCCAAAAAACCTGCTTTTGAAGCTGAACTTTTGCGGCGTTCCTTTCCTTCTATTTCCGGTATATATGCGTGCTTTACCCTTCCACGGGCAAAGCTTGCTATATGATTGCGAATAACAAGACCGGCGCCATCACTGTCCGTCAGCACAATTATGCCGTTTTTCTCAGCAAGGCGTTCAATAAGCCTGCGTTTTTCTTTGTTGTTGAAAATCCCGAATCCCGATGTTTCAATAATATGGGCATCCACACACTGAGAAAGCGTATTTACATCATAACGCCCCTCTACGATAATTGTTTCAAGAACGCACTTCATCACATTATTCCTCAGCTGCTATCGACGCAATAAGCGTAGACAGAACTTCCCATCCTGCACCAAATTTGAGCTTTTCGTCTGCGCGAGTAGTAAGTTCAATTGAACGGCGCAGATGCACTTTACTCATCGAACGCGCTGCATTCAGAGCAAGACGAGCGGGATAGTCACTTCTCATATCAAACAGCTCCATCACCTCTTTTTTACCTCCTCCGCGCTCTATAATAAGCTTTGCGGCATAAAGGCGACGGAATTGCTGTGCGATAAGCGCAAGCACCGGAATGGGTTTCTCGTTCTGTGCCTCAAGATCTTCAAGAACGGAAAGAGCCTCTCCGTATTTTTTCTCTGCCACGGCATTAGCGGCATCGAATACCGCTGATGTCACATTGCGTGATGCAATACTTTCTATGTCGGCACGCGAAATTTCTTTTTTCTTTGCATATGCCGATACCTTTTCAATCTCAGGAATAAGCTGTTGCATAATCTCTCCGCAGTAGTACATCATAAAATCTGCAGTGTCAGAGCTAACATCCTTACCGTTTGCAAGAAATCTGCGCTTTATCCATGAAATTAAGTCAGTACGCGACTGCTTTTTAAAATCTACTGCATAGCCGTATTTTTCAAAGACCTTATACAATTTTCTTCTTTTATCAGGCTTATACTCAATATTTGAATATACAAAAACCAGTACACAATGCTCGGGCATATCAGAAAAAAGCTTTTCAGCTTTTTCGGAAAAATCAGCGTTTGCAGATATGACATCAAAATCACGCACAATTACAAGGCGGCGGTCACTCATTGCAGGATAGCTTTCCACCACATCTGCAAGCTCATTAAACTCCGGTTCTTTGTTTATAACCGTAAGGTTAAATTCCGTCATCATGTCTCCGACAACTTTCTTTTGAAGCTCAGAAAGATAATGTTCAAGAAGATACACCTCTTCTCCGTAAAAAATATACAAAGAAGAAAAGTCTTCCGATTTCAGTTTTTGTTTGAATTCTTCCAATTTCATATTCATTCTGCTTCCGTCTCCTTTTCTCTCGAATAGAAAGTCAACGTTCCTTCCGTATCGGTTCTTCTTACCTCGGAGCCAATATTACGAAGTCTCTTCATCGCTTGTGAAGAAGGATGTCCGTAAGAGTTCCCCTCACCTACGGAAATAACGGACAGTTCAGGGAGCGCGCGGTTCAGAAGTGCCTGCGAGCTTGATGTTTTTGAGCCGTGGTGTCCCACAATGTATCCCTCACAGTCAGGAATACGGTCGAGAACAAGCCTCTCATTTGACGTTGCAATATCCCCCGTTATGAGAAGTTCATACTCTTCGTCGCACACAAGAACGACAAGACCGTTCTCATTCTCGTCACTTCCACCGGGAAGCGTAAGAAGTTTTATTTCCATTCCTTCAAGTTCTATTGTTGTATCCTCATCTACAAACACAGTATTACACTCTTCGCCAGCAATGTCAGCGATATCTATAAACGTTGCATTTTCTCTGTCGGTTGCAGGCATATACACTGCTTTTGTACTAACAGATTTCATAAGATATTCTGCTCCGTTTGCGTGATCAGCGTGCGCGTGAGTGAGGACAAGTGCATCAATATCTGAAACACCAAGACTAAACAGATGCGCTATTGCAATGCGGTCTGCAGGAGAATCCCCACCGCAATCTATAACGGCACAAGAATCTCCGGATGTTGCAATAACACACTGCCCCTGCCCTACATCAAGAACATCAAAGCGGATCCCTTCGTTATGCATCATATGAGATTTTTCAGCATTTAACACTGCGAAAGAACAGACAAAAACAATAAAAACAGATATCAGAGAAAACGGAATACGGAGCTTGCTTTTCCCTGTTAAAATCGAGTAAACAACTACAAAACAGATAAAACATATCATAAAGAGAACAACCGGCTCACCTGTAAAAAGCTCAGACACAGGAAGTGATGCCAACGTATTTACAATACTCATAATAATTCCCACCAAAAAATCTATAATATATGCTCCTACCTTCGCCACGGCCGGAAACAGAAACCCAATCAATGTATTCACAAAACCCAGTGAAAACACAACAGATATGAAAAAGTTCAGAATTATATTCGCGAGCGGGCCAACGACAGAAACTGTTCCAAATAAATATGCTGTAAGCGGAGCTGTAAAAACCGTTGCGGAAACAGACACTGCCGCAACAGATACCATTCCCACAGTCAGTTTTCTCAAATAGCTTTTTTTATGCACTGTTAAACATTCAAAAAGCTCTCGAAGCTTTGGGTATAGCACTATTATACCAAGCGTTGCCGCAAATGACAACAGAAAAGCAGAATCGGTTACACAATAAGGATTCAGCACACATAACAAAAACGCAGAAAAGGACAGCGCAGTAATCTGGTCATACTCTCTCTTTCCGAAATCAGAGAAAACAACAAACATCTGCATAATAAATGCACGAAGCGCAGATTGCGGCGCCCCAACCATAAGCACGAAAAGAAAAACAAGCGGTTGTACAGCAAGCTTTATGTATTTGTTTTTTGAAAAATATAAAAACAACCCAAGTATGAAAGAAATGTGAAGTCCGGAAACTGAAATTGCATGAGACATTCCGGTTACAGACAGATTGTTGCGAAAATCTTCCGAAAGGCCACTCCTGTCTCCCATAATAAGCGAGTTCACAAGCGGAGAAGAACGCTCGTTGTAAATATCCCCAATCTTATCTTTAAAATATTTGGCAAGAAACTGAGGAACATACCGGAGCTTTATTCCTGCGCTGTCTGACAGAATAACCACGTTTTCTGCAAACATAACGGTGTCCGTATATCTTGATTTGTAATACGTCTTTTCTGCGAAATACCGAGTGTTTTCGAGCTCGTACAATTTTGCTTGCATATGCACACTATCGCCTGGAGAAAGACTATCCGGAACGAAATCGGAATATACAAGAGCCTTTATTTTCTTTCCGTTATAATTGATTCGTGCGTCGAACGAATATTTACCGGAATCTGTATTACCCGGATATGATGCAACCTCTGCTGTAATCTCCGATTTTGCGAAGAAGCTTCTCGGAAGAGCATCCTCTGCAATAAAATAACACAGATACATAAACGAAAGCACAGCCGCAATGAGCACAAGTGAAGCACTGAATCTGTTTCCTGTCATACAGAGAAAGGTAACCACCGGCAAAAGAAACAGCATCCACATACACAAAAAAGCGAGAGCTGTATTACTAAGAAACCAAACGGCCGCAGTTGCGACAAATGATGTACAAAACCAAAAGAGATACCTTTTTCCCAAACCACTCACAACCCGAATTAAAAATACAGGTGACAAGCCGCAATATATATTGAAGCCTGTCACCCTTATTTTTCTGCTATAATCTGCTATAAAATACAGTTAGATCTTATCGTTGCTTCCAAGAACATTGACGATCTTGTGTTTTACGAGCTCTTTGATATTTGCTCTTGCCGGAGAAAGGTACTGACGCGGATCAAAGTGCTCCGGATGCTCTGCAAAATACTTGCGAACTGTGCCTGTCATTGCAAGACGAAGGTCAGAGTCGATATTGATCTTACATACAGCCATACGTGCAGCCTGACGAAGCATATCTTCAGGAACGCCCTGTGCTCCCGGCATATTACCGCCGTTCGCATTGATCATCTCAACATACTCCGGAATAACGGAAGATGCACCATGAAGAACGATCGGGAAATTCGGGAGGCGCTTTGAAACCTCTTCGAGAATATCGAAGCGGAGGCGTGGCTCACCCTTGAACTTGAATGCACCGTGACTTGTGCCGATAGCAATGGCGAGAGAGTCAACACCTGTACGTGTAACAAACTCTTCAACCTCTGCCGGATTTGTGAACTGAGCATCCTCATCGGATACGTTTACATCATCCTCAATACCGGCAAGCTTTCCAAGCTCGCCCTCTACTACAACGCCATGAGCGTGAGCATAATCTACAACCTTCTTTGTGAGCTCAATATTTTCCTCAAAAGAATATTTGGAACCGTCAATCATAACGGAAGTGAATCCGCCGTCGATGCAGGATTTACAGATATCAAAGCTGTCACCATGGTCAAGGTGAACGCAGATCGGAAGATCTGTGTCCTCAATAGCAGCTTCGATGAGCTTCATGAGGTATACGTGCTTTGCATACTTTCTCGCACCTGCGGAAACCTGGAGAATAAGAGGCGAGTTAACCTCTTTCGCTGCCTCAGTGATACCCTGGACAATCTCCATGTTGTTTACATTGAAGGCGCCGATAGCATAACCGCCCTCATATGCTTTTTTGAACATTTCTGTTGAAGTTACAAGTGGCATAATTACATCTCCTTAAATTTTTTACCTATGTTAGTTTACCACATTTTTCAAGAAAATCAAGAGGAAATTGCGATTTTTTTAACATTATCTCCAAAAGTTTTTAATTTATGCGTTTTTCAACCGCTATAACATCTTCCATTTTTGAGAAATTCAGCATTGCAAAGTACCGTGAAACGCCGCTTCCGCCCTGCTCCACATATAGCATACGGACAATATGACGCATTGCAAGCTGCTCGGAAAGATAATCAAGTGTCTTTTGTGCATATACATGTCCGGCATCATTATTTTGATAGCAGATTTCACAAAGAACAAAATCCAGTCCGCCGTCATCACGGTTTTTAGTATTTCCCATAACAAAGCCACACGGAAGTCCGTTGTTGTCCATAGTAATAAATCCTGTAAAGCCGATAGACTTTGCAATTGTAAAAAGGCGCGCGTATGCAGATGAATATGTCCACTTACCGTTCCACGGTTCGGCATTTGCTATACCGACAAACATTGTTGCAGCATTTTTTACATTATCGAGATTTATCGGAATAAAACGCACGTCTTTCACCTCACAATACTTATCTAATATAAAATACCATATTTCGAACTTAATTGCAATATTTTTTTGGATTTTTATTGTTTTTATCAAAAAAGCGATACCTGACTTGTGTTAGGAATGTCACGCAGAACGTTATTTGCCTCAAGCATTTCAATAACGCCCTTGGATACGCGCTTACATCTGTTCTGCATTTCTTCTATAGACATAAAGCGACCGTTTACACGTTCATCAACTATATTCTGTGCCGCAACCTCGCCGAGGCCGGAAATTGCCGTGAACGGAGGTATAAGGCCATTCTCCGTGATTTTAAAATTCTTAGTATCGGACTCATATAGATTTATCGGATCAAACGTAAGCCCACGCTTGTAAAATTCGTGACAGACTTCAAGCGTGACAAGCATATTCTCTTCCTTCTGCGAAATCTTTTCCATTGCGTTCAGTTCGTCCATTTTCGAAAGGACAACTGCATCGCCGTTTGTCATAACAGAAGCGTCAAACGCTTTTGCTCGAATGGAAAAATACGCTGCATAAAAAGCCTTTGGATGGTGAACTTTAAACCATGCAATACGAAATGCCATCATAACGTATGCAACGGCGTGAGCCTTGGGGAACATATATTTTATCTTTTTGCACGAATCTACATACCATTGCGGAACATCGTGAGAGAGCATTTCCTCTTCCCAATCAGGCTTTAAGCCCTTTCCCTTTCTGACACTTTCCATTATAGTGAAGGAAAGCTTCGGGTCAACTCCCTTGTCGATGAGATAGAGCATGATATCGTCTCGTGCACAGATAACCTGCTTAAGTGTTGCAACACCGTCTCGGACAAGATCCTGAGCGTTCGTAAGCCAAACATCCGTACCATGCGAAAGACCGGATATTCGAACAAGCTCGTCAAATGTGGTCGGTTGTGTATCAAGAAGCATCTGGCGAACAAAGTGGGTGCCGAATTCCGGCACGGCAACACTTCCTGTTTTTCCAAGAATCGGATCCTCATCAATTCCGAGCGCGGAAATGGATGTAAAAATACTCATAGTTTCCGGATCGTCAAGAGGGATTTCCCGCGCATTAAGTCCTGTCAGATCTTCGAGCATACGTATAATTGTCGGATCGTCGTGACCGAGCATATCAAGCTTTAAAAGATTATCATGGATTGAGTGGTAATCAAAATGGGTTGTAATAATATCCGAATCCTTGTCATCTGCAGGATGCTGAACGGGAGTAAAGTCATAAATTTCTTTATCCTTCGGTACAATCATAACGCCGCCCGGATGCTGCCCCGTTGTTCTTTTTATTCCCGTACATCCGATAACTATTCGGTTTCTTTCCGCCTGCGTCATATTCATAGAACGCTCTTCGGCGTATTTTTTGACATACCCGAATGCGGTTTTATCGGCAACCGTAGCTATTGTTCCCGCACGGAAAACGTGCCCCTGACCAAAAAGATCTTCTACCTGACCGTGAGCTGTGGACTGATATTCCCCTGAAAAGTTAAGGTCAATATCCGGTGTCTTATCGCCGTCAAATCCAAGGAACGTCTGGAACGGGATATTGAATCCGTCCTTAACCATCGGTTCGCCACAAACCTCGCAGTTTCTGTTCGGAAGATCGGCGCCTGCGGCATATTCACCACTTGACTCAAACACAACATTCTTACACTTTTTACATCTGTAATGCGGAGGAAGCGCGTTAACTTCAGTTATGCCGGACAGAAAAGCAACAAAGGACGAACCGACGGAGCCTCGTGAACCTACGAGATAACCGTCCGAAACGGACTGAGTAACGAGCTTTTGAGCAATCATATACATAACGTCAAAATCGTGCCCTATAATCTTTGAAAGCTCGTATTCAAGCCTTTCTCTTACCGTATCATGAAGCGGCTCACCGTAAAGCTCCTTTGCCTTGTTATAGCAAAGCATTTTAAGCTCTTCCTTTGAACCTTCAATTGCCGGAGGATACTGCCCTTCGGGAATGGGACGTATTTCTTCGCACATATCAGCTATCATATTGGTGTTTTTTACAACAACTTCATATGCTTTTTTATCACCGAGGTATGAAAATTCATCAAGCATTTCATTTGTCGTTTTAAGATATAACGGAGCCTGATTATCAGCATCGGCAAAGTTCTTACTCGCCATAAGAACGCGGCGGTAAACCTCATCGTGAGGATCAAGAAAATGCACATCGCCCGTAGCAACAACCGGAACCCCAAGCTCGTCACCAAGCTTTACAACCGTCCTGTTGAAGTTCCGTATATCCTCTTCCGAAGAAGCAATTCCGTTTGCAAGCATAAATGCATTGTTCCCGACCGGCTGAATTTCGAGAAAGTCGTAAAAATCGGCAATTTTAAGCAGTTCACTGTATTTTTTGCCTTCAACTATCGCTCCGTAAAGCTCACCCGCTTCACACGCAGAACCGACAATAAGCCCCTCTCTGTGCTTCTCAAGCACATGCCTTGGGATAATCGGGCGCCTGTCATAATACTCAAGATGAGATATAGATATCAGCTTATAAAGGTTCTTAAGTCCGACATAATTTTTTGCGATAATTATCATATGGAAGCGATTAAGCTTTTCTTTTTCTTTTGAACCTATTGAAAACCCGTTAAGTTCCGAAACTTTGCTTAGCTTATGAACTTCTGAAAGCTCACTGAACAGAGCGCGCAGAATGAATGCGACCGTTACAGCATCATCAAGCGCTCTGTGATGCTCAAATTTAGGAAGCTTCAATGCCTTTGCAACAGTATCCAGCTTATGATTTTTTGTATCCGGCAAAAGCTTTCTTGAAAGCTCAAGAGAGTCGATATAATTAAACTCGCGTTCGATACCGAGCGCCTTACACGCTTCTGTTATAAACCCAACATCAAATTCCGCATTATGTGCCGCAAGCGGGCGATCACCTACAAAATCAAGAAAATCACGCAGTGCTTTATCTATCTTAGGCGAATCAACAACCATTCCGTTGGTTATACCCGTAAGCTCGCTTATCTTTTCAGGAATTGCGCACTCGGGGTTTACATATGTCTGGAATTTCTCACATATTTCTCCGTTACGAAGGATAGCTGCTGCAATTTCAATTATCTTACATGTTTTTTTATAGAGACCTGTTGTTTCTATATCAAAGCATACAAATTCCCCGTCAAACCCTGACGGAATACTGCCGGTTACAACCTGAGTTTTGCGGTTACCGCCATAGTAAGCTTCCACCCCATACAGTACCTTTATACCAAGCTTGGGAGCTGCATTCATTGCGTCCGGAAATGCCTGTACAACACCGTGGTCGGTAACTGCAATTGCCTTGTGCCCCCAACCTGCCGCACGCTTTAAGAGGTCTGCGGTAGGAGTGATTCCGTCCATAGTGGACATATTCGTGTGCATATGAAGCTCTACGCGCTTTTCCGGCGCTGTATCCTCGCGCGACGGTGCTTTTCCGAGAACGATATTACGCGGACGTACAACAGTGTCCTTTAAATACATATCATACTGCGTGGAACCGTAAACATGAACATATGCGCCTTTTTTCAGCTTTCCCGAAACATCACCGAGATTTTCAAGCTTTATATTCCGAACAACAACACGTACAGAGCCTTTATAGTCCGTCATATCAAAACTGTATGTAGCAACACCGCGTTCTTCAAACTCGCGGCATTCCGTCGCAAATATCTCACCCTTTATTGATATATCGCCAAAAGCTTCTTCAATCGTGTTGATATCTATATATTCACCAAAAGCAGACTTTCCGAGAACAACCTCTCCCTGCTCCTCATTAAGTTTTTTCCGAAAGCCTTTGAAACCTTCCTTTGCCGGAGCCGCAACCGGTTCTTCTTTAACAGGTGCCGGCTTCGGTTTTTCTGCCGATACCTTCGCCGCCTCTTCAATCTCACGCCGCAACGACATAAGCCGTTCCTCTGCCGCATAATCAGTGCCTTCCGCCACTTCCGTAAGAACATCTATATTCATTGAAAACTCGTTCTCAATCGCGCTTCTTATAAAGCGGATACACTTGTCAGAAAAACCGTTAAGTCCCGTTTTCAGGGTCAGTGTGAGTGTAGCTTCACCATCGTATGTCCATTGCGCTCCGCTTAAGTATCCTATTGCCGCAGGAAATTCCTCACACAATCTTTTTGCAAGTGTGAGGAAATATTCATCCCCGAAAAGAGAACGAGGATACGAGGGAAGAAGCGTTGCACGGTTTAGTCTGTAACGCTCTGCTATAACTTTTTCCGCCGCACGGATTTCCGAAGGCGCAATAATCCTTTCTGAATAAAGATATGCTGTTATTCTGTTTTGAGTTTTGTCCGCCGTCAATGCTCTTACACATGCTGTGTTTTCAAATATCTCAAGGCTTTTTTCTCCTCTGATTTTAAAAACCTCACCAAACGGCTTTAAGCTGTTTTTATCCATATTTTATCCAATTTCCACTTCTTAAATCTTGTATGCCATTTTCATAAGCTCATCAACAATTTCGTTCATAGGAACTTTTTTTACAATTTCTCCCTTTTTGAAAAGAATACCCATTTCTTTTCCGCCTGCCATTCCGATATCTGCTTCTCTTGCCTCTCCGGGACCGTTTACAACGCATCCCATAACAGCGACTTTTATCGGTTTTTTTATGTCGTACAGGCGCTCTTCGACCTCTTTGGCGATATGTATAAGATCAATCATACATCTTCCGCAGGTTGGACACGATACTAACTGAGGTGTGTTTTCACTCATACCTATTGCATGAAGAAGATCATAGGCCGTTTCAACCTCACACACCGGATCATCTGTAAGAGAAACGCGGATTGTATCCCCGATTCCGTCGAGCAGAAGTGAGCCTATTCCTACAGCGGATTTGAGCTTTCCAATCCGAACCGTTCCTGCCTCAGTAACACCAAGATGAAGCGGATAATCAATCTCAGCGGAAAGCATACGGTAAGCATCAACGGTAAGCGCAACTGATGACGCCTTTACCGATATGCAAATATCTTCAAAATCGAATTTGCGCAGAATATCAATATGACCTTTTGCAGATTCTACCATTCCGCGCGCGGATACTCCATACTTTGCAAGAATTTCTTTTTCAAGCGATCCCCCGTTTACACCGATGCGTATAGGAATATTTTTCGCTCTGCAGGCATTCACCACGTCACGCACTTTTCCGTCATCACCTATATTTCCCGGGTTAATGCGGATTTTTGCCGCACCTGCCGCCGCCGCTTCAACCGCAAGACGAGAATCAAAATGAATATCTGCAACTATGGGAACGTTTGCCCGTTCGGCGATTTTTCCGATTGCGTGCGCAGCCTCTTTATCAACAACAGCCACACGGACAATCTTGCACCCCGCTGCCGTAAGGCGTTCGATTTGTGAAAGCGTTGCATCAACATTTCTCGTGTCAGTATTGCACATTGACTGCACGGCAATGGGAGCGTCTCCACCAACCGGAACATTGCCTACAAAAATTTGACGCGTTTTTCGTCTGTTCATAATTAATCACCAAATCATTTGAAAAATATTTTTACGATATCGTTATAGGTTACAAAAGCCATAAGAAGCATCAAAAGTGCAAGGCCTGCGGCGTGGACATAGCCCTCATACTTCGGAGGCACGGGACGTCTGAAGACAAGCTCAAAAAGCAGAAATACAAATCTACCACCGTCAAGTGCCGGAAGCGGAAGAAGGTTCATAACGCCGAGATTTATTGAGATGAAAGCAAGAAGATATAAAAGGGAAGAAATATCAGTCTTTGCCGTGTCTGCCATCATCTTACCAATGCCTATTGGTCCCGACAAATCATCACTCGACACGCTTCCGCTTATTAAATCACAAAGCCCGACTTTAACAAGCCTGATAAGATTTATCCCGTTTTGAAGAATGTACTTTGTTTTACCGGAAAAGCTTGTATCTTCAACAACAAAGGAAATACCTTTTCTGTCATCGGCAGAACTTTCTGTACCATCATATGTTCTGAGCTTTACATCCTTTAACAAAACCTTTTCACCGTCGCGGAGAACCTCTATGTCATACGCACTGTTTTCATCACCACCGCGCGAAAGTCCAACAAAGATATCACCGTAAATATAAACGTTATATCCGTCAACCGATTTTATCGTATCACCGGAACGAAGAAAATCCCCGGTCACTTCAGTGCGTTCACCGATATCCGCAACAATCGGTGTGTACCACTGCTTAACGGGAGCAAACAGAATTGAAAGAACAAGAAAACCGGATATAAGATTCATTACTGAGCCGGCAAGAACGATTGCTATTCTATACAGCACCGGTCTCGAAGAAAATGCACGCGGATCAGAAGATTCTGAATCCTCCCCTTCCATTGCGCAAAAGCCGCCAAACGGAAGAAGCCGAAGTGCGTATACGGTTTCTCCGATTTGTTTTTTCACAATCGCAGGACCCATACCTATCGCAAATTCATTTACCCGAACGCCCGACAGCTTTGCCGTTATAAAATGTCCGAACTCGTGAACCGCAACAAGTAAGCCAAAAAGAAGTATCGCAAGCAGAACGTAAATAAAAACCACCTTCTAAATCATTGAATATACCGCATCACGCGCACTTTCCGATGCCGAAATAACATCCGCAAGCGTTGGGTTATCCGAAACTCCGACAGCGGATGTCGCACGTTCTATATAATCTGCAATTTCAAGGAATTTTATTTTTGAATTGAGGAAAAGATCAACAGCAGCCTCATTTGCGCCATTGAGAAGTGCGCCTGCCGTTCCCCCTTGTCTTGCCGCAGAAAGCGCAAGAGCAAGGCAACGGAAGGTTTCAGTATCGGGAAGCGCGAACGAAAGCGAAGAAAGCTTTGTGAAATCAATGTACTCTCCACCGAAATTCTTACGCTCGGGATATGTCAGCGCAAACGAAATAGGCGTTCTCATATCAGGCGTACCGAGCTGAGCAATAATTGCGCCGTCACGGAACTCCACCATTGAATGAATGATACTTTCACGGTGAACAACTATGTCAATCTGTGAGGGAGAAAGATCGAAAAGCCACATTGCCTCCATAAACTCAAGACCCTTATTCATAAGGCTTGCAGAGTCGATCGTAACCTTTGCACCCATACTCCAGTTCGGATGACGCAAAGCCTGCTCTACCGTAACGTTTTCAAGCTCGTCGCGCTTTTTTCCGAAGAAAGGGCCGCCGGATGCTGTAAGGATGATTCTCGTAAGCTCACGCTGCGGAGCGACGGATGCATGGAGCGATTGGAAAATCGCAGAATGCTCCGAATCAACAGGAATAACTCTAACGTTCTTTTCCTTTGCCCGACGCATAACTATTTCCCCTGCACAAACAAGTGTTTCCTTGTTGGCAAGCGCGATATCTTTTCCTGCTTCAATCGCACAAAGAGTCGGTTCAATTCCCGACATACCGACAAGCGATGACATAACAGTATCTGCCTCAGAACATGCGGCAGCTTGAAGAACGGCGCTTCTTCCGCCCGAAACCTTGCATTTAGTATCTGCAAGCGCTACCTTGAGTTCCTTTGCGGCAGCTTCATCCGCAACGGCAACTATGCCGGGAGAAAACTCTCTTGCCTGTTCTTCCAAAATCTTAATGTTCTTATTTGCGGCAATTGCCGACACCTTTATTCCCAAAGCTCTCGCCACATCAAGAGTCTGCGTTCCGATTGAACCGGTAGAGTCAAGGACGGACAAGTTTGAAACCATAATTCACACCTACACTATAACGCCGATTATCATAAGCAAAATATACGTTGCCGGAATGGTGAACATTGTACTGTCAAAGCGGTCAAGCACGCCACCGTGTCCGGGCATTATATTTCCGTAGTCTTTTATATTATATTCGCGTTTTATAATTGAAAATGACAAATCTCCGGCCTGAGCAAGCAAAGACAGGACAAGGGCACCGACTCCGAAAGAAAAATAATTCACCGGAAGGTTGAAAAAAAATGCAAACGCAACAAGAGACACAACGCAGGTAACAATGCCGCCCACGGCACCTTCCACCGTCTTTTTCGGACTGATTTTTTCACACAACTTATGTTTTCCCAAAAACACCCCGGTAAAATATGCTCCGGTATCGGTCATCCACGCGGCAAGAAACGGAAGAAGAATCAACACTCTGCCGTTTTCAAGCGCATGTATTCTTACGACAAGCGAAAACATAAACGGAAGTATGGCACCCGCAAAAAATGATGTTACAACCATAACAAGGTTCGTTTTCTCGTAGTTAAAAAGCCAAACGGCAAAAAAAGCCACTACCGCCGCAAAAATATATACAATCGCGTATTTTTCAAACATAGGTAGTGATACCCAAAAAGGTGATGTAGCCGCAAAAATGCACGATATGGCAGAAAGCGGAGCAAGCGTAACAATTTTGCTCTTCCATGTAAGTTCGAAGGCAGCGATGGCGCAAATTACCGAGACCGTTACCATAAACCAGACCGGAGGCAAAAAATATACTACCGCAATAAAAACAGCAATTGCAACTGTTGCAGTTATAATCCGTGTTCGCATATCAAACATTCCTTTCACACAAAGGAACGGCGTAAATATTATATTCCGCCGTATCTTCTGTTTCGCTTTTGAAATTCGATTATTGCACGGTCAAGCTCACGCTCGTCAAACTCCGGCCAAAGCTTATCCGTAAACACCATTTCGCTGTAAGCCAGCTGCCACAAAAGAAAATTTGAAAGCCGCTTCTCTCCACCCGGGCGAATAAGAAGATCAGGAGCCGGAGTTCCCGCTGAATAAAGATAAGAATCTATCATATCTTCGCTTATTTCCTCGGGCTTTATTTTATCTGCAGAAACATCACGCGCAATTTTCGAAACAGCTTCTTTTATCTCGTTTCTGGAGCCGTAATTAAGGCAGACGTTTACCTGCATTCCGGTCATATCGCGCGACTCTTTTTCCGACTCATCCATAAGCTTTTTGATGTGCTCGGAAAGTCCGGCACGCGAGCCCCAGAAGCAAAGCCGCAGATTTTTCTTACGCACCTCATCAATTGCTTCTATGATGTACTTTTCAAGAAGCGACATAATGGTGCTGACCTCATCGTCGGGGCGCTTCCAGTTTTCGGTGGAAAACGCATAAACGGTGAGGTATTTAATACCTATATCATTACAGTAAGTCGCTATTTTTCGGAAATTCTCACTTCCGACAGCATGCCCTGCCGTTCTCGGCATCCCGCGTCGCTTTGCCCAACGTCCGTTTCCGTCGAGAATTATTGCAATATGCTCAGGCAGAGCTGTGAAATCCACAGACTCTGCCGCTTGCTTCTTTTTAAAAATACCCATTAAATATCACTGCCTTAAATTTCGAGAAGCTCTTTTTCTTTCTTTTCGGTCATAACGTCAAGCTCCTTACAGCTCTTATCTGTGACCTTCTGAGTCTCGTCTTCCAAAATCTTAAGATCATCTTCCGTGATTTCGGATTTTTTCTTCATTGCCTTAAACTTATCAAGTGCATCACGACGGATGTTGCGAACCGCAACCTTGCCGTCTTCGCCGATTTTCTTAACCTGCTTAATGAGGTCGCGACGACGCTCTTCGGTAAGCTGCGGGAAAGCAAGGCGAATGCACTTGCCGTCATTAGCCGGGGTGATACCCAGGTCCGATGCAAGAATTGCCTTTTCAACAGCCTTGAGAACAGATGCATCCCACGGCTGAATCATAAGAGTTCTCGGTTCGGGAACAGATACAGAACCGAGCTGCGGGATAGGAGTTTGGGTTCCGTAATAGTCAACCGTAATCTTATCGAGAACTGCAGGGTTTGCACGTCCTGCACGTACTGCCGCAAACTCTTCCGCGACAACGCCAATACTTTTTTGCATTCTCTCTTCAAATTCTTTTACTTCAGGTCTCATAACTTAAGCATCCTTTCTTACTACTGTACCAATTTTTTCGCCGAGAATAACTCGTTTAATATTTTCACTGTCCTGCAGCGAGAAAACAATTATCGGGATATCATTATCCATCGAAAGCGAGGTTGCCGTTGTATCCATAACATTGAGATGGCGGGCAAGAACCTCGTCGTATGTAAGCTCATCAAACTTGACTGCATCTGCATTCTTTTTCGGATCGCTGTCATAAACGCCGTCAACGTTGGTTGCCTTCATAATTACCTCGGCATCCATTTCTGCCGCACGTAAAACAGCAGCTGTATCCGTTGAGAAGAATGGGTTGCCGGTTCCGCAACCGAAAATTACAACTCTTCCCTTTTCAAGGTGACGGATTGCACGGTTTCTGACATACGGTTCTGCAAGCGCACGCATTTCAATGGCTGTCTGCACACGCACAGGAACGCCGAGCTGTTCAAGAACATCCGCAACCGCAAGTGAATTGATGGTCGTTGCAAGCATACCCATATGGTCGGCGCGAGTCCTGTCCATATGTCCGCCTCCGTCCTTCACGCCGCGCCAGAAGTTTCCGCCGCCGACGACGATGCCAACCTGCACACCAAGGTCAACGCATTCCTTAACCGTGGCACACACGGAATTTATTACCTGAAAATCAAGTCCTGTTTTTTTTTGTCCTGCAAGCGCCTCTCCGCTGAGCTTAAGCAAGATGCGCTTATATTTTACATTACTCAAAATTTGTCCCTCCCGATAAAAAATACTCTCTATATATAATAATATTTTTTTGCCGAAATGTCCAGTTTAATTTTCATATATTTTAAATTTATTTTCTATTTCTCATATAATGGAACATATACTGTTGCGCCAAACCCGCTAAATTGCCGAATCTTGAGTAATCAAACTTCCCTTCGCCGAAGAAAAATTTAATTGCTTTCTTCATCCACACATCCACCGGAAAGGCGTCCAGTTTGCCGAGTCCGAACAAAAGAACACAGCTTGCAACCTTTTCACCAACACCTGAAAGCGAAAGGAGCTCACGCTTTGCATCAAGCGTCGGAAGGGACATTATGTGCTGTAGATCAATGCTGCCGTCCGCAACGCCGCGCGCAGCCTCTGAGATATACGCAGCACGATAGCCTGCACGCAGCGAATCAAGCTCTTTTTCGCTGAGCCTTGCAACATTCTTCGCATCGGGGAAAGTGTAAAGCCTTTCGCCCATAAAATCAATTTCATCGCCGCATAAATGACACAACTTTTCAACAATTCCTTTTATTCTCGGAATATTATTGCACTGAGAAATTATAAACGAGCACAGCGCCTCCCACGGCTCCTGACGCAGAATCCTTATTCCTTTCCCGAACTCGCACGCCGGAGCAAGCACAGCCTCACGGCTTATCTCACTGCGCAAGGCCGAATAATCGCGTTCTAAATCGAAATAATCGTGCCATACGGACGAAAAGCTCCCTTCCGCGGATAAAATATACCCTTTCCCGTTTTCTGCCCATACGCGTGCAGGGACACCGTAAGCTATGCCGGTGTAGATTCCGTTTTCATCGGCGTTCCAGCGAAACGCCTGTCCGCACTCAAAGATTGCTGCTGGAGAAAAGTCTTCGCAATCCTCAATGCAGAATTTCTCAAGCTCTGTTTTTACCATTTTCTTATCCTCGCACATTTCCGGTTGACAAAATTTTTAATGCTGATAAAATATATATAAGATTATACCATAAATTGCGTGGAGGTACAAGATGAAAGAAGTTATTTATACGATTCCGATAAATGATGCATATGACGTTAAATGCGGATGCCCTGTTTGCAGACTTGAAAAAAAGCTTGATGAAGATGCATGTGAATATGTTATGGGCGCGGCAATGATGGAGCCGGATGTGAGGATTGAAACAAACCGACTCGGCTTCTGCCACGAGCATTTTTCCGTAATGCTCGGTATGAAAAACAGATTAAGCCTTGCTCTGATGCTGCAAAGCTATCTCGGAGAGCTTCTTGAAAACGGCGTAAAAGCCGACATGAAGCATGTATCCAAAAAGGAGTTTGAATCAGTTTCACACAAGCTCCATGAGGCTTCAGACAACTGCTTTATATGCGAGCGCGTGAAGGAAAAGCTTCACCTTTTTGCAAAAAACATAATCTATATATGGCAGAGCGAGCCGGAGTTCCGCGAGAAAACACGTGCACAGGAGTATTTTTGCCCGAAACATCTTTCTCTTCTCTGCGAAACCGCAAAAGGAATTTTACCAAAGCGCAGTTATACGGATTTTCTGAATGACCATTTCTTTTCATCGCGCAAGATATTGGAAGGACTTTCCGAAGAGGTTACGAAATTTTGCAACAGCTACAACTATATGTTCCGCGACATTCCGCTTGGTGAAGCAAAAAACTCCATCGAACGAACGATTGATTTTCTAAACGGAGACAATCGAGAGAAAACAGCGGAATGAAATATTCTTCAAAACAGCGATTTAAAAAAATGTATAATAACAAGAACCTTCGGTTATAAAGTAATCACGTTACTTTTCAACCGGAGGTTTTTTCGTGAAAAAATATATTTTGGAAATTTCGCTTGCGCTTGGGCTTTGCGCATCACTTGTCGCCGGTGCACTTGCGCTTGAAACACAACAGGCTATATCATGTAAGCTTATACGGCTTCACATCATTGCAAACTCAGATTCTGCCGAAGATCAGACTCTTAAGCTTTTGGTTCGCGATGAAGTTTTAAAAAGGGTTGAAAAACTTACGGAAGGCTGCAAAACCACTGATGAAGCAGAAAAAATTATTTCTGAAAAGCTTGATGTTTTGCAGAAGTGTGCTGATGCGGTTATTTTAAAAAACGGTTTTGAATACAGCTCGCGCGCGGAGATTTCAGACGTCTATTTCCCTACAAAGGTCTATGACAGCTTTTCTCTGCCTGCGGGAAAATACAGAGCCCTTCGCATACACTTAGGCAAAGGACTCGGCAAAAACTGGTGGTGCGTTCTCTTCCCGCCCGCGTGCGTTTCCGCAGCGGAAGCAAAGACAGAGCTCTCAAAAAACGGTTTTACAGAAAAAGAGCTTTTGCTTGTTACCTCCGATGCACCGCAATACCAATTCAAATTTAAGCTTCTCGAAATTATCGAAGGGGTTGCAGAAAAATTTTAGCCCGCATTTGTGTTTACGTATTTTGCTTCAAGTTTTGAGTACATTATCTTCTGGCTTTTATACAATCCGCAATACCCGGACATCATATACGTCACTCCGCATACTATCGCAAAAACCGGCACATTTGCCACGCCGAAAACCTCAAGAGCTAAAAGCACGGACGCAACAGGGCAATTCACCACCCCGCAAAAAAGAGCAACAAAACCTATTGCAGCACCGCATCCCGCAGGAACACCGAGAACAGATGCCATCACGCACCCAAAGGTAGACCCGATAAAAAACGCAGGGACAATTTCACCGCCTTTAAAACCGGAGGCAATCGTTATCGCAGTGAAAATTATCTTCACCGCAAAATCCCATATCCTTGCATCCCCGGCGAGTGCCCGTGCTATGACATCCATCCCCGCACCGTTATAGTCACGCGTGCCGAGCGCGAGCGTGAGAACGACTATAATAAGACTGCCGACGAGAGTTCGGAGATATTTGTTCTTCACAAGCTTCTCCGAATAATGCTCACATTTTTGCAATGCCGTACAAAAAACGATGCACACAAGCGCGCAAAGAATTGCAAGAATAACCGTTTTAACAGCAAAACCAACACTCAGTTCCGGAAAGCTTACAAAATCAAAACGAACCGGAGACAAACCGAAAAACGCTGCAATTGAAGCTGCGGTAAGCGCAGCTATTGCGCACGGCAAAAGCCCTGCATAGTACATAATTCCGACGCTTGTTACTTCAAGAGCGAAGAACATTGCCGTAAGCGGAGTTCCGAAAAGCGCCGCAAACACAGCACTCATTCCCGCCATAACGATTATATGCAAATCCCCTTCTTTGAGACGAAGAAGCTTTCCGAGGTTATAGCCTATGCTTCCGCCGAGCTGAAGCGCCGCCCCCTCTCGCCCTGCCGAGCCGCCCAAAAGATGGGTTATTACCGTGCTGACGAAAATAAGAGGTGCCATATACCACGGAACGTTCTGATCTCCGCGCACAGATTCTATAACACGGTTAGTGTCTACGCGCGTTTTTGTGAGGCTGTAAAGCGCACATATGACAATTCCGCCGAAAGGAAGAAGAAACAAGAGCCGGGAATGTGCTACACGCGTTTCTGTTGCAAGATCGATGCATTTATGAAACAAACTTCCAACGCTTCCGCCTACCACACCGATAAGAACAGATACAACCATCCATTTTATAAAGGTTTTTACATATTCAAATGATGAAAACAATTTATCTTTCATATAATAAAAATCTCCGTCGATTAAAATCCGAATGCCAAAAGGCATCCGGATTTTGAATTGTTTTAATTTTCTGCTTTTTGCTTTGCTGCATCAAGCTTTGTCTGACGGCGGTTTTTAACCTCATCGGACATCGGCTTGATATCACCGGCGGCGGTAAGTGCCATACGCGTAAACACAGGTCCGAACAGCTCATAAATAAGTACGGCAAAAAGAGTTATGTTGCGTATCAACGCACCCTGGTTATCCGGAAGCACCATTGCAAGCGCACACATCCCGAGAGCAACACCCGCCTGCGGAAGAAGTGTGATACCGAGATACTTGCAAATCTCAGGCGAGCATTTAGTTGTCTTCGCGCTGATAAATGTTCCCATATACTTACCAAGCGAGCGGAAAAGGATATACACAACGCCAATTGCAACAATTGCAATATTCGCAAAAACGTTAAGTTCAAGCTCCGCACCGCTTATGACAAAGAACAGAGCAAGAAGCGGAGATGTCCATTTGTCCGAGCGTTCCATAAGGTCATGAGACAGCGGACAAATATTGCAGAATATCGTTCCCATCATCATACATACAAGGAGAGATGAGAAGCTTACGTGAACAGAACCGATATGGAACTCCATCATAGAAAGCGCCGCCGTAAGGAAAACAAATGCAATTGTGAGATTGAGACGGTTCGTGTTCGAATTATACAGCTTTTCAAGCTGTGTGAGAATCCATCCCATTATCGCGCCGAGACCGAGCGAGCATACGATTTCGACAAGCGGGTTTACGATAATCGAAACCATATCAACCTGACCGACAACTATAGACTTTGCAATGCCGAACGATACGGCAAAAACGATAAGGCCGACGGCATCGTCAAGTGCAACAATAGGAAGAAGGAGATCCGTAAGCTGTCCCTTTGCTTTGTACTGGCGTACAACCATAAGCGTTGCCGCAGGAGCAGTTGCAGTTGCAATAGCGCCAAGAGTGATAAGCTGAGGAACAGTGATAACCTCCGGCATAATAAGATGCACAACAAGCAAAGCAAGGTCAACAAACAACGTTGCCACAAGCGCCTGAACAATACCGATAACAAACGCCTGTTTACCCGTTTTCTTTAACTCCTCAAGGCGAAACTCACTTCCGATTGAAAACGCAATGAAACCGAGAGCAACCTCAGAAACAAGAGCCAACGCTTCAACAGCGCTATGCGAGTTGAAGCCGAGATTTGTTATCCCGAGCGCACCGAGGCAATACGGTCCGATAAGAACACCTGCAATGAGATAAGCCGTAACAGACGGCAGCTTCAGCGGCTTGAAAACGCGCGTCATAAGAAGCCCCGCAAGCAGTGCAACAGAAACAGTTAATAATGTACCCATAATTAAATTCGCTTCCTTTATCTGTAATAATCAAACCATTAGATTATACCACCATCAATTCTCTTTTGCAAGCAAAAATTTACAAAATTTTTGCTTTTTGTTTTTTTGATAAAAAATATACAAAAATTACTATGGATTAATCGCGGCATTGTTATTGTAATAACAATAATTCTGTGGTACAATATAATGGAATGAGAATGAAAATCCAAAGGAAGGATACGAAGAATGACAAATATTAACAACGAATACTGGGAGGGCTTTGAAGGCGGTACATGGAAAAAGGAAATTCATGTGCGCAGCTTTATAAAGCATAACTATACCCCCTATGACGGAGATGAGGCTTTTCTCGCCTCCCCCACCGACAACACCGTTTCTCTTTGGAGCACAGCGCTTGACCTGTTCAAAAAAGAACGTGAAGCCGGCGGGGTTCTTGATATGGACACAAAAATTATATCCACCATTACCTCACACGCTCCGGGATATCTTGATAAAGAAAAGGAAAAAATCGTAGGTTTTCAGACGGACAAGCCGTTAAAGCGTGCGCTTATGCCCTACGGCGGCATACGTATGGCTGAAAAGGCATGCCGCGACAACGGTTATGAGCTTGACCCCGGCGTTAAGGAATTTTTTGAAACACACAGAAAAACGCACAATGCGGGCGTTTTTGATGCATACACTCCGGAAATGCGCGCCTGCCGATCAAGCCATATCATTACCGGACTTCCGGATGCTTACGGCAGAGGCAGAATTATCGGAGATTACCGCCGCGTGGCGCTCTACGGTGTTGACAGGCTTATTGAAGATAAGGAAGCACAAAAAGAAACAACGCGCTCGGCAATGTACTCTGAAATAATCCGTGACCGAGAAGAGCTTTCCGAGCAGATACGTGCGCTTTCTGCACTTAAGGAAATGGCACAAAGCTACGGCTTTGATATCTCAAAGCCCGCAAGGAATACAAAAGAAGCTATCCAGTGGCTATACTTCGGATATCTTGCTGCTGTTAAAGAGCAAAACGGAGCGGCAATGTCTCTCGGCAGAACATCCACCTTCCTCGACATTTACGCAGAACGCGACCTTCAGCGCGGAGTTTTCACAGAATCGGAAATTCAAGAGATGGTTGACCATTTTATAATGAAGCTTCGTATGATTAAGTTTGCAAGAACACCCGAGTATAACGCGCTGTTCTCCGGTGACCCGCAGTGGGTTACGGAATCAATAGGCGGTGTTGCAGTAGACGGACGGCATATGGTTACGAAAATGTCTTACAGATATCTGCATACCCTCACAAACCTCGGTCCCGCACCGGAACCGAACCTGACCGTGCTCTGGTCCACAAGGCTTCCGATGAATTTCAAGCGTTACTGTGCAAAATTGTCGATTGAAACATCGTCCATTCAGTATGAAAATGACGATTTAATGCGATTCAACCACGGTGATGATTATGCTATAGCCTGCTGCGTTTCTTCTATGAAGGTCGGCAAGGAAATGCAGTTTTTCGGTGCACGTGCAAATCTCGCAAAGTGCCTTCTCTACGCTATCAACGGCGGTGTTGACGAAATAACCGGCAAGCAGGTAGGTCCGAAATACCGCCCGATAACCTCGGAATATCTCGACTATGATGAGGTTTTTGAAAAGTATGACGATATGATGAAATGGCTTGCAGGCGTTTACGTCAACACTCTTAACATTATTCATTATATGCACGATAAATACTGCTATGAAAAAATCCAGATGGCGCTTCACGACAAAAAGGTTACGCGCTGGTTCGCAACCGGCATTGCAGGGCTTTCTGTTGTTGCCGACTCACTTTCTGCGATAAAGTATGCAAAGGTGCGCGTTATCCGCGACGAAAACGGTCTTGCCGTGGATTATGAGGTAGAGGGAGACTTCCCGAAATACGGAAACGATGATGACCGAGTTGACGAAATTGCTTATGATATCGTTCACCGCTTTATGGAGCATATAAGAAAAAATCACACCTACAGAAACAGTATTCCCACAACATCCATCCTTACGATTACCTCAAATGTTGTTTACGGAAAGAACACCGGTTCGACCCCGGACGGACGCAAGCGCGGAGAGGCATTTGCACCGGGAGCAAATCCGATGCACAGACGCGACACCCACGGAGCTGTTGCTTCTCTTGCATCAGTTTCTAAGCTTCCATTCCGCGATGCCCAGGACGGCATTTCAAACACATTCTCAATCATTCCGGGCGCACTCGGAAAGAATGACCAAATCTTTATCGGTGAACCTGATATTGATTGCGCAGCCGGCGGTTGCATCAGCCCCACTCTTTTTGAAGGACTTGATACCGACAACGCCGAATAATAAATTTTAGGAGGAACCAAAATGGAAGCAAGTAAAAATCAGATAGATAATCTTGTTAATATGCTCGACGGATATGTTCAGAAAGGCGGACACCACTTAAATGTAAACGTCTTTACAAAAGAAACACTTTTGGATGCGCAGGCGCATCCCGAAAAATACCCTCAGCTTACCGTAAGAGTGAGCGGATATGCTGTAAATTTCAACAACCTTACACGTGAACAGCAGGACGAAGTTATCTCCAGAACCTTCCACGACAAAATCTGATGAAGGGATACGTTCATTCAAGAGAGACTTTCGGCACGGTTGACGGCCCCGGAATAAGATATGTTCTATTTCTTCAGGGATGTCCTATGCGCTGTAAGTATTGTCATAATCCCGATACGTGGAAAACAAATACCGGTGAAGAAGTCAGTGCAGATGAGATAATCCGCGAATACAAAAAGAACCGTGAGTTCTATAAAAACGGCGGAATCACGGTCACCGGTGGCGAACCGATGCTGCAGCTTGAATTTGTTACAGAGCTTTTTCGTCTTGCTAAAGCTGAAAACATTCACACCTGCATTGATACCTCCGGTGTAACTTTCACCCCCGATAATGCTGAATATCTAAATAAGGTCGATGAGCTTTTATCCTTCACCGACCTTATTATGCTTGACATAAAGCATATAAACCCCGACATCCACAAAGAGCTTACGGGACGTAGCAATGATAATATCCTGCATTTTGCGGAATACGTTTCCGAAAAAGGAATCCCGTTATGGATACGCCATGTCGTTGTTCCCGGAATAACGGATGATGACCGCTCATTGATTTTGCTCGGAGAATTTATCAGAAAGCTGAAAACACTTCGCGCACTTGACGTTTTACCTTATCATACTCTTGGAATTTCAAAATATAAAAAGCTTGGAATTACGTATCCGCTAAATGGCGTTAGAGATGCAAATGCAGATGATGTAAAACGAGCGAAAGAGCGTATACTTGAGGGTGTACGCAACGTTCAATAGATAAGAATAAATCCCCTTGGAATACACTTGATTTCAAGTGCTTTCCAAGGGAATTGTGTTTCTGCTTTATTAGTCTGTAAGCTGTTTGCTTACTTCACTCTGTTGTAAGCCGATGTGTATGTTGCGAGAATATCCTCAACACCAAGCTCACGGAGCTCAGCTCTGAACTCATCGAATTTCGAAAGCGGCTCTGTGCCGAGAAGAAACTTTGAAATCATCTCGTTTGTATATGTTCCCATAGCGGCGTTAAGATCATCAATAACCTTTTGTTCTTCGTCGTTAAATGCAACATCGCTCGGATTTATGTACGGCATAGTATGCTCAAGCACCATATCGCGGGTTTCCGCAATATCCTCAGATTCCATAATAAGGACTGCTTCAGGATCCATACGGCAGAATGAACCATAGGTTGAAAAACCATAGAGGGAGCTGGGCTGTGCCTTTGTTTCATCTGTTATGAACTGCTTTTTGCCGTCAACTATCTCGTATGTCTCGCCTTCCTTACCCCAAGAAACAAGCTCCACTGCCTCATCGGTGTAGAACCAATCCATATACTTTGCAGTATTCGCAATTCTTCGCTCATCGCGAGTGTTGCACATAACAACGCCTGAGCTGTCAACATTATACTTATTTACCATCGCAACGCCGGTATCTGCCTTTGCAACCGGCGGAACCATCGCCTGAATGTCAAAATCAGGATTTTTCACACGCGCAAGACCGTTGAAGAAGTCAATTCTCGTCTGGTAATCCGGGAAGATAAATCCGCGGTCTGTGGTGATAAGCTCCTGCCATGTTGCGTTTGTCATAGTCATAAAATCAGAAGCCATAAGCTTTTCATCAAGCATTTTCTTGTAAAATTCAAGAATTTCGAGCGTTACATCCTCAAGTGCACCGTATTTCCATTCGTTAGTGTTGTGATCATAGTACACCTCAAGACGCCAATACGGCTGCCATGAAGGACCGGAGATATCAAGCGACTTGAATTTCGAACGAACGCAATACGGATAAGAATCAGGATAAAGAGCCTTCAGCTCCTTGCAGACCTCATAAAGCTCATCAAAGGTGGTCGGTACGGCAAGATTATGCTTTTCAAAGATATCCTTGCGGTACATCCAAGCGCGAACGTTCTGGCTTTTTTCGCGTCCCATAACCGGAGAGAAATGCACCTTGCCGTCGCTTGATTTGCGCGGAACTATCTGTGTTTTGTATTCATCTTCCGTAAGGCTTTCAACCCATGCGTTGTAGTTTGGCATATATTCTGCCATATCATCAAACGCAACTGTTGCCCCCTGCCGGATATATTTATCTACCTGCGATTTTGCGGTTGCCGTAATTATATCGGTAAGAGTCTCCGGAGCTGCAAACATGAGCGAGAACTTTGTTCCCGCATCGCTTGCAGGATATGCTATAACGTCAATTGTTGCACCGGTTCCCTCTGCGATATATTCCCATACCTTCCAGTCTTCACGATACGGCCAGCTCGCATGAGAGATAAGACCTATCTGAATAACATCATCCTTTGTAAGCGGGTCTTTCGTTGCAACGCTGTTGCCGCCGTTTCCGCCGCAGGCGCAAAGCGCAAGCAGCATTACTGTTGCGAGGGTTAATGCGATAAGCTTTTTCATTTTGAAGTTACCTCCTGTTTCATATAATCCAGTATTCTTTTTACAAGCACTGCGACTTCCGCACGAGTGGTGTAGTCGGTAGGTTCGATACGACCGGACTTACCATTAACAAGACCTGCGCTGATGAGCGCGGAGACAGCATCGCGGGCGTAATCCGCAACGGTGTCGAAGTCGGGGTATTGCGAGGGAAAAATCCCTCCACCGTTAGAATCCTCCCACCGCCATTCGGCGGTCCCCATCTCGCCCAGCTCGGTCACGTCGCGGTTCTGATAGTCCACCGGACTATCATTCATTGCCGCGCCGACATTCCGCTCCGCTTCACTACCTTTAGGCAAGGAGGGCTTATTATTAAGTGCGCGGTAGACTATTACCATCATATCCTGGCGGGTGATTGTGTTTCGCGGAGCAAATTTGTTATCACCTATACCGTTGACGATGCCGGTGTTGCGTGCTATTGCAAGCTCTGCTGCGAAGTAATCACTTGCAGAAACGTCTGCAAAGTTCTCGGTGTTCTCGCTTGAAAGATCAAATGCACGGACGAGAAGCAGTGCAAAGTCTGCGCGGGTGATGTTATTAGCCGGTGAATATGTACTTGCGGTCGTGCCCTTTATTATTCCGTCTACTGCAAGCGTGTTTATAGCATCCTCCGCCCATGCGTGGTTAGAAAGGTCTGTGAATTGCGTTTTTTCCACCTCATCCGCCTCGCCTTCGCTCGGCACCTTCTCCTCAATGGGAAGGCTTTCATCGTCGGTTTTATCGGAGGTATCGTTTTCATCATCCGGCTTGTCGGTCGGTGCGGCACCGCCGCCACCGCCTCCTCCACCGCCACCACCGGCAGGAGTATCAGAGGTTCCTGTCTCAGGAGTTTCGCTCGCTTCGTTTTTACTTCCTGTCGTCGAACCGTAAACCGAGATATCAAAGTGGATTGTAGCTTCACGTCCATCGCTGTCACGCGCGGTTATTGCAACGTGGTTATCACCAACCTGAGATGAGGTCGGTTTCCATGTGAACACACCGGTTTCTGCATCAATGCTTGCACCGCGCGGGAGAGTTGTTCCTATATACGTAACAGTCGGCGTATCTGTCTCAATAGGACTTTTTGCACTGATGTTGACGACAATCGAGCTACCTGCTGATGTGCTTAAGTTATCCGATACAGGTTCAAATACCGGAAGTCCTTTATCCTCGAATGTTGTCGGGATAGAGAACGTCTGTCCCTCTTTGATGTTGTAAACAAAGCCTTTGTCAAAATCGACTTCATCAATAAGACTGCGGATAAGCGTTACCGTGCCGATATCAAGACGGATGCTACCATCTTTTAAACCTTCGCCTTCTGTTGATGCCGAGAGGATTCTGTAAGCACCGTTTTCAACGCGGTCGTTGTCAACATAGATAACTCTTCCTTCAAGGTCATTAAGGTCATCACACTGCATTTCTACATCAATGTAGTTCTTAAAGTCATTTTCCTTCTGGAAGCCGGTTACCGTGCCGGTATATGCCGCTGTTTTTCCTGTTACTCTTCCATCGTTGCTTATTATATCTCCGTCATTTACATATCGGTAAATGCATGCACCGTTTTCGTTCACTGTATACACTCCGACAAAGCCGCGGAAATCAAAACTTATCGGAATTTCAGTGCCGTCTGCTTTTACGAATGTATCGCTTACTGTATAAGTCACGCCGGTGTTGCTTGCGTAAACGACATAGTCGCATCTTCCGTTTGTATGACTTACCTTCACGGCGCGAGCCATATCTTCGCCTTCGATTTCAGTACCCGTCTTGACAGATACGTCAACCATTTTGATGTCGCTTACATAGCGTTCGCCCTTATACGGTTCAAGAACCGTTGTAAACAAGCTGTCGAGATTTTCACCTCTGTTATGGACAAGCATATAATCAAGTCTTCTCGGAAGCCTTTTCGTTTCATCCTTTATCGGAACATATCCAGCTACGATCGCAACCTCGTCAGGTGTGAAGTTGTTCATCTGTGTGAGACGGAGCTTTATACCCTTTCCGTCTTTGAGAATTTTGTTATAGTCCTGAACATCAAATTCTATGGATATGTTCTGCTCCGGATCTTTATCGCGGCGAATTTTATCCATCCAGGTGTATCCGCGATTGTATTTTACAGGAGAGCCCCATTCATCCTTTGTCCATGGATCCGGACCATATTCGATCCACTCGCCTGTTTCGGGATCTTTACCGTCAACACCGGCATAGGTGCCAATCCAGTTTCCGTTTTCGTCCTTCTGTTCTGTAAGCTCAATACCACTTATCGGATACGCATTTTCCGCCTGGCTGTGGAAGCTGTAGGTGTGGGTGTTTCCGCCCTTTACGCGGAAAAAGTCAACAGCGTAGGAAACATCGTCATTTGCCTTTATCATAACAACGCTTCTGCGGTATTTCTCTGTCTGAGAATTGCGGTTGCTCTCATCCACATCTATAAGCTTAACCATTTCCGTATCGTCAAAGTGGAGCGGATAACCGTGCGTTATATCCAGATCGTGATTTGCTTCGTTAACAACAACTGTGTTATGCGAGATCGCTGCAGAAACCCATTGAGAACGGTTTGGCGTATAGCTTGTTGCCTCAGGATAACCAAGATCGGGAGCTATATCCAATCCATATGCATCCATACCGAGGTTAAGCGCATCATTATGGCCGTGCGAGGCGGATCTTCCAAACGTCACCCAGATATCACGCATATTATTCGTTGCGGTTGAATCACTTGCCGAATCATACTTTGCACCGTCGCGGAGAATTGCAATACCGTAACCTGTCAGAATTGTGCTTTCTGTTTTCTGCTCCGGATCCACATACTTCATAATATCTTCTTCTGCACTTTCGGGATTTTCCGTGAAGATATCGTATTTATAGCCTGTGGTTTTGTTTCCGTTTACCGTATAAAGGTAATTCGCAATCTTCTTTCTGTATTCTTCATTATCTATCGCCGCAAACGCATCAAGCCATGCCGATGTACCGCCGTTGAGCGTAACGGTTGCAACACTTCCGGCATCACCGATATTCGGATGCTTTGAGTTTTGAATCAGAATATCAATCTGCGGAGAATACATCTTAACGAACTTCGGAATCTTAAACGGCTGATAATTTCCTTCTCCTGTATACATTGCCGTTGCATTTGCAAAGGTGAGCAGGTTTGTTACCCACGAGGTGTTATATCGCGGAGAGGCTTCATCACCCATACCGTCGCGGTCAACTCTGTTGAACAAGGCTGCGTTGAGATCTCCTCCGGTGATATTTTTTCTTGTGTCACCCTCGTTAGTTGAATAAATCCAGTTGAGGATATTATTTGTTTCCGGCTGCTTGCCGACGACAATCGCCGCAAGCCCGCCAACGCCCTGCTGCTGACCGAAGTTTCCGTATATTCTTCCGTCCTGCAGCATTTGGAAGCATTCAAGAACTATTCCCTCTTCCCAGTTTTTCCATATGCTTTCAGAGCTTTTCTTGTCGTTTTCAAGACCTGATTTTTCTGCATCCTCTGCAAGGGTGCGTATCAGCTCGTCATCCTCAATCATCGGATAAAGCTTATCCGCAGAGTTAAGAAGCCCTCTTGCAATATATGAATCGTTAATTCTTCCTACTGCCGCACCGGTGCCCGCGCCGCCGTGAGTGTTGAAGAACATATTTCTGAAGTAATACATATCAAAACTCGGCCATATATCCGCAATGCGGTCAAGAAGAACTGCACCTGCGCGTCCGTACTTAATATCTCCGGTATAGATATATGCATCTGCAAAGGTTCCTACTTTAGAATACATCCACATCCAGAATTCGTAGTGGTAACGAGCGATGTATCCGATGCGTTCTTCAAGCCCGTCGGTATAGATACGTCCCGGGCGGTAGCCCCAGCCGTCATCAACGCCCCACATATCGCCGCCCTGCCAGAGGACATTGCCGTTTTCATCCGTGTATGTGCCAAGGTCAGCGCCATGGTCGATGATTTCTTCTTTGCCTTCCTCATTGATTATTGTTTCTTTATTCCACGTGATAAGCTCTCCCCACGGGTCAGTGTTGCTGTCTCTTATTTCACCGTAAAGATCGTTGTAGAGATAGCCTTCAGGATTGCCGTAGCCGTAGAAAATGTACCATTCAGGTGTTTCTTCTTTTTCTTCAGTCGGCTTTTCACAGGTACATTCCGATCCATCCTTGTGGAAAAGCATTTCGTGGTGAGCCTGACGTGCGCGGTCAACATCAAAGAATCTTCCGCTTTCGTCAAGACCGAGTTTTAAGAAGCTTTCAAAATCATTGGTCGGGAAAAGGCGCTTACACGCCGTACACTGAACCTTCCACGGACGGCTTGTAAAGTCGGTGGCAAGATCATAGTCACCTACAACTATTTCGTGGCAATAGCGGCAGTACTGATAATAGTCGTCACCGCGAACGCCTAACTGATTAGCTCTCGGAATCCCTTCACCGTAAATCTGATTTTTGATAACTTCCACGTTCTGCAAAAGCGTATCAGCAGCTTTTATTGAATTTTTCTGCGTAGTCTTTGCCCAGTCATACTTTGCGATATTCTCCAGCGCAATCTCACGCATTTCGTAGGTATACATTGTCGGAGCGGTCTTGCCCTCATCCGCAATGACTGTTACAGTATTCTCAAATGTCTTTTCAAGACCTCTGAAATTCACCGTTGTCGTAACAGTTGCCTCACCTTCCGAAACTGCTGTTATAATACCATCCTCTATCCTTGCAACGCTTTCCGGTTCACAGGTGTAGGTAATATATTCCGCACCCACGTCAAGAACGTTTCCGCTGTTCATAACTGCATCTATATCAAGAAGAAGCTTTTCTCTTACATAAAGATTTTCCGTGAGGTTATAAAGAAGCTTCTTTGCGCCTGTGTGGTCTGTAACCGTTACCGGAATCTCCTTTGTAATTGTTCCGATGCCGTCACTTACCGTTACCGTGATGGTGGCTTTTCCTTCTGCAATGCCTTTTATAACTCCGTTTTTGTCGACATACGCAAACTCCGGGTTGGATGAGGAATATGTCACCTGATAATCTGTTATTTCAGTACCGTCAAGTCGTATTGCGGAAATTGAAATCTGCGATTCTTCATCCCATACAAGATCTGATTTTGCATCCACATAAAGCTCCTGAATGCAGTTTATGCCGTCAAGCGTTACGTTTCCGGCACCTGCGCGCATTGTTCCGGATATGGTTTTTCCGGCAAGCGCGGGGTCTGTTACCGGATTGAAGACGAGATAATACTCACCCTTTTGGATGTTTATTTTCGGCAAATATCCCACCTTTACAAGCGAGCTTTCCGTATCCGTGGCATTCAGCATACCGATAAGATGTTCGCCGCCGATAAACTTGCTTTCCGCAAGCTCGGGAATAACGCCATCCTCACCAACCTCTTCAGTTTTGGGGATGAGATAATACTGCATATAAACATCTATCGGTTCTTTTTCGCCGCCGTCAATTGTTCCTGTGTTCGTATAGGTTATATACGACATCTTGGGAAGATAAATTCCTGTTTCCGGAACCTGAATTTTTATTGCCCACCAGTTGCTTCTTACCCGGATTCCGAGACCTTTGCCCTGAAGATAGTTAAGGTCCTCACCCGAGGTGGTTATGGAATCATATCCGTTAGCTGCCCAACTGTAGCGCAATCTTCTGTTTGCCGCATATGCCCATAAATTATTGTTTGACTCATATGTCATTGAAGAGAATTTCACCGTCGTGTCATTTCTGCTTCCGACACGGCTTGCTATGTCATAGGTTACCGATATTCCCGGGATAGCAGGCTTTTTTACAGCTACATCAAAGGTTTTTGAAAGAGAATAACCGTCATTTTCTGCAGATACCGTTATGCCAACCGTTGCATCTTCAAACACGGTTATAACACCGTTTTCGTTTATTGTTGCAATCTCTTCATTTTCGCTTTTGTATGTAACATCTTTTATTGTTGTGCCGTCTGAAAGATATACGGTTGCGTCAAGGTCGCCCACTTCTTCGCCGCTGATTTCAATATCCATTGGAACAGCCTTATCGCCACCATCGAGAACAAAATCACTTACGAGACCGCGAAGTGTACCCGTCTTTCCTTCATCTGTGCAGGTAGGGTAGAATATAATATAATGCTCGCCCTTTTCAAAATACCTTGCTTTGAAGGTGTGAGGTGTTTCACACATCGTGATATCAGTTGCAGCAGTGTCAGTGCAGTTTATGCTCCCGATAAGATTGTTCTCTATTGCAAATGCGCTGTCTGCAAGGTCAACGCTTACGCCATTTGCTGTTACCGGAAGCGTATAGTAATTCATATCGACCTTAAAGCCACCGTTTCTATACGTGCCGTAGTATGCTTTCGGTGTGTAATATCCGCTTTCGGGCACATTTATCTTTATTGCCCACCAGTTGTTTCGGTCGCGGATTGCGATACCCTTGCCATTAACCCAGTTAAGGTCTTCTCCTGATGTTGTTATATTATCTTTTCCGTTTTCTGTCCAACTGTAAAACTGTCTGCGGTTTGCAGCATATGCCCAGAATCCCTTTGTTTTCTCATAAGTAAGCGATGAGAAAGGAACTGAAAGATCATTTCTCACTCCGACATAGCTTGAAATGTCATACACGACTTTTATGCCTGACATTTCCGTGATTCCCGTTGCCGAAATGGTGGGAAACAACGAAATCATCATCGAGATTGCGAGAATAAGCGATAATAAACGTTTCATTGGTTACTCCTTTCTTGCCTCTTTTTGCTTCTCCTTTTATTATAGCGGAGAGGGAGGCCTCTCCGCTACAGGTAAGTTATTCCTCTGTTTTTACAGATACATACTTTGTCTTATAGCTTACGCCATTATCCAAGGTGTAAATAATGTATCCTGTTGCTTCCAATGCTCCTTCTTCCGGAACTGTGAACTGGTTGTGCTTTTCTTTCCTCTGCGAGGTATAGGTCTTTATATCCGCAGTATCCTTACCGAAAATGATACCTGCTTCTACAATTTCATAATCACCTGCATCATATTCAAGCATATATGCCTTGTGATTTGCGCTGTAATCGAGAATTGCAACCGGAACTTTATCTGTAATTTCTTCTGTTCCTTCAGTGATGTCCGTTGAATCCCATACGTTGAACTTATATGAGCTTCCGTATGCTATGATTTCGCCGTCTCGCTTCCAGCAGGTTGTTGCATCTGAAGTTGCCGGAAGTGTGATATCTGCATTATACTTATCTGCACCTGCGATTGCACTGCCATTGAATGTTACATCAGAAATCGCCGATGCTTCATACTTTGCAACTGCATTTGTTGTGCCTGCTTTGAGTTCAGCAAATGTTTCCGCAGTAAGCTTAACATCCTTATCAATAAACCAACCAAGGAATGTTGCAAAACCGGTGAGCTTCGGAGTTATAGCCAAGGCAGCGGGAACATCTGCTTCAGCCTTCTTACCGAGATATGCACCGTTCTGATTCCAGAACTCTACAGTTTTTTCGGTAACATCTGTTTCCTTTTCATATATTGCTGTGAGATATGTGTTTGTCCAGACATTGTATGTATCGCCTGTGATATCAACCCATGCGTTTTTGTCAGATGTATCTGCACCACGCTTCCAGCCGATGAACTTATAGCCCGGGATAGTCTGCTTATGAGCAGTTAATGTTACTGAAGCTCCGCGGTTAACAGAGTCAACAGCAATTCCGGTAAACCCGTCAATATTTGTTGTCTGTGCAAAGGAAACTTTTCCGCCTGCAGCTTCATCTTCCGGCTCTTCCGGTTCCGGTGCGGTGACGGTTACGGTGATTGGCTCTGATTTAACAAGTCCATCAGGTGACTGAGCTGTGATATGCGCTGTTCCCACGGTGTTGCCCACCGTGATTACGCCTGTATTTTCATCAACAGTTGCGACTTCATTTTTGTCACTCACGTATTTAACAAAATCACTGCCAACAGGCATAGGATCTATGTTATCACCATCAACAGTTGTGTTTGTTATTGCTACAGTTTCACCCGCATTTTCTGTACTGAAAGCAATGTTACCTTCAGCGTCTGTGTTCTCTGCAGTGATCTGAAGCTTTGCGTTCTGAACTTCGGTGAGTGTTATGTTATAAAAAGAAGGTCTTCTTTTGTGATTTGTCGTAAACACAGCTAACAAATCTTTTCCATTTTCTGTGTAAATCGCTTTAGTGCCGTCAAACTGAGTTTTTGTTTCCGGTATCTGCCCTGCATATACAAAGCAATTTTTACTATCGCCTCTGTATGTATCATAGTTTCCAATACTATCATTCTTAAAAAACAGACAAATATTTATATACTTAGTATCGTCCGTTGATTTCACAGACATATGAGGAACATAGAAGCCCGTTTGTTCGCCACGAAGTGACAGTGAAAAATCGCCATAATGATTCAAATAACCGGAAGCACAGTCGATATGTAATCTATCATCTGTCACTGAAAAGCTTCCTTTTCCCGCATTACATGCCGCTTCTACAAGAGTATCGGGCGCATCGTACAATTTCCAATTACGGCTCGTAGTGTAATTAAGAATATCAGATCTTACGTAATACTGCACTCCGTTTATTTTATCCTTATACGGTTCAAACTTCGTGTCTTCGGATTTATCTTTTGCAAAAATTGTTCCTTTTGGAAAATCATCTGAAGCTTTAAACTCAAACACCTGCTCTAATGGCGTGTCTTCCGCGAAAACTGCCGGAACAAGGGATATAACTAACGCGAGGGTTAAAAGTGCTGATAATAATCTTTTCATTTTAAATACCTCCAAAATTTTTGTTTTTTGCCGGTTAGGGCTGTTTGTAACGTGTTACCACACGTTACAAAGGGGATATCCCCTTTGTAAATGCAAAATGCAAAATTTATATATAAACCGCGGTGCGGTTGTTTTAAAGCTGTATGCTGCGAAGCTCAAGCGGCTGAAGCTCTATAAGCTCTTCCCTTTCGCCGTGAAGCAGCTTTATCTTTACGGGCATATCGTAGTCGGTGTTTAAGAGATATACCTTATTGCCCTCGTATACCGACCAGCGAACACGGTCACTGCCTACAACCTTGATATCGCACTCACGTGAGCTTGCGGAGATTATCTCCCGGACTATTGCACGGTAAGTGAAGTATACCGCCTGATTTCCCGGGTAGTTTATGCTTGTAAAGAGTGTTGCAACGCCCTTACCGAGTTTATTCTCAATTACAGCCGGCATATCATACATCTTTTCTGTAAAGCCATCCGTGAGATATGCAATGGTCTTTCCCGAGCAGGTTGCAAAACGAAGATAATCTGCATAACCTGCAGTGAACATTGCATCGCATCCTCCGGAGAGATATCTCGGGTATTTTACCCTTTCATCAAGAGAATCGAAACGGAACTTCACTCCGTTTACACTTCTTTTTATTTCCCCGAAATGACGGCATCCGAAAAGCTCTTCTATCATTTCATCATCTATCGGAATATACTCACCATTTCGTTTTGTCTGTGTGTTGAGGTGTGCCGCACTCATAACGAGGTGACCGCCGCGACGGACGTATTCCGTAAGCTTTTTCATATTTTCTTCGGTCATTGTGTTCCAACCGAGGAAAATGAGGTAATCGTATTCTGAAAGGTGATCAACATCCGCTTCAATCGGAACTATGTCAAACTGACCGTAAGCAGGCGTTGATGATGTGTCATACTCGCCGTAGTTTTCAGGCTCTGACCAGCTTCGTTTTTCGTTAAGCTCAAAGAGCAGCTTCCACGAATATTCAGGGTCGCCATAGCCCCATTCCTCGCTGTGGAACTGGTTGTAAACACAGCTTCTTCCCCATTTACCTGCCCAGCCGTCATGCAGACCGGATACAAATCCGACTTTTGCTTTGGGTCCGCCTGCAGGGCGGGAATCGTTCTTTATGATATCCTGCATAAGGGCAAGAACGCGTCTGTAATTTGCGCAGACATCGGAATCTGCATCATATTCTGTGCCGTAGCCTCGGACCTTTTTATCGCCGTTTTCAAGAACGAACATACTTGAGCCTGCAAGATATGCATATTTGTATGTAAGCTCCAATCTCTTCATCTTGAGCGGGTCATCGTGACGGAGACCGCCGTACCATGCGTGGGCAACATATGTTCCCCAGCGCTTTGCATCAAAGGCTCTTGCCGTACCGCGGAAAACCGGGACAAGGATATCCGAATTTCCGGGACAGATTTCAAGCACCGGCATCTCTATTCCTGCCGCGGCATTGTGCTTTGCATAAGCGTTTGCCTCAACGCAATAGAAGTTTGGTGTGCCGAGGCGCCTTGCAATTTCAACCGGTTCGCGAAGCGTTTCGATATAGCCCTCATACGCCTCCTTCATATCATTATACCGTTTGAGGCGGAAATTACGGTGGCGGGATATATACACCGTTGCATCATACGGGTCGCCGCCGATGCAGGTGTTCTGCTTGCCCACACCCTCGCGCTCGACATAATAACCGGGAAGCTTGCAGGCAAACTGGCTTCCGGTTTCCCCGAAGAGCTCACCGAGGTAATACTCCCCTGCAATTTCACGCATCTTCGCGATGGTTTCGGCAGTCAGCCAGCTTTCTTTCCCCTCGGGGCATTGCTGGGTTGCATAGAGGAAAATAAAATAGATTTTATTCTCTGCAAGATATTTTGCCCATTCAACAAAGCTTCCCTGAGGAATCTCTTCCCCGCGCGGACGGATGGAAACGAAGTTGTATCCGCCGTCAATGCAACGGCTTTTTATCTCGGCAAGCACCTTATCTTCATCAAAGCCGGTTTCGCCGATGTTAATGCCGTTTAAAATGAGATCTCTTTCCATAATAATGTACCCTTTCTTTAAGTCATCCGGTTACTGTAAGCTTTACAGCTTTGCACCTTTTTCTTTTAGTTTTGCGCGCACTGCCTGTATATCAACCGTATGCATATCCGCTCCGCTAAGCTTTGCTTCTGCAACGGCAATACCTGCCGCTTCGCCGAGGCTTGCGCATATCGGCATTATTCTTACTGCCGAATGCGCTTCATGCGTTGCCGAGAGGCATCTCCCCGCGACGAGCATATTGTCATACTCTTTTGGAAGCAATGAGCGATACGGGATACGGTAAAACTCTCCGGGCTTTAAGTGATACTGCACGGTACCGGTGCCGTCGGGACTGTGGATGTCTATTCCATAGTTTCCGCAGGCTATTGTGTCCTCAAAATCAACGAAGCTTCGAAGATCATCTGCAGTCAGCACATAAACTCCCATGAGCTTTCTGCTCTCGCGGACGCCGATTTCCTCCGCAACCGAGAGAAGAGTTGCTTTCTCAAATGCCGCTGAATGCTCACGCAAAAAGCACATCATTTCATATATCTGCTTTCTTGCGCCCATTTCCGCGCGGCTTAATTCTATCGCATCAATCGGGTTATGCTTTACGATGCGCGTGGTATTGAAATGGATAATGCCCTCGCCCAGACCGCAGAAGAAAAGAATATCCTCGCGCGGATTTTTTATCTTGCCTTCTGTCCGCAGGCGTGAGTAAGTTTCCTGAAGGCGCGGCAGGTCTTTTTTAAACTGCTTAACGTCAGCACCGCCAACGCGGAAGCAGGTTGTCATCGGCTGGCAAAGACCGTCTTTTTCTCTGCCGAGCTGAAAATCGCACCCTGCCGCTGCAATGAGGTTTCCATCCCCGCTTGCGTCAATGAAGAAATCCGCCTCTGCGGTGATATTGCCGGAGCGCGTTGAAAGCTTTACGGCTTTTATCCTTCGCTCTTCGGTTACGGCATCATACATATGCGTATGGAAAAGAACATCAACGCCGGCTTCCTGAGCCATATCGTCAAAAACAAACTTATACGGTTCCCAAGAAGTGTCTCCGAATTTCTCTTTTCTTTCCTTTATTTCGGTGAACATCCCGTCGTTTATACGGGTTTTACCCAAATCTGTCATATGGCGCATGAAGGGATATACGAGACTGTTTGACATCGCTCCACCGAGAACTCCTGTTTTCTCAACAAGAAGAACCGACAAACCCTCACGCGCTGCGCTTACTGCCGCGCAAACACCTGACATACCTCCGCCGATAACTGCAAGGTCATATTTCTTCAATTCCGTCACCTCCATGCATAGAACTTTATCGACAGTCTGTAGCCTGTTTATCTTTAATATAATTCAAATTTTCTTAAAAATCTATAGACAAAACGGGATAATAATTGCATAATATGATATATGAAAATCAAAACAAAAAAGGAGTGGCAATATACGGAAAATACAAGTGTTCCCTACCGGAGCAGATCATCAACAAAATATGCGTTTGTCCAGGCGTGCCTGCCTTCCTTGTCCGTTATTGTAATCCTTACATAAATATGCTCGGGCTTAACTTCAAACTCCGCCGTGTTTAAGCGCTCATCGCCGGAGGCTTTTATTTTCTTTGCACTTCGGATGCCGGTGTTGAATCTGATGCTTTTTACATCCGAGCAGTCAATATGCAGCATACCGTTTTCAAACCACAGATTATGGATTTCGGGCCCCTGCGATGCGTAAAAGCTTCCGGCAAGCATCGCATCTGTGACAGTCTTATACTCAAGCTTTTCCGCTTTAATCATCGTAAAGCCACCGAAGCACGCCCGCCTGAAGTGGGTGTCATCGGTTGCAACGCAATATATCCGCTTTCCGGCCAAAAGCATATTATCATAATCTTTTTCATCGTATTCAAAATAGCCAAGCTCTTCACACTCGGAGTTGTATACCTCCATAGCATTCATAAAGCTGTATTTGCCATACTCGTTATTGCTTTCCCGTGACCATGTCGGGTGGTTGTATGTTACGAAAAATCCATTGTCACGTGCTGTTTTCATAATATGGTTGATGCAGCCGGCAGTGTATTCCCTTTCGTAATCAGGCTCGTTTTCGTCATATTCAACCTGACCTGCATAATTGATTCCGTTTCCCGTGAAATATTTAGAGCGATGAAAGCAAATCTGCTTTACGTTATCAGGCTCAAGAGCAATCAAGCACATATGGCAGGTTTTTGACTGCAGCTTTATGGAAGGCCGCTCATTTACCTCTATCTCATAGGCATTCAGCGGCAAAAAGCCTTCATCCGCAAGCTCAGGATGCGGAACCAGCACGGCGTGGTCTGTGAATGCAACCACGGAATATCCGTTTTCCTTATACACCCGCTTTATCTCTTCAGGCATCATTTTGCCGTCGGAAACCGTTGTATGGCAATGCAGATTTGCTTTGAAAAATTGCCCTGACTGAGGTAACAAATATTTTCTCATAGCCTTTCTTTCCTTTCCGGATAATTATTTATCCCAATCACAGATAAGTTCCGCAAGGGTTTTTACGTAAATTACCAAAACGTAAATCTCTGTTTTTATTTAAAGTTTAATTCAAATTTTTTTAAAAATCTATAGACAAAACGGGATAAAGATTGTATAATATGATATATCGAAATTTCAAGCCCGAAAAGGATGTGATTTTATGGAAAACATAAGCGCACGGCACAATCTTCCGTCTCCGGTATCCGTGACCTCCCTTTATGCCATTTACCGTACAAATATATACAGAAGCAAGCCATTAACAAAATTTTCGTATCCATTCACGGAGCTTACATACATCGCCGAAAGCCCTTCTCCTTATTCTGTTGTATTGGATGATACTACGTACACCCTGAACGCAGGTCAGCTTCTTTTTTTCCCGCCCGGCTCGGAGCACCACTTGCCTAAACGCTCCAGTTCCATAGTCTGTATGATAACCTTCGATGTTGACTTTCCGGAAATAAACAAGCTTTACGGACGCATTTTAACTCTTAACGGCAGGCAAAAGCTTCAGCTTGAGCAGGTTGTTTCTACGGGAATTCGTCTGCTTGAAAATATTCCGGAAAAAGGATACACGGTCGGAACCACATTAAGCTCGCGGGCAAACGCTTTTGAGCTGCAAAAATTCAAGAATCTTTTCGAGCTGTTCCTTGTAGATTTATACCTTAAAGAAACCAGTCCGATTAACAGCGCAGTTTACAGATTCCGGGATGAAGAAAAGCTTGAAAATCTGATAACTTACTTGAAAAAAAATATAGACAAGCCACTTACGCTGAAAGAGCTTTCGGAAAAATCGCTTATAAGCGTTGCAAAAATACGAAAGCTTTTTTATGAAAAGCACACCTGTGCTCCGATGCAATATTTCAACCAATTAAAGCTTGAAGCGGCAATTGAGCTTATGTGCAACACGCCGCTGAGCTATGCCGAAATATCGGACCGCCTTGGATTTTCTTCCCCGGCGTATTTTTCGAGGCTTTTTAAAAAGAAAATGGGAATGCCGCCGTCGGAGTATATCAAATCCTTAAAAAACAGTAAATAGACAAGGGCTGTAGGAAAACAGCCCAGACCGCATAAAGTGTAAAAGTGATATTTTTTTTGCAGATAACATCGAAAAAGTATATGGTATGAAGTTTGAAAGTAAATTGAAAATTCGGCAGAAGCCGAATTTGAGGATTTGATTACACTTTATGCTATAAACAAATCGGACCTCTCGACGTACTTATGTACTACTTCGGGTCCGATTTGCTCATTCTGCACTATTTTTCTAAAGCCCTAAAGGGATTGTAGCAAAATGCATTTCGCTACAATCCCTGTTATTAAACCATATATCAATTATTTATTGCATATCCCAATCACAGACAAATGCCGCTATGGTCTTTGCATAATCCGTAAGTCTGTCACACTCAACAAATTCATCCTTTAAGTGTGCGCCGCCCTCGACGTTGAAATCGCGACCTATACCGAAGGAAAAGCTTTTCCGACTTCCGTTATTGATGAGTATATTAAGATCAGAAAGGCAGGACGCTTCTTCGATTATTTCTTCACCCATCGTTTCCTTACCTGCGTTTTTCAGGAGCTTGATATACTCATTATCCGGCTCCGTAAAAGCATATCTGAAATAGCGGGTTACCGGAGAAATGGCTTTAACATACACATCGCGCTCTTTCATTCGCGCATTGATGCGTTTGGCTAAAGCATCCAGCTCCTTCTTTATTTCTTCTTCCGGTTTATCCGTATAGTATGAAAACTCAATATGAGCGCAGTTGCGGTCGTTGGTATTAAGACCTGACTGCATACAGAGAATTCGCATTGACTGCTCGGGAATGCTTGTTCCATCAAAGTTCGGATTTTCCGAAAGCTCACGATATCTTATCTCTCCGAATTTGTGAAGCTCTTCCTTTGCAACGGAAATTGCATCAATCATATCGTCGACGGTGATGCACGGCTCGTTTTTCATAATAGTGAGCTTTTCGCGTCTGCCACCAACAGCGCAATTCCAGATACGCATATTCTTGCAATCGAGATTTACATACACATCAGCCGGATATTTAAGGCACGCTGCGAGCGCACCGTTACCGCCGCCGAATTCCTCGTCGCAATAGCCTGTGAAATACAAGTCGTTTGAGAGTGTAATACCGAGACTCTTAAAAGCTTCCAAGATAAACAGAACTGTTGCAACTGCGTATTTGTCATCGCATGCACCTCTGCCGTAAATTCTGCCATTCTTAATCTCGCCGCCGAGCGGATTTACACTCCAGAGGTTTTCATCGCCTATCGGCATAGTGTCAAGATGCGCCGTGAACATTAGCTTTTTCTTTGGGTTTGTTCCGTTGACAATCCCGGTAACATTCGGGCGCTTATCGGTGTTTCTTCCGGCAAGGTACTCAAAATGCTCGCAAAATCCTGAAATGCTGTCAGGCGGGTAAACATCGCTTTTTGCGCCAAGCTCATCAAGCTGTTTTGCAACAAATGCCGCTATCTCTTTTTCGTTTCCATCTGTACCGAAATTTTCAGAATTTATTTTTATAAGCTCAGAAAGAATTTCAAAAAGCCTCTCCTTATTTTCTTCTATGTAGTTTAAAACTCTGCTTTTTATGATGTTATCCATTTTTTCTTCTGCCACCTTATCGTATTTTCTTAAATTATAGTTCAAATCCTGTTTTAATTCCAGTGACAAAACGGGATATAAATCAGACAATATGATATAGCAAACAAACGAGGAGCCATTATATCTACTCGCTTATAAATACCCCTTCGTATTCGTAAATATATTTTCCATCAAGGTACAGTTTTTTCAGTGCACGCTGAAGGCTTGTATCTTCGGGTATGCTTTTGTAATCAAGCTCTTTTGTATACTGCATTTTAAACACAAAGTTGAAAACGTCAATTCCTTCCGTTTCGCCTGCATACAGAGTGTATTTTTTCTGAAAAGCAAGGACATTTGAGCTTTCATGAAGAAATTCACGAAGCTTCGCATCAAGCATCCAGCTATGACAATGAAATGCTTTATACGGAAAATCCGGATAACAAGCTTTAAAGACCTCGCGTGCGCGCACATAGCTTTCTTCGCACGCCTCTTTAGTCAGCGCCCCCTTATTCGGGATATGCACCGAGAGAATCGGATCACCCTTTTTAAGAAGCAGCTGCCATTCACTTTTCGGATATTCCGAAGGCTCAGACGCGAAATTTCCTTTTTCATCTGCACGGTATCCTATAAAACTATCTTCCGTTTCCGTAACATCGGCGCGGAAGCTTTTTTTATTATCTCCTTCCGGCGGTGTGCCCAAAAGCATGCCGGCAGAATTTATCTTGGCACCGTCAAACAGAACAGCAAGCTTTCCTGCTTTGTTTTCAAGGACAGTAATGTTACTTTCAAGCTCCGGCACCATCTGGAAGCGAAGTCTTCCGATGTTGAGTATCTTCTCATCAACATAGAGCTGCATATGGTCAAAATACCGTTTGAGGTAGCCCGG
>SVLF01000101.1 GCA_015068085.1 Oscillospiraceae bacterium
ACCAATGTATAAGTCCGTAATCAACCGCGGATTAAAAAAGGTTGATAGAAAGGAGTAAGGTATATTTGTAATGACTGTTAGATGAGTCATTTACATTATACCAGGAAAAACAAAATGAAAAAAATCTTATCAATTATTCTCGCACTAACTCTTATGATGGGACTTATCCCGACTGCCTTCGCGGATGATACCGCACCTGAAACAACCTCGGTGACGTTTAACTTTACTTCCAACGGACACAGTGTTAGTAGTAATGATAGAATGGAACACACAAATGGCACGAAGTATTACACAGAATTAAATAGTAATCCGGAAAAAGGTGGTGCGTGGGCATATCTTGGAACCACAACTAACTTAAGGAATAATGACGATTCTCGTATAGTCTACATAGGAACAGATAGGTCTCAAGTTTATTTAGCTGAAGATACATATATGGCTTTTAAAATTCGGGTACCGGAATCCGGAACATATAAAATCGAAGAATATAAGCCGTATTTAATTAGAAATAGCACGGCTACCGATATCAAGATGTACATTGTTCCAATGGATGAAACTCTTGGTGCTAAGCTTGATGCAAACACAGGAACTGCATGGACAGACAGCGCTGATTTTAAAGGAATAAATCGTACAAATCCGCTTAAATTTTCACAGCTTGGAATAACAGCTTCTCCGCTCGGTACTTATAGTTCTGCATCAACATCAACGGGTGTTGTAGCTGTTGATGTTGATGATTTTGGTGTTGTTGAGAATATGGAAGCGAATAGTGATTATGCACTTATTCTCCACTCCGAAAACGGAGGGAGAATGGGGATTACTTCGCTTACACTGTCAAAAATCATTCCTGAACCTGTTGTATCTTTTGATCAGACAACATATCAAACTTATGATGATGGAACGATAGAACTTAACAGTTCATTTTCTCTTTCGGGTGAAGAAATTACAAACATTGCTCCTGTATATTCTGTTACTGATGAGAAAATCGCAACCATTTCCGGTAATCTTCTTACCGGTGTTGCGGGAGGAGAAACAACAGTAACGGTAACATATATATACAATGAAAAAGAGTATTCAGCGACTGCAACAGTTAAAGTGACAGAGCCGGATAAAAAACACGCATTTTATTTTGGTACTAAATACATGACCGCTGCTGCAAAAGAGGTTGCAGGAATAACTGATGACAATCCCCAGACCAACGATATGTCTTTTGTTAACACTTATGAAAAAATTGCAATAGACACAACAAACACGCACAGCTGGGCTGTTGAGACTTTGTTGAATAAGTGTAATGAGGTAACTCTTAAATCCAATGCGTTTGAGATTACTGCTCTTAAAAGTGCCTATGACACTGATTATAATGGTTCGCGATTTGTATTAAAAACTAATATAGAATATAACGGAACATATGATATGACTGCACGAATAGCTACCAAAGGAAATGGTGCAGAAGCGAATGTGTATATGCTCCCTGCGAATAATAGTATTAACGAAATAACCTCCGCTATGCTGAAAAATTATAGCCCTGTAGGGCGTGTTGACGGGGATTCTACCTATACGGGTGGAAACGTTCAAAGTGTTGGTGAAGTTGATCTTGTAAAAGGTGACTATTATATTGTTTTTGATTTTAACAGTGCTCGTCCGACAACCGGAAACAGTGATGGCGGAAATCAAATTTTTGAAATAAGATATATTATTCTTAATGAAACCGAAAGCACGGAAGAAGCATTGCAAACCACAGCAGTCTCTGCTCCCACAATTGCGATAACCTCTAACCTTCCGGGTGCAGAGATCAAAATTGAAACGTTAGATTCCGTTGGCGCATCGTATACTCTTAATGCTCCCGATGAAGAAGGCTATACATTCCTCGGCTGGAAGCGCGGTGTTGCAAAGGCGGATGGAGAAAGTTATATCGAAACTGACGGTACAGCCAAATTCACTGATTACAAGCAGAATGATATAATCAAGGTTTACACAAACACATTCTTAACAGCAGTTTATGAAAAGAATGAGCCGGCTGCGACCGAAAATCCGATAATTAAATTCTGGAATCAGGATAAATCATTCCTTGGAGCGATCGCTAAGGATGATATCACAACGCTTCCTGTAGTGTCCCTCATTGGTCATAGCTTCAAAGGTTGGTTCACATCCCCCGGAAAAGCACTTGTTCTTGATGACGTTACTGTTGATACAAACGCTGTTGCAAGTTATGAGGAAAATTCTTATCTTGATGCTGACAATGCATACGATAAGGTGCGCGTAAACGGAGAGGATGTTTCTGAATCTAAGTATGGAGAAGCTGTTGTCTGCGAGGATAACAACGGAATTGTTACCCATTGGCTCCGTGATGGCAAGATTGTTTCGTATGATAAAAAGTATACCCATTACATCTGGGATGGAACAGTGATTTCGTCTTCATATGCTCCGGTTGAAAAGAAACCTCTTGTTGTTCTTGAAAACACAACGATTGACGGTGCATCCATGATTGAATATGACGGTGCCGGAAAGGAAATCGTTGAGGTCGGCATTCTCTTTGGTGAGGCAGGTTCCACACCGGTTGTAGGAAGCACATTTGATAAATATGTTTCCCAGAGAAGCGATAACCATGGCCAGCTTGCCGCAAAGCCGATTAATGACAGCTACACCGTAGCTCGCGGATATATGATTTATATTGATGGTGGAAAAACTTACGTAATTTATTCTGAATAATTACAATAGAGAGTGGGCGGTGGAAGGATTCACTTCTGCCGCCAATTATAAAAGAAAGGAAAAGCTTATGAAAAAAACATTATCACTTATTCTTGCGTTCGTAATGCTCTTCTCAATGCTTCCCGCAGGTGTGTTTGCAGCAGTAGAAGTACCGCCGCTTTCGGTAACGTATAAGTTTTACGACAAAAGCCTTGGCGGACATTCTGATGTGACCGAAGAACTCGAGGATAAAGACGGTTCGCCGAAGAATAACACAAGCTATCCGTCTGTTTCTTCTGATTTGGACAGAATGTGGGCGTATCTTGGAACCACGATCAATAAAAGCGCGAGTACCAGTGGCTTTTTAACATTGCCGACAGGAACTGCATATCTTTCAACCGCTGTGGCAAATCAAAATGAGTGGATAGCCTTTAAGGTTAAGGTGCCCGAAACCGCAAAATATGCTTTAAGCGGAAAAGCATATATGTATCGCAACGCTTCTAAAGAAATGCAGATATATCTTGCACCGCTTACCGAAGAACTTGCTACGCTTCTCGAACCGTCAAATCAGTCTACATACGGTACTTGCGCCAACACCGATGAATCTGACAAAAATTTTGAGCGAAGCAATCAGAAGCTTTTCAGTGATTCCGCTTTCCGGACTTTGGATAATTCAAAAGTCGGAGAAGTAAGTATATATATTGCCAAGAATGCACAGAACGAAAAAACGGTACAACCTTTTGATGCAAGCGGTCTTAAAGAGCTTAGCCTTACCGAAGGCGAATATGTTCTTCTTTTGAATAACGGAAGTGAAACTGCCGGAACGCTCACTGTTTCGGAAATTGCGCTTACCGTTACAGAACCTTCGCAGGCTGCGTTTTCTGCAGAGTTGTCTTTTGATGCCTCACCGGTATTTGCCGGAAGAGAAGCAAAAGCATCTGTCGCGGTGACAGACGAAAACGGAAAGCCTTTTATCGGAGAATATAGAATAGAGTATACAAGCTCTGACGCGAATGTTGCCGAAATCAATGCAGACACCGGTGTGATAACAGCCAAGGCGGCAGGAACCACCACAATATCAGCTGTTGTAACAGCAAAGGATTTTACAACAACTCTGACAAAAGGTTTCGAAGTAACGGAACCTCCGGTTCTTTCTGCTTTTGGAGTTGAAAAAGAACCTGTTGGTGTTATTGTGGGCGGAACGGCAGAGGTTATTGTTTCTGCGTTTATGAGCGATGGAAAACCCGGAAAAATGTCCGATTATTCCGATTCCGTTGAGTATGCAAGTGCAGACTCAACAATCGCGGAGATTTCGCAGGATGGAATTGTTACCGGTGTTTCTGTAGGAGAAACGACAATAACGATAAGTGCGCAAAATGAAAAGGGTGCAGCAATAGAGAAAACGGTTTCCGTGAACGTAATTGAAAAAGCGCCTGATGTAGTGATAGACTTCAAGCAAACTGTTGTTCCGGACGGTGCGGTAACTCCGTCGCTCACGCCGGGATATGAGCTTATTCTTGATGAAATGGCTGCAGCAACCTTCACGCCGGTTGCATATCCCGATGGAACGAAGAAGCTTCATAAATCAACCGGGAATAAAAGCAAACCGTGGCCGGCATATACGCGCGAGAATGATGAATATATATCAAACACAGTTGCGTTTTATGTAGATATTCCGTATAACGGATATTACAGTATGTCTGTTCTCGGTGGGCTTTATAACCGCGGTGCCGAGTACTCTGTTTTTGTAGATAATACGTATATGGGAGAACACAGCTTCTATATTGAGGCGGATAAAGGTATCACTCCTGATACGGAAAAAACTCTGAATACAGTTTATCTTAAAGCGGGTAAGCATAAGGTGTATTTCCGTATGCGTGGAGCCAAGGATTATAAGACAACATATGTTATTCTTGACACAATAACGTTTTCTCCTGTTTCATGCCCGGAGCTTGAGCTTGAAAAGCTTAATGCAATCCTTCCGGATGAAATGGCAGTAGGTGAGATATCAGATAGCTCAGTTCAAGGAATTATGACTGACGGAAGTATACATCATTTCGGTATTACAAGTGCCGGAACAGAAGATGAAAAGAACGCGATTTCCACAGAAATTACGGATGAATCGGTTGTTGAAATGACCGGTTTTTCCGGATATACAATAGGAAAATCAGGAACGCATACCTACCGTCTTACAGCAAAAGAAGAAGGCGAAACAACAGTCACCTTTACCGGAGTTTTAGGTGAGGATATTTGTTCTGTAAGTAAAAATATAAAAGTAACAGTTGATCCTGTTGCTTCTGTAACTGCTGAAACCGAAGTGGCAGAGCTTCTTGCAGGAGATGTCACAACGCTTATTCCTCATGTGTTCCTTGAAAGCGGAAGAGAGATTGTATCTCCGGCTGTCACCACGGAGTTTTTCTCGGAAAACGAAGCGGTTGCGACGGTTGAAGGAAATGTTTTAAAAACTCATTCCGAAGGAACAGTGAAAATAAGAATTGTGTCTGAGTTTAACGATAAAACAGTTGTTGGTTATGCAGAACTCGAAGTTCTTCCCGAGGGGATGACCGATATTGAAATCACGGCCGGAGGAGCATCTCATATCCGTCTTACAGATAAGGAAAATGACACCGTTCCGCTTTATGTTACTGCAATAAGTAATGTAGGACGTGAGCTTGATACAAAAAACGCAGTTATTTCAGCTAAAGCGCTTACCCCTCAGTTTGCAGTGCTTGATGATAATAACAATATCATTCCGGTTTCTGCCGGAAATGCAGAGTTTGAGGTAAGTGTAACGCTTGGTGGACATACGGTTACGGAAACGGTGACCATTCCGATTTCTCCGGCAAAACGCAAGTCAACTTATTTTACTGAAGAAGAGGCAAAAAATGCCCGTGAAAATATTTCAAAGTATACTTTTGCAAAAGAGGAAGCTGAAAGCTATATCAAGAATGCAGACTCCTGGCTTGAAAATATAGAATATGTTTACGGGTCGATTGTGTCGGAAGGAATCCCGCGCCACAATCATATAGGCCACAACGATGATCCCGAAGCATATAACTGCCGCTTCTGCAATGCTGATATACGTTTGAAATACGGTTCTTACGGATGGGAAGTAAATGCGCTTACACGTCCGTGGAAAATACAGTGTCCTGACTGTAAACGCCTTTTTCCGTCGAATAATTTTGAAGAGTTCTACAAGCTCGGACTTAACGAATATGGCGAGTTTGACCGTCAGCGCGCGCTTGATAAGCACGCAGAGCAGTTTGGCGATAAAACAGCTCCGGTCGGCTCCGATGCTTGGTACGGATATGGCGTAAAAGGCGGATATCTTTATAACGAGTTGTATGAAGACGTTGATTTGGCGAAGATCAAGACGCTTAACAACGGGAAAGGCCTGCGCCCGGGTGAGAAGCAGGAAACGTGGGGCGTTGATGACGGCTATGGTTATGCGCCGAAAGACGAAAACGGGGTTGGGTATTATCCGAAAAAATCGGACGGAAGTGCCTATCTTGATGATAATGATAAGATTATTTACGAGCGGCATACATATATCCCGTATTACATACAGGCCGGTTTGTGGTATGGATTCACTTCTACATGTGATATTGTAACCCGCGCGCTTGTTGATACGTCATATGCTTATTTCTATACCGGCGATGTAAAATACGGCAAGGCTGCGGCACTGTTGCTTGACAGAATAGCAGATTTTTATGCAGATTACGATCTGTGGCCTTATTTTGATATGCTTGGTTATGCAAACGGCAAGCTGCTTGACCGTATATGGGGAACCTCGCACCTTGAAAAGATAGTTCGTTCATATGATATGATTTATGATGTATATGAAGATCCTTCCGTTGTGGCATATATAAAAGAAGTTTCTTCAAAGTGGAAATCCCGATTTGCAAAAGAGACTCCGTCTCAGCTTCGTACTCATGTGGAAGACGGAATAATAAGACCGACTCTCGATGGGTTAAAAAACCACAAAGTTTTCGGGAACTTCGGTTATCACCAGAAGGTAAATGCGATATGTGCAGTTGTGCTTGATTCTACGCCGGAGACCGCTGAGTGGCTTGAATATTTAATGCGCGCAGGGCAGGGCTCGGGCGATAAAGGAACAAGCTCCGGTGGCAGCATTAACGAATGGCTGCTTGATAAGGTAGATAATGACGGTCAGGGAAACGAAGGCTCGGGTTACAATCCGAAATGGCACAGAGCGCTTGTTGAGGTGCAGGAAGTACTTGAGGATTATGACGCATATACCGAAGCAAATCTGTTTGATAATCCTAAATTCATTCAGATGTACTATGCAAATATTGTGAATATTTCTGCCCATTATTCTCCGGAAATCGGTGACACAAACTCTACTGTAAGTAATCAGTATTGGGTTGATAAAAATGCAATGATAAGCGGCTGGAAGAATATTAGGGATCCGCTATTTGCTCAGATGCTTTATTTCCTTAACGGAAACACAACAGAAGGATTGCATTATGAAATAACTGTAAAAGATCCGGAAAGACTTGCTGATGAAGTGGAAGAGGTTATCGACACTTACGGTGAACTTTCATGGAAGTCGGATATTATGACGAATTTCGGTTTCGCAATACTTCGTGACGGTAAGGATTTTACAAACAGTGCAAATGCCTCCTCGAAGGATACTCGTCGTGATACATGGATGTATTTCGGAACAAGTTCCGGTTCTCACCCGCATCAGGACACCTTGAATCTCGGTATGACAGCGTTTGGTTTAAACTTTATGCCTGACCTTGGATACCCTGAAGCGACAGGTTCCTCTGTAAACCGCGTCCAGTGGGTTGATACAACTCTTTCGCACAACACTGTGTGGGTTAACAGAAAAGAACAGACCGAAAATGGTGAGGTTCGCGGTAAAGTAAAGCACTTTACGGATGACGGAATAGTTTCGCTTATGGATGTATCTGCTCCGTATGTTTATCCCGATAAAGTGAGCGAATACCGCAGAAGTGTTGTTCAGATTCATGTGGATGATGAAAACTCATATATGGTAGATTTCTTCCGCGTTCAGGGTGGAGAAAGTCATGTTTACAGCCTGCATGCAACATCTAATGCGATAGCAGGAACAAAAGGTCTTCTTCTTGATCCGCAAGACAGCACTCCGGGAGATTTCACTCTTGATGAAGGTGGATATAAAGGTTCATACGCGGGTTCGGATATTCCTTACGGTGACAGCACCGGAACAGGAGCACCAAACGGAACAACATGGATTAAGAATATTGACCGTGCAATATCTCCTGAAGATGAATTTGAAATTGATTTCGTTATAAAAGATTTCAACAAATATCTTAAGGATTCAAAGGGCTTGCATTTGTATGCAACAATGCTTAACAGAACGAATGTTAAGAACGGTGCAAAAGTAAATGTCGCAATTGGCGACGGAGTGCCACCTCAGAAAGCTGAAAATAAGAACATAGATAAGCTCAAATATGTTCTTGTTGAGAATAAAGGCACAAGTCTGGACACAACGTTCACCACAGTCTTTGAGCCGTATAGACATAATCGCTTTATAGACGATGTTTCAGAGCTTGAGATGACAGTGGTGGATTCCGGAACTCCGCAGAGTGGGGACAGCGCCCGTGCAATAAAGGTAACGCATGCAAACGGACGGGTTGACTACGTGTTCTACTCTACAAATAACACTGTTACTTATGAAGTAACGGCAGCGAACGGTGAAAAGATATCCTTCCGTGGATTTGTCGGAGTATATACAATACAAAACGATGAGAATACCTACAACTACGTCCACGACGGCGACATTATCGGAAAACCGATAGAGAACGCAAAGAGGGCAATCGAAGGTGAGGTAGTCAGCTTCACGAAAGAGCATCTTGAAGAAAACGAGATAGTTATAGCACCTGCAAACGGTGCTGTGACGGATGAAGAACTCGAAAATCTCGCCGGACGTCTTGTAGTTGTGGATAACGGTGCAGAAACAAGAAGCGGCGCATTTAATATTGTCGGCGCGGACAGAATTACCGGTTCTGATAATATCTGCCTTGACATCGGCAGAATAACTCCGATAAGACAGTATGTTGATCCGTACAAGCCGGAAGACGGATTTATTTATATGATAGCCGAAGGTCAGTCTGCACGTATCCCGCTCAGCATAAATGAAGATAGCTCACCGGTATTTGATGAAATCAGCAGCGGCTTAAGTACGTCTGCTGGAAGCTCAATCAGCGTGACGGTAAATGCGGAAAGTCCGATTGAGAGTAATCCACCGAAGAT
>SVLF01000102.1 GCA_015068085.1 Oscillospiraceae bacterium
TCCACCTCACGATGGACGCCCTTGTCTTCGGCTAACAGTTCCTACTGCCAAGCCTGTAGCGGACTTTCACCGCCAAGTTATTACGCGTGCCGAGCGCACTACGAAAAAATCATCCCGTCGGAATTTTCGACGGGATGATTTTGTAATCGAAAATTTAAGCAATAACGCCGTTCTTTTTGTCGAGCTGCTTGTTTCTGTAGTAGAGAATGAGGTCAGCGCCGACCATGATGAAGTTGAGTATGTAGAAGATAAGAACATACCAGCTGCTTGCGAACCACTCTGCAAAGTCGGGTCTCACAAACTTGGATGCAATACCTGCAACATAGCCGAACTCGATGAGAAGAAGGAACATAAGGCTTTTGCCCTTTGTTGTTCTTGCCTTATAGGACTTAAGAACGTTTGCCGGCCACGACACACCAAAGCTTACAACCATTATGATTTCGAGAATTTCAGACATTTTTAAAACCTCCGTAATTAATTTTCGATATAATATTACCAAATTTCTGCGTTATTGTAAATAATCAAATGATATAAAGCTGCTTTCACTTGACAGTTAAACTAAACTATGCTACCATAATGTGAGAGGGGAGCTGATATCATGGAACTTTTGCAGCTGCGGTATTTCTGTGACGCGGCAGAGCTTGAAAACTTTTCCCGCACCGCCGAAAAGCACGGCGTTCCGGTGTCTAACATATCTCAGACAATAAAGCGCCTTGAGCGTGAGCTTGGGTGTGAACTTTTTATTCATGCGGCAAACCGGATTATGCTTAATGAACAGGGGCGCTTGTTTTTTGACAGTGCAAAAAAAGCTCTCGGCTCGCTTGAAGAAGGGCGGATTGTTCTTGCAGAAAGTAAAAACAGTGTTGCAGGAGAGATAAAAATTCTTGTTCTTACAAATCGCCGCGTTGTTACGCGTGCTATAGAAGATTTCAAGCAAAAATATCCGGAGGTAACCTTTGTTATAAAGCATAACACCGGCACGAGCGGAGAATTTGATCTCATTATATGCGATGAATATTTTCCTGATGCCGATTTTGACACCACCGTGCTGCTGACAGAGGATATTCTTCTGGCAGTGCATAAAGATAATCCGCTCGCAAGACGCGATACGATCGCTGTTGGGGAGTTAAAAAATGAACGCTTCATAACAATGCCGGACGGAAGCAGTATGTATACAATAACAAACCGCCTGTGTGAGGGTTTTGTTCCTAATATCGCAATCCAGAGCGATGACCCGTATTATATCAGAAAATATGTCGCGATGGGGCTTGGAGTGGCATTTTTTCCGGAAATGTCGTGGCACGGTCAGTTCTCTGATGATGTAGTGTTTAAGAGTATCGGAACGGTCAGAAGAAGCACGGTAATTGCGCGTAAAAAGGGAAAATATCTTACTCGCCGTGCAAAGCTTTTTATTGAAATGCTCAAAACAGCAGTTGAGGAAACTAAACCATTGCAAATGAAGTGAAAATTTGTTATAATGAGTGTGCAAAGCAAACGCATTGAATTGCATTTGGTATGAATTGAAAGCTGCGCTTTCATGAATCGAGCCGACGGCTCATGATTTGCGCCTTATGGTGCATAAAAAGGAGTGTTTTTCTTGCCGAGATTTTTTGTTGATAAAAATCAGATAACCGATAGCGCCGTGTATATAGAGGGCGAGGATGTAAAGCACATTCTTCGTGTTCTCCGCTTGCGTGAGGGGGATGAAATAACGGTTTGCGATAAATTCAAAACAGACTATGAGTGCCGCATTTCCGATATCGCATCGGACAGAGTCTCGGCGGAGATTGTCTCGTCCGGTGAAAACCGTGCGGAATCAGATATATATATCACGCTGTATCAGGGAATGCCGAAAAGTGATAAAATGGACTATATCGTTCAGAAATGTGTTGAGCTTGGCGTTTCAAAAATCGTTCCCGTTATAACGAAGCGCGCTGTCAGCCGCCCTAATGATGCGGATAAAAAGGTCTCCCGCTGGCAGAAAATAGCCGAAGAGGCAGCAAAGCAATGCGGGCGCGGAGTTGTTCCGGAAATCGGCAAAATGCTTGGGTTTGATGAGGCTCTTGAGGAAATGTGCGATGAAGCTGCTCTTGCCATTATGCCGTATGAGTGTGAATCGGAAAACAAGCTCCGTACAGTGCTTTCATCATCCGGCAAGAACAATATCAGCATTTTTATCGGTCCGGAGGGTGGCTTTGATGATATGGAAGCCGCAGTTGCAAGAAACCGCGGTGTGAAGACCGTCACTCTCGGTCCGCGCATAATGCGGACGGAAACTGCGCCACTTGCGGTTTGTGCGGCTGTTATGTATGAGCTTGGTGACTGGTAAAAAACTGAAAAACTTTTTTCGGCAGATAAAAGACAATAGATAAGGAATGGTTACAAAAATGCAAGAAAGACTTCAAAAAATTATGGCTTCGTGCGGTGTGTGTTCGCGTCGCGCGGCAGAAAAGTTAATTATTGACGGCAAGGTACGTGTGAACGGCGAGGTTGCATATCTTGGTGATAAAGCAGATGCCGATGCGGACGTTATTGAAGTAAACGGAAAGGTTATAAGCGGCGGAGAACGCTATTATATTATGCTTAACAAGCCGCGTGGATATATAACAACACTCGATGATGAAAAGGACAGAAAAACGGTCAGCGAGCTTGTTGATGTCGGAACGCGCGTCCACCCGATAGGAAGGCTTGACTATAATTCCGAGGGACTTCTTCTTATGACGAATGACGGTGAGCTTACTTATCGCCTTACCCACCCGTCGCATGAGATTCCGAAGGGGTATATCGTAACAGTACGCGGTCATCTTGAAACTGCGCTCACAACGCTTAAATCCTCCATCGTGATTGACGGACGCGAAACAAAGCCGGCGGATGTTAATGTTCTGCGCGAAAATTCTGACGGCGGACTTCTTCATATCATAATCCGCGAGGGGAGAAATCGCCAGATTCGCCGTATGTGTGAAGCGGCAGACCTTAAGGTTTTAAGGCTTAAAAGAGTTACGATAGGCGATCTCACACTTGATAAAATGCCCGCCGGAAGATGGCGCCACTTAACCGAAAGTGAAGTCAGATATTTAAAATCACTGTAAAAAAACACGGCTGTTACGTGAGTTTCGTAACAGCCGTGTTGCTTTATATAGTACGCTTTTTTATCTCACTTGGAGATAAGCCAGTTTCGTTTTTTATAAATCTTGAAAAATATTTAACATCACGAAATCCTGACATTTCAGCAACTTTTTCGACAGAATAATATCCGGAATGAAGAAGTTCTCGGGCGTATTCAAGCCGTAATGTGTTTATATATTTAAGCGGAGATACGGAATATCTCGCTGTGAACGCCCGGCGAAAGTAGCTGTCGCTTGTTCCGAAAATTCCCGAGAGCTGTGCAATTGACAACTCAGGATTTCTGAAGTGAGCGTGAATGTGGTCTGTAACAAGGGTAAGCTTGTCCTGACCTGCGGTTTCGGAGCTGTTTTCGTTCGAAAGTGACAGCTCAGACAGTATTCTGTAAAACTCTGAATACGCATTGTATCTCCCGCTGCCTCTGGAAGAAAGCCACGATGTATACATAGAAGAGAACAAATCCTTTATAAGCGCAGGATTGTGCGGCTTTGAAACAGTAATTTTACCGGGAAGAGGAATGTCCGTATCGAAATGAACAACAAACAGCTTTTCACTCTCGTGGTCCAGCGTGTAGCGTATTCCTTTCGGTACGAAAACAACATCATTACTTTCGACAGGTATACAATCGCTTCCGCAAATGAATTTTGCATTTCCGCGGATTCTGAATGAAAGCGCGTGAAACGGGCGTATTTCCGAATTACGTATGTTTTGTTTCCATTTCAGTTCAAGAACAGTAAGTATTCTTATATTTGTGAGTTCGTTCAAAAACATATCAATCACCGTTTTTATCTTACCATTTTATAATCTGCTTGTCAATGATTAAGTTGCGAAAAATCCACCTTTTTGTTGCGAAACGTGAGTTTACTTGTAGCTCCGACGGATATATAATAAAGTAAAATCCACAACTATAAGGAGAGATAAAAATGGCAATTAAACACACAGCAGTAAGCTATTATGGCTTAAACTATGTAGAACACGCAAAAGAAGACTTCAAGGAAATGATAGAGCACGGTTGCGATACCGTTATCCTCGCAATTACGGAATTTGATATAGACTTCTGGTTTCCGAATATCAACAACATCGTAAAAACAGCACACGAGCTCGGACTTCGCGTTATCGCAGACACATGGGGTATCGGTAAATACTTCGGTGGCGAGCAGGTAAGTCTTTTCCTTCAGAACAACATTCACCACCGTCAGGTCTCGGCATACACAGGCGAGGTACTCAATGCCGCTTGCTTTAACACAAATTCCTTCCGCGATTATTTCAAAAACATCTGCCTGCGTCTTGCGCGTGAAACAGAGGTTGACGGCTTTTTCTGGGACGAGCCGCATTATGCATACCCGAAGTCATACGCATCCATCACAGGCGGTGCGGGTGATGACTGGGCTTGCCGTTGCCCGGAGTGTATGAAGAAGTTTGAGGAATACTACGGCTATGAGATGCCGAAATTTATGAACGACGACGTGAAGCAGTTCCGTTGGCGTGAAGCTCTCTTCACTCTTTCTGACACATCAAAGGCACTTAAAGAACTTAATCCAAACCTTGAAATTACCTGCTGTGTCCACGCAACGCTCAATTCTTACTATGTAACAGAGCTTCGCGGATATGACAACTGGGAAATGGTCGGTGCGTGCCCGTACTTCGACGTTTTCTCAACAACAATCATCAACTGGGATCTTCCGGAAAAGTTCTTCCGTGAGATTACCGAGAGAACCGTTGCAATTGCAAAGAAATACGGCAAGCAGTCTGAGCGCTGGCTTATGGGTTATAATAAGCGTCCGGATGATTTTGCACAGATTGACAAGGTTGTTGATATGTATGAAGAGCTCGGTGTTGACCGCCTTGCAACGTGGACTTACCGCGGCGGATACGGCACATCTGTTGCCGCAAAAGACCCGATTGAGCTTTGGGACAATATCGGCAGAAACTACAAGAGAGTTCTGAAAAAATGATTTTTGAAGATTATCTTGAAAAAACAACTTCCGTGTTGAACAACATAAAGGAAACACAGAAGGGAAAAATACTATCTGCGGCGCGAATGGTATCGGAAACCATAAAGAATGACGGAATAATCTACATATTCGGATGCGGTCATTCTCATCTCATAGCGCTTGATTGCTTCTACCGCGCAGGTGGGCTTGCAAACGTCAGCGCAATGCTTGATACCGATTTGATGCTTCACAACGGTGCGGCAAAGAGCAGTAAGATGGAAAAAATGAGCGGTATTGCGGAAAGTATATTTGAAAGATACTGCCTGACCGATAAAGATATTCTGATTACGGTATCTACATCAGGCAAAAACGCCGTTCCTGTTGAAATGGCAAAGGTTGCAACAGAGCGTGGAATAAGAAATATCGCCGTTGCATCAAGCGCTTATTTTGCAGATAAAAAGGACGCAGATATGCTCTATGAGTGTGCTGATATGTATATCGACAACTGCGTACCACACGGCGATGCGGTTATGGATATATCGGGATGCGGCACAAAAATGGGCAGTGTTTCAACCGCCGCAAGCTCGTATATCTTAAATTCCGTTCTTCTTGAAGCGGCAGAGCTTGCCGCAAAGGAAGGTGCAGAGATTCCAATATATATGAGCGGAAATGTTGACGGCGGTGCAGAGTACAACAAGGCACTTATCAAAAAATATCTTCCGCGGGTAAAACATCTGTAAAGGAAATGATTGTTTTGCAGTTTGATAATATCAGATATATTGTTTCAAAACCTCTTGGATTCAAAGAAACTGAGAGATATCCCACGGTTATCTTTATGCACGGTGCAGGAACTCGAGGGGATAACATCGAAAAGCTGTCGAAAAACCCGTTTTTCAAAGACCATAACATATTGCTTAAAGAGGCGATAATATATGCCCCTCTGTGTAGCGAAGATACATGGTTTGATATATTTGAGAGCGTCCGCCGTTTCGCTCGCTTTGTGAGTGAGAATAAGAATACCGATAAATCAAGGCTATATCTCGTAGGTGCAAGTATGGGTGCATATGCTGTGTGGCAGATGCTCAGAGCAGATCCTGAGCTGTATGCCGCGGCAATTCCCATCTGTGGTGGTGGAATATACTGGGGTACGGAAAGAATGAAGAGTATTCCGGTATGGGCATTTCACGGAAAGCTTGATGACATTGTGCTGTGCGAAGAAAGCATTAAGATGACCGATGCGATAAACAGAGCAGGCGGAAGCGCAAAGCTTACGATTCTTGATGAATATGGACACAGTTCATGGACGTATGTGTATAGCAATCCGGAACCTTTTAAGTGGCTTCTTGAATGCACAAAAGAAGATGTGGTTTCAAAAATCGAAGAAAAGTTTGTTTCTTCTGAAGAATTCGGTTAAAATGGAGTGCTTCATATGGCAAAAATATCAGTTATCGGCATCTGCGGAAACTCAATTTTTATGAACGTTGACCACTTCCACGAAAACGGTGAAACTCTCGCTGCCGAAAGCGCTTATGAGGAAATCGGCGGCAAAGGCATAAACCAGGCAATTGCCGCATCACGAATGGGAGCAGAGGTTTCATTTCTTACTGCAATAGGTGATGATCGCGACGGTGAAAAGTGCAGACAGTGCGCAAAGGAAAACAACATCAAAGGCATATTCAGAACAAAGGATGAAAAAACAACCTTTGCGTGTATCCTCACCGATAAGCGCGGAGAAAATCGTGTTACGGTTTACCGCGCCGCAGAGCTATCACCGGAGGATGTTCTTGAGTTTGAATGCGAAATCGCAGAAAGCGATCTGCTGCTTCTGCAACACGAAGTACCTGCAGAAGTAAACGAAGTAGCGGTAAAGCTTGCGAAAAAGCATAACGTGAAAGTAATCTTAAACCCCGCACCAATCAGGCAAATTTCGGATGATATTGCAGAAAGCGTTTTTGCGGTAACACCCAATGAGCAGGAAAGCCAAGCGATAGATGTAAACGGATTTCAAAACTGCATAACAACGCTCGGTAGCCGTGGGTGCAGTATAAACGATGAAATGTTTATTGAAAGCATAAAGGTGGACGCTCTTGACACCACAGGTGCAGGAGACACTTTTAACGGTGTACTTGCGGTATGCATTGCAGAGGGAATGGATTTGAAAACCGCTTGTAAATATGCTGTGACAGCATCCGGTTTGAGCGTCACAAAAAAGTATGTACTAAACTCAATTCCAACAAGAAAAGAAATAGAGGAGAAAATGAAAAATGAATGATTTCGGATATTTTGAATCCTTGCTCAAAAACTTTGAGCAGGTAAACAGCACTCAGTCCGGGAATATCAAAGCGGCGGCATCGCTTATGTGTGATGCAATCGCAAACGACCGCCTTATCAATGTATTCGGCGGCGGAGGGCATACAACCCTCCCGGTTGGCGAGATGTTCTTCCGCGCAGGCGGTCTTTCCTGCATCAACCCGATTATGGAAACAGGTCTTTCTGTATTCAATCAGGCGCTTAAATATCTTGAGCTTGAAAGAACAGTAAACTACGGCAGTGCAATTTTAAAATACTATGATTTACAGAAGGATGATGTTCTCATCATCTTCCACAATATCGGTATCAATCCTGCAACGATTGATGCGGCGGAGGAAGCAAAGAAGCGCGGTGTTAAGATTATCGCTGTATCAAGTGAGGCGTGGCAGAAGGAAATGCCGGAGGATCACTTCATCCGTCATCCGAACAAGAAAAACCTCTTTGACTATGCAGATGTCTGCATCGAGGACTTTAACCCCGTCGGTGACGCTGTCGTAAATGTTCCTGGACTTGACACACCCATCGCACCGGTATCGAATATTATAGATTTCTATATAGCGCATCTTCTTGAAATCGAAACCGTCAAGCAGTGCATCGACCGCGGTATCACACCGCCGGTATGGTCAAGTGCAAACACACCGGGCGGCGATGAGAAGAACGCAAAATATCTTGAAAAATATAGACCCAGAGTAAAAATGCTTTAAAGAAAAGGAGTTGTCAATAATGAAAAACCTTCAGGAAAAGCTTGATTTTCTGCTCGAAAAGTATTCGGTAGAGAAAAAAGCAGTATTAAAAGATAAAAAAACAGTTGTAATCGACGGAAAAGAAATTCCGATTCTTTCGCACAGAAGTGAGAGAAGATTTGTCGAGCTTAAAAATATCGTAAACAACGGCACACTTGTCGGTGTAAGCGTAATGCGCGTCGCAAGAATAGTTGAGAGCGGAAAAGACCTTTATGAAGCACTTTACCGTGAGCTTGACCTCTGTCAGTTTATATTGCAGAGAAAAATAAAATCCATAACCGTTATGGAAAACGGCAATGTAATGAACGCTATCGCAACGACCGAGGACGGTGTTGTCTGCACGATTGAAATTTCGGCTACACTTGCAAAAGGCGAAATTGAAAAGGATAAGCACGAGATTATTTCACAGCGCGGTATCGCTTGCGACGTCGTTGTTGATGCACAGCTAAAGCAGGATTCCATCTATGTGTTCGGCAGCGAGAACAAGAAATATATTGATGTCGATTTTGAGCTTTACGG
>SVLF01000103.1 GCA_015068085.1 Oscillospiraceae bacterium
GATGCCGAACTCCGACGGCTTATCGAAGTGCTTTATGTAGAACTTGTATTCGCTATCGTTCCCTTGACTCCACATGCAGCCGTCCTCCTTATTCAAAGTCTGCGCATCTTACGATTTCGCGGATTGCTCGCATCGCTCTGCCGAGTGTCGAGTAGTCTCTTATGCGGTTTTCGCATTTGCCGTTCTTTTTTACCTGCACCAGCGGTATGCCGTACTGATGTGGATTCTTATTTCGAGCGTGCTTTCCTTTTCGCCGTACCAGAGGATGTTCTCCGTCTTTTTCCATGTTCTTGTATATATCGCGATGTGTGTGCTTTCGTCTCTCTTGAAGCCGTTCGCTGCGAGGATTTCTTCTGCTGTCATTTTCTTTGCCATCGTTCTGTTCTCCTTTGTATTTTGGTAAGAACATTAAGCCAGAAAGAAACAGACAAGTCCAGAGAAACAACAAGAAAAAGCGACAGAACTTCTGTCGCCAATTTTGGTGATATTACATAGTCGCTTGCGTGCTACTTCTCCATCAAAGTTTCAAGTATAATTCTTGCGCCGAGCCGGAATCCATGTACGAATACTTCCTGCTCGATGATGCCGTACATTTCGTTAACGCAGTCATCGTACTTGGCGAGGTCTGCTTTCTGCTGTTCGGTCATCCCTTTACAAAGTTTATCTCGGTTGCGCCCAACGAGACTCAGTAGCTTTTTCACCTCAGCGTTGCCGTCAGTGCTATCTTCTAATGGATTTATGTTTCCGTACCACAATTCTTCAAGTATCATTTTACCCCTCTCCTTTCCTAATATAGCAAAACGACCGCATCACCGGGGTTACACCCGATAATACGGTCGTTTCTTTAATTGAAATTCTCCTGATATTCCTGTTTTCTGGCGCCCCTATCTCCGGGAACTCTGTTATTCCCAGGGAAGCCCTGATTACCGGGCATTCCTGTTCTTCCGCTACTGTAAACTGTAGCGTCCATTGTAATAGTGGCGGTGTAAGTACCTGCTGTAAGCGTATAAGTTTCTCCTGCTTTTATTTCCGGATGGCTGAGTATTACACAAGAATATTCCGACTCTGTTTCTCTAGAAATCAATGTGTTGCCACCTGAGTCTGTCAGTGTAACAACAGTACCCGAGGCTTGCGAACCTGTGGCAATCATCATTGCACCTTGTGTTGAACTGCTGCTGAAATTCTGCGACATAGAAGACGCGCCTGTTCCTACAAAGATTCCTCCGGTAATATTTCCGGTGGTATCAAAATCCAGAATGGCAGTGTCGCCCCTATTGGGACCAGAAACAACGATACTTCCTCCTGTAATTGCAAGTGTTCCGTTTGCATCAAGTCCGTCTCCTGACATATTTATGTATATGTCGCCGCCGGAGATTTGAATGCTGCCGTTCCCGAAGCTGAACGAACCTTTACCGGGGCGGCCACCTGTACCCATTGTTGAATTGTTTCCTCCGGCAGCATTGATTCCGTCATCAGAAGCAACAATAGATATCCTACCGTCCGTGATTACGATGTTGGTCGCCTCGATCCCTTCATAGCTTTTATTGACAGTCAATTCTGTTGCAGAGCCGGAAATCGCCAGGTCGGTATCGGCGTGAATACCGTCATCGCTTGAAGACAGAGTGTACTTGCCTCCCGAGATGGTAATCGTTCCGTTGGAATGAATACAGTCATCTTTTGCATTCAAGTCAAATGTTCCGCCCGTTATATAAATATCCGACACTGCTTTTAGTCCTTTGTACGACTCCTCTGATGATGTAAGATAACCGGAACTTCCGCCGCCTGCAGTTACGGTGAGGTTTACATCTTCTATGTTGATAACAGTTTCAGCTTGAATGCCGTCGTTACCAGCAGTAATGCTGACAGTACCGCCGTAAAGGTATACATACCCTTTTGATGTGTCTTCGTCGTTGTCAGAACGAACACCATCGCTTCCTGCATTAATCGTTATATTTCCGCTATTGATTTTTACGCAATCCTTTCCGCTAAGCCCAACATTTTTTGCCGTCACGTTAAGCGTACCGGAAGAAATAATCAAATCGTCCTTGGAAACAATACCGTGCTTATAGTTACCGTTCAGTACCAACGTGCCGCTGCCGTTGACGGTAAGATCCGCTTTGCTGAAAATTGCAGCATCCAATGTGGAATCACTGTCGGTGACAGAATAGTTTGAGCCGTCAGATATGGTATTAACGGTCCCGTCTGCCAGAGTAATAATAACCTTGTCTGCGGAACGGATATAGATTGCAGGACCGTTATTATTTTGAACGGTTACGCCGTTCAAAATAAGCTGCACATCGCTGTCTCCCGCATCAATCAGAATTGTAGTGTCCTTTTTTGTTCCTGATAATGTATATGTGCCTCCTGATTTGATTTCGGTAATCTCTGGAACTGCCGTCGGTTCAGTCTTTCGTGTTTCAGGTGCCAGCGTTTCGGGCACTTGTGTTTCAGGTACCTGCGTTCCGGATGCCTGTGTTTCAGGTGCTTGCGTTTCAGGTGCTTGCGTTTCAGGTGCTTGCGTTTCAGGTGCTTGCGTTTCAGGTGCTTGCGTTTCGGGCACTTGTGTTTCAGGTACCTGTGTTTCGGGTACCTGTGTTTCGGGTGCTTCCTGTTCGGTCATAAAAGCCCCCGATTCACCGGTACTTGTATCTTCGGTATCAGGCGCATCGTCAAAAGTAATGTCGACATTTTCGCCAAATACCACATCGGCATTCACATCTTCTTCGTCAAAACCGAAATCCATTCCGTTTGTATCCGCAAGGATGATATCCTTTGGTTTATCATATGAGGATTCCTGCCTTTCACAGCCGGAAAAAGCAAATAAAAATACGAGTGTCAGGCACAATGCCTTTTTCAATTTGTTCATTTCATTTCTCCTTATATCACAGTTCTGCATGTGCAGTTTCCTGCTTTGATACTGTGATTTCCAGATTTCCGTTTCTGCAACGGATTTTATCAATCATTTCCTTTTCGCCCTCGCCGTCACGAAGGGTTACATTGTATGTCAGCTTAAACATACTGCCCATATTGGTTGTTTTAACCTTAGCAAGCTCGTAGAAGACAGCATATTCCTCAAAAATATCGTTAAATATACTTGAATAATTCAAATCTTCGGGTATAGTAATAGAAACAGTTTTATATATTTCTGCATTTCTCTTTGTTCCAAAATCAATACAGTTGTAAAGGATAAATACTGCACACATAATCATTGTAAACAATGCGCCGTATCCGATATAGCCCATTCCGACTATAAGACCTGCTCCCATTGCAAGAAACAGTGTGCATATTTCTTTAGCGGTTCCGGGAGCAGAGCGGAAGCGCACAAGGCTGAATGCACCTGCAACTGCTACTCCTGCTCCTATATTGCCGTTTACCATCATAATGACAATACATACTACCGCAGGCAAAATGGCAAGCGTTACAACAAAGCTTTTGGTATATCTTGTGCGATACATATATGCAAGTGCCAGAACAATACCCAAAACGAGAGAGGAAACCAGGCACAGTAAAAAATCGGATATGCTTATTGCCGTTGTAAAATCCGAATCAAAAATTCCTTTGAATAAATTGTTAAGCATTACAAACTGCCTCCTTGAGATCATTTGCATTTTTGTTACTATATTCTTTTTGCAATATTGGGAAGATCATTTGCTTATAAACGGTTCCGTATTTTGAATAGGATGTTTTATAAATGCGTTCCTCGGATAGGACTTGTGTCATCCAAAGCGGTAATCCGCCGGAACATTTTATCTCCATCAAAACCATTCCCTCGGGAAGAAGTGCTGTTCCGTATACGTCCGAGGCCAGCGACAGATCCTCTTGCCTTGCAAGAATGGTGTCGTCAAAGGTTACACGGAAGTCGCCGCCGCTTTTTTCAAAATATGCTTCTCTTTCATAGGACAGAAAAACTACAGGATGCAAGGTTGCGTAATAATCAAGAAAATAATCAACCTCTTGTGAGATCTGCGTGTGTTTGTGGCAATGCCGCTTTTTAGCCAGCCACTCCATAGCTTCTGCTTCAGAAAGCGAAATTCGCCTCTTATAAACAACGTGCTTATATTTCTTTTTCAACTCCACAAAAACCGTACTGTCCGCTTGTGCTTTTGCGTAGCTTCGAATGCGTAGTTTCTCTTTATATGCCGGTCGTTCAATAGAACGTCTGATCAGCAGATATGTATCGGTGTCATAGTATATATTCCTGATTGTTGTTCTGCCGTATTTATCAAGCTGCATATAAGGGTCCATAGCCGTGAGTATTTTCTCTTTCTGCGAAGCCGTCAGTATATATTTCATTTCATGCCGTTTGAATACCGTTTGAAACGCCACAAAACAAATCCTCCTGTATTATCGATTGCCTCGATTATACAGGAGGAAGATTGAAGATAAATTGAAATCACGGGAAGTTCACATTCAACGATAAGAGGTCTTTTATATCTTAGGGATAATGACTTTAAACTCAATCAAACCGTTATAACAATGCACCTCGATTTTGCCGTTGTGTGCGGCAACAATTGATTTGGCGATAGAAAGTCCAAGACCGTAATGCTTGTCTTCTCCGTTACGCACTTTATTTGTTCTGTAAAAACGCTCAAATAATCTTTGACGCTCCTCGTGTGGAATTTCATCTCCACTGTTAATAACAGACAGCCTTGCATGTCCTCGCTCGGCGTGAAGAGCCACCTTTATCGGCTGACTGCCATTTCCGTGGCGGATTGCATTATCCACCAGAATAGAAACAAGCTGGCCAAGCTGACTTCTGTTTCCGGCAACAAAAATATCCTTCGCAATTTCGGTTTCAATAGCAAGCCCCTTTTCAAAGGCAACGCTTTCAAAAGGAAGCACGCCCCCTGTTATCAATTGACCAAAGTCCAAGCGCTCTATAATTTGTGTAGAAGCCTCAGTCCGCGCCAAATCCAGCAATTGTCCTATCAGATTTCCCATACGCTCGTTTTCATATTGGATATTGGAAAGCCATTGGTTATTTCCAATTTCTCTTGATAAAATTTCAGCGTTTGCGCTTACAACCGACACGGGAGTTTTCAGCTCATGACCTGCATCAGATATAAATTGCTTTTGTTTTTCATAGCTCTCCTCAAGGGGTCTTACAATGCGATTTGCAAGATATACCGCAAGAAAAAACAAAGGTACCATAATAATACTGCCGAATACCAGTGTATAACGAAACAGCGTTGACATGCTTTTTTGCAGAATTGTGTTATCCATAAAGCAGATAAGATTGTATTTGTTTTTTTCAAGCTTGTAGAAAAGCAGACTGTTGGAAGTACCCTTTGTTTCTTTTTTTGACCTCACGATTTCCTCTGCAAATTGAACAAGCTCTTCATTGGTATAAACGCCGGATTCGTCGTTCTGAACCTCAATAACATCACCATCATAACTCAAAGCTACAGAATAAAATGTAGATAACTTGAAACGGTCTGTGTCCTGATGGCGCCTTTGAGGCGCACCCTGTGGATTTTGTCGCGGAGGAAGGTCAAAAGGTTTTTTCAGCAAATAGTTGCTTGCGTATTCTTCCAGCATTTCGTAGTTTGTTGCGGACACATCAAGGTAACTCGTTATAAAAATAATACCAAGCGTGCCTATCCACAGTATGGATAAGATCAGCATAATTGTTGCAACAATATTCCTTTTCGATTTACTGAACATCATCATACCTCAATTCATAGCCGACGCCTCGTATCGCTTTTATTTCAGCCTTCGCTCCTACGAATTTCATTTTCTTTCGTGTAAAAGACATATACACTTCCACATTGTTATATTCTGCTTCATTTTCCAATCCCCAGATTTTCACAGCAAGCTGCTCTCTGGTAAGTATCTGACCGCAATTACCAATCAGATATTCTAATATCCTATATTCTTTTTCACTAAGCAACACACTTTGTCCGGTTACAGTACAGAAAAGTGTAGATCTATTCGCATCAAGAGAAATATCGCCGAAGGTTAACACTCCATCCAGCATATTGCTACCGCGTCTGCAGAGTGCACGAAGCCTGGCAAGCAATTCCTTTGTCATAAAAGGCTTGGTTAAATAATCGTCTGCTCCGCCGTCAAGACCGTTGACCTTATCATCAAGCTCTGCCTTTGCAGTCAGCATAAGAATCGGGGTGCGAACCCCTTTTTTTCTCGCCTTTCTGACAATTTCAAAACCGTCAATACCGGGTAGCATAACATCTAATATTGCAATATCATAGATTCCGCTTTCAATTGCGCATAGCCCGTCTGCGCCGTCAGCATAATAATCCACCTCATATTTTTCAATGCTCAGAATTCCGCACAATGCCTGTGCCATTCTTTTCTCATCTTCCACAAGTAAAACTTTCATCTCTGCACCTCCGGATACTACCATTATAACATAAAAGATTGAAGAATGATTGAACACATCGAAAACCGTCGTTGCGAATTGCAAATAGTGAAAATCCCCTGACAAGAGAAATCTTGCTAGGGGATTTTTTTACCATTCGAAGCTGCCGCTATAATATCATCTTTGATTTAACACTACGGCGTGGTGCCATTCGGCTTCTTTTTTTATGCGTTTTCAAGCATTGTAAGGATTTTTCCCTTTGCGGCAAGACCGATGTGCGTGTTTGCAACCTCGCCGTTTTTCATTACCACAAGGGTGGGGATGCTCATCACAGAGAATTCGGCTGCGAGTTCGCTTTCTTCATCGACGTTCACCTTGCAGATCTTAAATTTATCCTGTTCCTCGGCGATAGCGTCAACAATTGGGGAAACCATTTTGCAAGGGCCGCACCAATCCGCATAAAAGTCGATGAGTGCCACGCCCTCAAACTGCTTTATTTCTTTTTCAAAATTATCATTTGTAAGTTTAATAACTGCCATGTTTGATCCTCCTTTTATATTCTACTTTAATAATAACACAACCGCGGCAAAAAATACAATGTTTTTTTAACTGTTTTTTGCGATTTTCTTTGCCCATGCGATTTCTTCTTTGCCCACTGCTCCAAATAAGCGTGTAAGCGTAAAATAAACGGTTATATACATCAGACATTCAAAAATCAGCGTGCCCCAGCACATGGGAAACGCGGCTTTTTCCATAATCATTCTGACAAAATTTGCTGCAAAAACTGCCGATGCAAGCGGACATATCAGAATTTTTCGTGTGCTTATTTTAAAATCAATCATTGTCATCAGCTTTCCAATGCTGAAAACCGTGTTAACACATTCGGAAATGAAAATAACAGCGATATAGCCGTAAACACCCACGCGGGGAACAAGCAGCCACACAAGCAAAACGCTTATTGCGGCATCGGCAATGTTGACGCACATTGTGTAAAACTGCTTTCCAAGACCTTTCAAAATTGAATCCGTCACTGTGTCCAAAAACATCACAGGCATAAGCGGCGCAAGCGCGCGCAGGTATTCTGCCGCCTCGCGTGAGTTGTAAATCACCTCGCATATGTCACCGGCAAAGGCGCAGAACATACCTGCAACGAGTATTGAAAAAAACAGGGTGATAAAAAAGGCGCGCTCGGTTACATAGGCGATTTCTTTTTTGTTTTCAGATGAGTAGAATTCGGTTATTTCGGGAATTATCTGTCCCGAAAAAGCGCCGACAAAAGACGACGGATAAAGAACTATCGGCAACGCAACGGCACTTACTATGCCGTATGTTGCAAGTGCCGCGCTGTCGCCAAAGGCGGTGAGCCCGATGGGGATTAAAATGTGTTCGACAGTGACAAGTCCGGAGCGCACATATGCCGAAAATGCCACAGGCAGGGAAATGTGCAAAATGTCGCGCATGGCAACCTTTTTTCCGTTTCGGTTAAGTGTGCGCGTGTCCGAAAGGTAGGATATGATCTGTATCAGAAACGAAAAGATCTCACTTACCGTACCGCCCAGCACAAGTGCAAGACAGGCATATTCTATACCGCGCGGCAAAAGCAATGACAGCAAAAATGTGCAGCTTAAAATCTTTACGGCTTGCTCAAGTACCTGTGATATTGCGTTCTTGTAGACGCGGCGGACTGCGGCAAAGTAGCCCGAAAAAGCGGAACACAGCGAAAGCGGAAGCAGCGAAAGTGAAAGCGCGCGTATTGACATTGCGGCGCGTGGCTCGTTTAAAAAATTAACGGCAGCAAAGTTTGAAAAAAGAAATAAAAGCGCGCTTGAAAGCGTGCCAAACAGGGTACTGTATAAAAAACAGCCGCGCATTGCGCTTTTTACTCCTGCGCCCTCGTTTTTGCCAAAGTAAAGCGCCACAAGCCGCGTGGCGGCAAGGTTTACACCCGATGTGGCAAGCGTAACTGCAAAGGTATAAACGCTCATTACAAGTGAAAAAAGTCCCATTCCCTCACTGCCGACCTTGTTTACACAAAAAGCGTTAAAAGCAACTGCCACCGTGCGCATCAGCAGGGTGCACGCGCTTAAAATCAGCGCGTTGATAAAGTATTTTTTTACTCTCGTCATTAAAATCGCCCCTTTTTGCAAGTATATGCAAGCGGCACGCGGTTTAGAAAGATAAATTATAGTTTACATTACTATGCTAAGCACCCCGCATGTCATTCTGAGCGAATGCGAAGAATCTGAAAACCTTGATGAAATCAAGGTTTTTCTCCTAAAGACGAGC
>SVLF01000104.1 GCA_015068085.1 Oscillospiraceae bacterium
CGAATGGATGATAAAGAAGTCAGAATATGCAATTACATATATTAAATATCCTGTCGGCGGAGCATATAAATACGCCGAAGCCATGAAAAGAAAAGGCAAAACCGTAATAAACCTCGCGGATGTGTAGCGTTGTTACGGTTCGTCGGCAAGCGCCGAACCCTACGATAACGTGGTGGGAATCCGCAAATATCCGGTATAGCAACGCCGCCTATAAAGCCAAGCGGACAATAAATTACAGCGAAATCACGGCAAAGGCTTCGCGTGCAAAACGCAGTTTTGCCATTAGCAGAAGCCTTCGTGATGAGCGCTTAATTTATCCGCTGCTTTATCAGCGGTAAAGGCGTGGGGTTTAAAGGGGACCGCAAGAGGTCCCCTTTAAGTCATGGCAGAATTACGATTATAATATCACATTATTTATTTTTTGCGGTGCCAAATTTTTGCCAAAACGCAAAAAGAAAAAATTTACAAATTTATCTTTAATTCGGGTGCAGGGTATGATATACTTATTACATATGAAATAAAAATGAGAAAACAAGAAGATAAAGGAGCATTTTCCATGAATATAAAATTGCTTACAGCCACGGCATCGGTCCCCACGCGTGCCTCGGACGGCGCGGCGGGATATGACTTGCGTGCGGATATTACCGAAAAGCTCACGCTTTCTCCGGGAGAGATTTTTCCGGTTCCAACGGGGGTTGCGATTGAGCTTCCGTCAAAGAACCTTGTTGCAGTTGTGTGTGCGAGAAGCGGACTTGCCATAAAGCACGGAATCTCGCTTGCAAACGGCGTAGGAATTATCGACAGCGACTATCGCGGAGAAATCAAGGTCGGTCTTATAAACCTCGGAAAAGAAGAGTTTGAGATAAATCCCGGTGACAGAATTGCCCAGCTTCTTATTATGCCGGTGGAAACACCGGAGCTTTGCGTTGTTGATTCGATATCGGAAACCGTGCGCGGTGAGGGCGGCTTTGGAAGCACGGGGCGGAAATAAGTGCAAAATGCAAAAGGCAAAGTGCAAAATTATCCTGATGGAAAGCGAAGGAAGTACGGAATGTTGATTCTCGCATCAAAGTCTCCGCGTCGGCGTGAGCTTTTGTCGCTTCTCACAACTGAATTTGAAATTGACGTATCGGATGCGCACGAGCCGGAGTTTTCCGGCGGCGAGGTTTCTTCTTACGTCCGTGAGCTTGCGTGCATAAAGGCGCGTGAGGTGGCGCGCCGTCACCCCGGTGATACCGTCATAGGAGCGGATACCGTTGTTGCATTTGACGGTGAGGTGCTCGGCAAGCCGAGAAATGAGGAGCATGCGAGGGCAATGCTCACTGCAATGTCCGGTGGTGTGCAGAAGGTGTACACCGGCGTGTGCGTAATCCATAACGGGCGCGAATATACAGATGCCGTTTGCACGGAAGTGATTTTCCGTGACCTTTCCAAGGCTGAGATAGATGCATATGTTGCCACCGGCGAGTGTATGGATAAAGCAGGTGCTTACGGAATCCAGGGCGGTGCGGGAGAGTTCGTTTCGCATATCGCAGGGGATTATTTCAATGTTATAGGGCTTCCGATGAAGCGCCTGTCTGAGATGCTGGAGGAAATCCGATGAATGACTTTTTTTCAAAAAAAACAGTTGTAACAGCGCTTGTTGCTGTTTTAATTGCGCTTATTCTTGCCATACTTTCCGCGGTGTCCGGCGGGAGAATTTCGCCCGTCGGCTCGCTTGTGAATATTATTTCAGAGCCGGTGCAGAGCGCAGTCGGCGCGGTGACGGACTTTTTCGGAGAGCGGGCGGCAAGAGCAACGCGCTATGACGAGCTTGAGGCTGAAAACGAAACCTTGCGCTATGAGCTGTCGATAGCACGTCAGGCAATTCGCGAAAACAGCGCAATTGAAAAAGAAAATGAGCAGCTTCGCGCCGCTCTTGCGATGCGTGAGAGAGATTCGTCCTTTGTGTTTGAAGCGGCTGAAATTGTTGCGAAAAACGGGGATAACTGGACACGCAGTTTTACTATAAACAAAGGCTCAAGCGCCGGTATCGCGGCAGATAACTGCGTTATCACTGCTGACGGAATGGTAGGCTTTATCAGTGAGGTGGGAACAACATGGGCAACCGTTACAGCACTGACGGATACAACTATGGAGGCTTCGGCGATCGCCTCGCGCACGCGAGACGTTGCAAGTGCGGAGGGGGATTTTGAGCTTATGGCAGAAGGGCTTTTCCGATTAAGCTATCTTCCGAAGAATACGCAGATTCTTGCCGGTGACGTTATAGAAACCTCTGGCGTTGGCGGGCTTTTCCCAAAGGGAATAGTTCTCGGAAGCGTGGTAGAGGTTAAAAACGAAAGCCACGGCATATCGAAATATGCCATCGTCCGCCCTGCGGTGGATCTTGACGGCATAAACCACGTGCTTGTTATCAAAAGCTTTGAGATTACGAACTGACGGAGAAACTTATGAGCCTGAATATACGGAAAAAGCTGTATAAATGGACTTGTTACGCCGCGCTGATGCTTGCTTCGGTGTTGCTTTCGGGTACTCTTTTTTCGTCATTCCGTGTGTTTTCGTGCGCACCGTCTCTCATTCCCTTTATCGTTGCGGTAATAGCCCTGCACGAGGGCGTCGGAGAGGGAATGATTGCCGGCCTTGCCGGAGGATTTATCTGTGACGCATTTTATTCTTCGCACGAGGGCTTTTATATTATTGTTATGACCGCTCTTGCGTTTCTGATCTGCCTTATGAATACGGTGATGTACTGGAAAAGCTTCGGGATGGCGCTTATCGACTGGGCGGTTCTTATTTCGGCAATGCATTTTATTCACTACTGCGTGTATATGCTTGCGCGCGGAGAGGCAAGTGCGCTCCCGCTTTTGTATGTAATCCCGGGTGAGCTTCTTGCCACATTGCCGTTTACGCCGTTTTTATACGCGATTGTGAAGAAAACGGGACGAAGCTTTGAAGAAATGGAAGAGTAAATAGTACGGAGGAAAAGGATTATGCAGAACTCAAAACGTATATGGGTTCTTGCGGCGGTTGCGCTTTTTGCGGCGGTCGTGTTTTTCGGTCGCCTTTATTTCCTGCAGATTGTTTCCGGAGAGGATTATCTTGAACGCTCAACAAAAAGAACCTCAAGAACGGTAACCGTCACGGCACCGCGCGGGGAGATTCTTGATCGCTTCGGAAGACCTATGGTTACAAACCGAATGAGCTTTTCCGTTGTGTTTGATGCAACAACGTGGAATAAAGAAGGTCGCGAGGAAGTTCTTACTTATCTCATAAACCTCTGTGACGGTGCGGGGCAGGAGTATATAGACACCCTGCCGCTCACGCTCTCTTCTCCTGTGGCGTTTACGTTTGCAAAGGGCGACGGAAGCGCGGGAGAGCGCGCGGTAAGCGAATATATAAAGGACAGAAAATGGGAAGAAAACCTCCCGGCGGACGAGTTTTTAACACTTCTTGCCGAACGGTTTGACATCAAAACAACCGATAAAGTGCTTTGCCGCAAGCTTTGCGGCATTTGCTACGAAATGGAAATGCGCGGTTTTTCAAAATCCGCGCCGTATACATTTGCGCGTGACGTTGACCGCACGCTTGTAACCAAAATAAAAGAGCATTCCCGCACCCTTCCCGGCGTTCTTATCGAGGTGGAGCCGATACGCGAATACAAAACAAAGGCAGCTGCACACATTCTCGGAAGGGTTGATATAATCTGGAAAGAAGAATACGCAGAGCTTCGAAAAAAAGGATACAAAATGACCGATATGGTCGGTAAAGACGGTATAGAAAAGGCGTATGAGCACTATCTCCGCGGTATAGACGGCTCAAAAACCACGGAAACTACGACCACGGGAAAAACAACGACGGTTTTGTACGAGGAACCGCCAAAGCTCGGTCAGAACTGCATTCTCACGATTGATTTAAAAATGCAGGAGGCGGCAGAGGCGGCGCTTGCAGAGCTTGTTCCGCGCCTGCGTGCCGAGGGAAAAACCAATTCGCGCTGGGGCGGTGACAACGCAAAGGGCGCGGCTGTGGTTGCCGTTGACGTAAAAACAGGCGGACTTTTAGTGTCCGCGTCCTATCCGACGTATGACATAACGCAGTATAAAAAGCAGTACAACGCGCTTTTTAACGATAAATACCTTCCTCTTTTCAACCGGACAATACAGGGCGCGTTTCCGCCCGGCTCCACCTTCAAAATGATAACTGCCGTTGCGGGGCTTGAAGAAAATATAATAGAGCCGAAGGAAAAGATGCTTACCACGGGTAAATATATGTATTATGCACCCAGCACAACGCCGATGTGCGATATTTTCCGTCAGTACGGAAAGACGCACGGAAAAATCGATGTGTCGGAAGCGCTGAAGGTGTCGTGCAATTACTTTTTCTATGATGTAGGCAGGCGCGTCGGTATCGACAGCCTTGCCGCGTGGGCAGGGCGTTTCGGACTTGGCGAAAAAACAGGCATTGAAATTCCGGGCGAGGTTTCCGGCAAGGTGGCATCCCGCACGGCGCGTGAGGAAAAGGGGAAAACGTGGTACCCCGGCGAAACGCTCTCTGCGGCGATAGGTCAGTCTGATACTATGGTAACGCCGCTTCAGCTTGCAAATTACGTTGCACAGCTCGTAAACCGCGGTGTGCGGTATAAACCGCACCTTTTAAAGAGCGTAAGAAACCCCGACACAAACGAGGAAACGGAAACGACCGTTCCGGAGATTGTCGGACGTGTCGATATGAGCGAGGAAACATACCGGGCGGTAATAGACGGAATGCATGCCGGTGCGCAGGAAGCGGGGGGAACCTCATATTCAGTGTTCGGAACATACGGTGTAACCGTCGGCGGAAAGACCGGAAGTGCGCAGGCACCGGGCGGCTCGCATGCGCTTTATGTTGCGTTTGCGCCGATAGACGATCCTGAGGTTGCAATTGCCGTGGTCGTTGAAAACGGCGGTCAGGGAAGCCGTATTCCGTCCGTTGCAAAGGCTGTTTTTGATGCATATTTCGGGGCAAGCTTTGAAAACGATGTGCGCAGAAATACCGGTGTTCTTGTGAAGTAGAGCTGCTGCTTGCGAAAAAACAATTTACAAATTGCAAGATTTATTGTATACTATAATAAAGTATGTTAAAATGAGGAGAGAAAGGGCAATGGGACGTGCTATATGCGTGGCATCCGGCAAGGGCGGAACGGGCAAAACCTCGGTTGCATCGGGGATTGCTTGCTGTCTTGCGGCAATGGACAAGCGCGTTGTTGTGCTTGATGCCGATGTCGGTCTTCGCAACATGGATATAGTTCTCGGCGTTTCCGATTCTGCGCTTTTTGATTTCACCGATGTTATATCGGGGAATGTTTCTCTCGAAAAGGCACTGCTCACCCACCCGCTTGTAGAAAACCTGCGTCTGCTTTCGGCTCCGCTCGGTGAAAAGGCGGGAAGGGACGTAACTCCGAAGCAAATGGCAGAGCTGGTGCACGAAATCAAGCGGATGTGTGATTTTTGTATAATAGATTGCCCGGCAGGTCTTGATTTCGGGTTTAACCTTGCCGCAACAGCCGCAGATTGCGCCATTCTTGTTGCAACAACGGATACCGTCAGCCTGCGTGATGCGCGCCTGACGCGTGAGTCGCTGAAAAAGCGGGGAATAAGTGATATCCGCCTTGTTGTAAACCGCGTGCGCCCGTCTCTTATAAAAAAGCTTGCCGCCGCGAATATTGATGAGGCAATCGACCGTACAAGTACCCGCCTTATCGGAATTATCCCCGAGGACAGAGCGGTTATAGAGGCGGCGAACAAAGGAACTCTTTTGTTTTCTAACCTGCGCGCACCTGCCGCAAAGGCTTACCGCAACATTGCACGGCGCATTTGCGGGGAGAGCGTTCCGCTTATGAAAATATCAAAAAAGCTGTAAACATCATTCAGAGTATGAGGGTAGAGATATGAACATAGCACTTATTGCACACGACAAAAAGAAAGAACTGATGGTTCAGTTCTGCATAGCATACAAGGGCGTGCTCCAGAAGCATTCTCTCTGCGGTACGGGAACTACGGCAAAGCTTGTTTCCGAGGCTACAGGGCTTGAGGTGCGCCGCTTCCTTTCCGGGGCGCAGGGCGGCGACCAGCAGATCGGCGCGAGAATAGCATATAACGAAATTGATATGATGTTGTTCTTCCGTGACCCGCTGACCGAGCTTCCGCACGAGCCGGCAATAACGTCTATTCTCCGTCTTTGCGATATGCACAACGTTCCCGTTGCAACAAACATTGCAACGGCAGAGGTTCTTATCCACGGTCTTGCGCGCGGCGATATGGATTGGCGTGATATCGTAAATCCCAAGAATGGTGCAGGATCAATTATATAAATAAAGAGGAACTGTAAAAATGAGATATAATCCCCTCAGAGTCAGAAGCTTGAAATAATCGTAGCATTCAAGACTGTTCGGAGGGGTTTTCTGTACCCGTTCTTAAACCTGCTGACAGGGGCAATACGGGACATTTGAGAATCACGTATGTTACAGAAAATGAGCACAACACGTCATAATTTTCGGAAGGATGTGAAAAGATGTCTTCTATATTGAAAAGAGCGGGAGTTCTCTTTCTTGTATTCTGTATTTGCATAGGTTTTCTTTCGGGAATGCTTTCGCTTTGTGCAAAAATCCCGAATTCCGCAATACGGGAAAATATGATCGAAAGTGCGCTTGCGTATAAGGAACGTGATGCATTTGAAATTCCGGAGAACGGACGGCTTTGCGGTGTTTCGGATAACTTCGCAGATGCGATTTTGCTCGGGGTTGCATGGAATATGGGAGAATACGGTGCCCTTGATACGAAATATAACAGCGGCGGAGAATTCGGCGCAAATGCGGGATTTTATCTTTCTCTTGTAAATGATGCTGAACCTGATACAGATTACAGCCGTTATTGGCACGGAAATGCAGGAATCGCAAGGATTATGCACCTTGTGACGGATGTTGACGGAATGAAAACCGGCGGGTTGATAACAATCCTTTTTCTTGCCATGCTCGTCTGCGTGCTTCTTTTGAAGGCGCAATGCATAAAAACCTGTTTTTGCTTCTTTCTCGCGCTTATTTCCGTTCACATATGGAATGTGCGCCTCTCTCTTGAATATCAGCCGGCTTTTGTTGTGGCGCTTTTAATGTGTATTCTTTTCCTTCTTCTTGAAAAATGGGGAACATACACACTTTGTGTGCTTTCCGTAATCGGAGGAGTGTTGACCGCGTTTTTTGATTTTCTCACCTGCGAGACGATTCCGATTCTTTTGCCGCTTGCACTTGTGTTTGCGGTAAGGATTGAAGAAAAAAGAGGAAAAAGCCTTTCTTCGAATATAAAGCTTTTCCTTCTTGCGATAGTCTGCTTTGCTCTTTCATATGCGGGAGCATTTCTCTCCAAATGGGTGCTCGCTTCTCTCGTGACGGGGGAGAATAAATTCATCCTTGCCGCAGCATCTGCAGGGGTGCGCTTCAGCGCTGAGGATAGCGCGGGCTTTCTTTCGGGGATTCCTGCAAACCTGACAGTCCTTTTTGGGGGAAGCGCGAGAATAGAAATAGGGCGTGTTATCCTTGGTGTTGCGATATCCGCTGCTATTCTCTCTTCGGCGTTTTATCTTGTCAAAAAGAATGGATATGACAGAGCGGGGACGGTGACGTTGCTGATTGTCGGTGCGATGGTATTTTTGAGGTATGCCGTTTTGCAAAACCATTCATATCTCCATGAGTTCTTCACATATCGGGCTCTTGCGACGACTGTGTTTTCTGTTCTTGCCGCAGTGGCTCTTTCTTCCTGTGCTGATAAAAATGAAGTAAAAAAGAAAAGAAAATGAATCAGGGAACGGAGAAATATTTATGGAACTTACTATACTGATGCCCTGTCTCAATGAAGAAAAAACGATTGCGTTTTGTATAAATGAAGCGAAGGATTACATTTTGAAAACGAAAATCAGTGCTGAAATACTGATTGCCGACAACGAAAGCACCGATGCTTCTGCAGCAATAGCGAAAGATCTCGGCGCGAGAGTTATAAGTGTTCCGGTGCGCGGGTACGGCGCGGCAATCCGTGCGGGAATAGCGGCGGCACAGGGGAAATATATAATTATGGGTGACTCGGACGGAAGCTATGATTTTAAGAATCTTGATGCCTTTGTCGAAAAGCTTCGCGAAGGAAACCACCTCGTTATGGGAAACCGGTTCCGAGGCGAAATTGAGCGCGGCGCAATGCCTTTTTTGCATAAAATCGGAGTTCCCGCTCTTTCGCTTCTTGCGAGAATGAAATGCGGCGCAAAGGTCGGTGATTTTCATTGCGGTCTCCGCGGTTTTGATGCGGATATAGCGCGTTCTCTTTCTCTTTCGTGTGACGGGATGGAGTTTGCAACGGAAATCATCTGCCGCTTCGCAAAGGAAGATGCTTTAATCTGCGAGATTCCGACTACGCTCCGAAAGGACAGGCGCGGCCATAAGCCGCATCTCCGAACCTTCCGCGACGGATGGCGGCATCTGCGCTATATTATTTCTATGTAAATTTTTAAAAAATTGTTGCATTTGACAAAAGCTTATGTTAAAATATTAGCAAAACTATACAATGTGTATAAGGAG
>SVLF01000105.1 GCA_015068085.1 Oscillospiraceae bacterium
GTGATATTTTTTTGCAGATAACATCGAAAAAGTATATGGTATGAAGTTTGAAAGTAAATTGAAAATTCGGCAGAAGCCGAATTTGAGGATTTAGTTACACTTTATGCGTAAAGCAAATCGGACCTCTCGACGTACTTGTGTACTACTTCGGGTCCGATTTGCTCATTCTGTACTATTTTTCTAAAGCCCCAAAGGGATTGTAGCAAAATGCATTTCGCTACAATCCCTTCTTTTATCCTCTTATCTGTCCGCTGCCGCGGATTGTGTATTTTGTTGATGTAAGCGCGCGGAGCCCCATCGGTCCGCGTGCATGAAGCTTTTGCGTACTGATGCCGATTTCCGCACCGAAGCCGAATTCAAAGCCATCGGTAAACCGTGTTGATGCATTTACATATACTGCCGCGGCATCAATTTCATTCAAGAACTTTTCTGCATTCCCTTCATTTTCGGTTATAATCGCCTCGGAATGCTTGGTGTTGTACTTATTGATATGCTCAATCGCCTCGTCAATACTGTCAACAACGCGAAGCGAAATTATTGCATCAAGATATTCCCTGCCCCAGTCAATTTCAAGCGCAGGACGGATTTCCGGAGAAATTGCACATGCCCGCTCATCTCCGCGGATTTCAACGCCCTTTTCCGTTAAAGCAGACACTATTGCCGGAATTGCCTTTTCCGCCACAGCACTGTGAATGACGAGAGACTCACACGCATTGCACACGCCAAGGCGCTGTGTTTTTGCATTTACTATTATATTACACGCCATTTGGATATCGGCGTATTCGTCCACGAAAATGTGACAATTTCCGGTACCCGTTTCAATAACGGGAAGTGTGCTCGTTTCCACAACGGTTTTTATAAGCCCTGCACCTCCGCGCGGGATAAGAACGTCGATATATCCGTTAAGCCGCATAAGCTCCCGCGCAGTCTCGCGGGACGTATCGGTAACAAGCTGTATGGCATCGCCGCTTATTCCGCATTCCGTAACTGCAGCGCGAAGCGCATCGGCAATCGCAATGTTTGAATTTATCGCATCGCTCCCGCCGCGCAGAATAACAGCATTTCCTGTTTTAAAGCACAAACCGAATGCATCCGCCGTAACATTCGGACGCGATTCATAAATTATTCCTATAACGCCTATCGGCACACGCTTTTCCGTGATGTGCAAGCCGTTGGGACGGATGCTTTCCGTCACGGTTTCACCGAGCGGAGTAGGAAGAGTGGCAATCTGGCGCAGTCCCTCCGCCATTGAAAAAACGCGTTTTTCGTCAAGACGCAGTCTGTCAATAAGCGCAGGGCTCATTCCGGATTTCTCCGCGCGAATAACATCATTTGCATTCGCCGAAATAATATCCGCGCACTTTTCACAAAGCTTATCCGCCGCACAAAGAAGCGCGCGATTTTTTTCCTCATCACTTATAACGTTGAGCGCGCGCGCCGCAGCTACGGCACGGCTGCCCATATTTTTAAGGTAATCCATACAATATCCCTCCGCGAAATGGCATTAAACCAGTTTATAACTGCTTTTATAGTTATAATACCATAAACGGAGCATTCTTACAAGCATTTTCGTCTGTTCTTCACTTTGCATATATTCTTATTTACAGAAAGTTCAAAAACGCTTCAAACTCCCGAAATATATATATCATATAATACAGTATTATATCTTCGTGACGCATCGAAAGCTTATCTTCGGTTCATTCATGTCCGATATGCCGAAACAAAATAATTCCAAAGGGAGACAACAGATTCTATGAAAAAACTTTTTTTTCGCGCGCTATCCTCTTTTCTCGCGTTTATCCTACTTTTCGCTCCGGTATCGGCAACATCCGAAACCGTAAGTGACACTTCATCCTCAACGCTTTCCTGGGAGAAGCTTGAGGAGCAGATCAAAGCAAAAAGCCCGAGCTATCAGATACTCGATAAAAACATCAGCAGCATCGAAATTGTTGACTATACATATCTTTACAACAGTATGCAAAAACAGCTTAATGAGCTTTCTTCTATGCAATCCTATCTTCTTGAAAGCGGTGACCGCGAAAAGCTGAATACGCTTAATTCCTCTATGGCGGCTCTCCGCAATACATACGAAGATATCCGTGACGGAAAGCTTCAGCGAGACAGCGACGATGCCGTAAATCAGCTCCGCAATATGCAGAATCAGGTTATTTCTGCCGGTCAGACCCTCTATATCACAATTCTTTCGCTTGAGCAGTCGCTTGCCGACGGTGAACGCGGTCTTTCCGCACTGCAGCGGGCACTTACGGAAATGCAACTCCGCCATACGCTTGGTCAGGTTTCGGACATAAAGCTCAAGGAGCTCGAGCGCAGATACGACGACACAAAAAGCCAGCTTAAAACATTAGAGAACACAATCACGTCTCTAAAGGCACAGCTCCAGCTTCTCATCGGAGAGGCTCCCACGGGAGAAGCAGAACTTGAAGCACTTCCGTCAGTTTCCGTTGATGAGATAGCCTCCCTTACTCCCGAAACCGATCTCATCGCTGCAAAGCAAAAAAACTATTCCATAAGCACAGCCGCCGTTGCGCTTGAAAAATCCGAAGAGGATGTTTCGGATAAAAACTCCGACTATCTCAGCGGCTCAATCAAACGTTATGAGCTTACATCTGCCGAACACACAAGAGACGCCGCAAAGCTTTCGCTGATTTCCGCCGAGCAAAACTTCGAGTTTTCCTTCCGCAATCTGCACCGCTCGGTTTTGAATTGCCAGCAGATATGGGAAAACAAAAAAGCCGCGGCCAAATATCAGCAGCAGCTTCTCGCTCTGTCCGAAAAACAGTATAATCTCGGCAGAATTTCATATTTTGCGCTTCTCAACGCGCAGGATAATGCAAGCAACGCGCTTTCAGACGCAGAAAGTGCCGAAAGAGACCTATTCAGTGCTCTTAACAACTATCGCAATGCAGTTATGTACGGATTTGTAAACGAACAAACACAGGAGGGCTGACTTTGATGAACAAAACATATAAAAGAACCGCCGTTTTTCTTTGCACGGCATTGCTTTTTTCATTTGCCGGATGCTCGAAGGATGAGCCCCAAATGATGAATACAACCGTTTCTGTCGAAACCTGTGCGGTATCGCGCGGCTCTCTGTCTGCAAGCAGCACATACATCGGAACCATCTCTGCCGAAGGTACGGCAAGCGTTGTTTCCCTTGTTTCCGGCACAGTAGAACACGTTGCCGTTTCTATGGGCGACACGGTATCCGCAGGTGATTTACTGTGCAGCTTTGATGATGAAAGCGCAAGCCTTACGCTCCAAAGCGCGCTTGCAAGCTATGAAAGCGCCAAAGCAAGCCTCGGCAGTGCACGCGAGGGATATAACAGCGCACAGAAGGGTTATGACAGTGCCGTCGCAAATCACGGCGGTGAGGATATGTCGATAATCGAAGATCAGGTACGCACAGCCAAGGAAAATTACGAAGCGACAAAGGCGCTTTTTGATATAGGTGCCGCTTCCCGCCTTGAGGTTGACCAGGCACTGCAGACGTACAACACTGCAAAAGCAGGGCTTGATGCCGCAAAAAACAGCCTCAGCGCAACAGCGGCGAATATCGAATCTGCCCGTGCCGGCGTAGAAGCTGCAGAGGCAGGGGTGCAGGCTGCAGAGGTCGGCGTGGCTTCTGCCGAATATCAGCTCTCCCTGTACCGCATCACGTCTCCGATATCTGGTACCGTAGAGTCTGTAAACGTCATTTCCGATAATTTCACCCCATCCGGCACCGTTGCTTTCGTCATTTCAAATGCAGACAATAAAACGGTTACCTTTTATGTTACCGATGAAGTTATGAAAAATATTGCGGTCGGCCAGGCTGTAACGGTTTCCGCAAGAAACGCAGAATATTCCGGTACAGTAAGTGAAATCAGCGGGATTGTTGACCCACAGACAGGGCTGTTCCGCATAAAAGCACTTATCAACGATGCAAAAGAGCTTCCCGACGGGCTTTCCGTCTCGGTTACCACAATTTCAGACAATGCCGAAAACTCAATTATCGTTCCGTCAGATGCGCTTTATTTTGACAACGGAACAGCTTATGTTTACACCGTCAGCGACAACACTGCCCGGCGCACGGATGTTTCGGTTTCTCTTTACACCAAGGAACAGACCGCAATCTCCGGAGGCCTTTCCGACGGAGATATCATTATAACAAGCTGGTCAGAAGCACTTAAAAACGGTTCTCCGCTCAATATTGTAAATCAACCGGAAAGCAGTTCCGACACCGGCGGGGAGGCTGCACAATGAAATTGATTCAGACAGTTTTGCGCCGTCCGGTTTCTGTTTGTATGATAGTCCTTGCCGTTCTTGTTTTCGGTATCTCGTCCATTGCGGGAATGCCGCTCGGATATATGCCTGATATGGAAATGCCGATGGAGCTGGTTATGATTACCTGGCCGGGAACGGACGCAGACAGCATAGAGCGCCTTGTTACCGAACCGGTCGAGGATACCTGCGAGGTTCTTTCGGACGTAAACACTATAAACTCCGTTACATATGACAACTACACTTTGGTTCAAATCCAATATAACTACGGCGTAGACCTTGATGATGCGTATATGGATCTGAAAAACAGCCTCGATAATATGGATCTTCCCGATGGCTGCAACGATCCAACCATTATGGAAATAGGTATGCTTACACAGGGAACGATGATGATTTCCGCCAACGCGCTCAACGATGAAAACATACAGGAATATCTGGAAAACACTGTTGTTCCCGAGATTAAAAATATCGGCGGTGTTGCAAAAACCGATCTTTCCGGAACAAGAGATGAATATCTCCGCATAGTTCTCGATGAAGCAAAGCTTAACCAATACGGTCTCTCTATAGCCGCAATCGGCGGAGCAATCGCAGCGGCAGATTTTGATATGCCTGTCGGAAGCGTCACAATCGGTACTCAGGATGTTGCACTTTCCGCCTCGGGCAATGTTGATATAAGCACACAGAACATACGCAACATTCCCATTCAGACAGCAAGAGGGCAGATGATACGCCTTGATGACGTAACCTCCTTCATCAACCTTTATCAGAAGGACGCCGACAGCATAAGTCGCCATAACGGTCATGACAGCGTGCTTCTCACCGTCACAAAAGCCAACAGCGCAGATGCGGTTTCCGTCTGCCGTGAGGTAGAAAAAATTCTCAATGACTATTCCGACGGAATCGTTGATTTCGAAATTATTTACTCTGAAGCCGAAAACATTCTCGATTCCATCTCAGAGGTTATAAAAACGCTTGCAATCGGAGTTATTCTCACGATGCTCGTTCTTCTCCTGTTCTTCGGCGAATGGAGATCCTGTCTCATCGTCGGTTGCAGCATGCCTCTCTCGGTTTTTCTTGCTGTCATTCTTCTCGGTCAGATGGGCTTCTCCTTTGACCTTGTTACCGGCACATCGCTTGTTATAGCAATAGGAATGATCGTGGACAACGCTATCGTCGTTATAGAAAGCTGCTTCCGCGCAAACGAACGCGGGCTTGATTTCCATGATGCCGCGCTTGAGGGTACGCGTGAGGTGCTTATGTCCGTAATTGCCGGAACGCTCACAACCGTTGTTGTTTACGTTCCCCTTGCAATGGCAGACGGTATGTCCGGACAGATGTCAACACCGCTGAGCTGGACCATTGCACTCACTATGCTTTCCTCTCTGCTGTGTGCAGTAACAATTGTTCCTCTTATCTTTTCTCTTGTAAAGCCGCGCGCGAGACAGGAGCTTCCGATAAACAGGCTTCTCGGAAAAATGAAGACCTCTTACCGCAAAACACTGCCGCGCCTTCTCCGCCGTCCCGGCCGTGTTATAGTTGCCGCTGTGGCAATTCTTTTCCTGTCGTTTTTCCTTCTCTCGCAGATGAGCTTTGTTCTCTTCCCGAGCGATTACGACGGAAGCATAAATTTGAATGCATCCTTCCGCGCCGGAACAAAGCTTGAGGTCATAGACGAAAAGGTACGCGAGCTTGAAAAAACGCTTATGGAAGACACATACTTTGAAAGCGTAACGCTTGATATCTCCGGAAATACGGCTTCGTTCACAGCGTACAGCATTGACAACTGTCCGCGAGGAAGCGAAGAAGCCGTTGAAGAATACACCCGCAAATATGCAAATGCGGTTGATATGGATATCGAAGTCACCCCAACCGGCTCCGGAGGTATGGGAAGTATGATGACATCCGGAAATACCGTTGACATAACACTTGCCGCCGATGCTCTTTCCTCCTTACGCGAAGGTGCGGCAATGGTTGAGGAAATGATGGCTTCCATTCCCGGAGTTATCAGCATCGACAACGAATTTAATCAGAGCCGCGTTCAGGGCAAGCTTATAATAGATGAACAAAAAGCTCTTTCAAAAGGGATGTCTCAGGCATCGGTTGCAATGCAGGTCAGCTATATGCTGAATGGCATGACCGCATGCACCATAGATTATGATGACAAAGAATATGATGTTATTCTTGAATATCCCGAGGGTATGTACGATGATATCTCCGCCCTTTTGGGACACCCGATTGCTACAGCAGCGGGCACATGGATATCTCTCGGAGATATCGCAAGCGTTGAATACACCACCACGCTTCCCGCAATTTCGCGTCAGGACGGAAGCTTCGTAACAACAATAACTGCTACCACCTCTGAAAAAGACAAGGCAACCGTTGCAAAAGAAGCAAATCAGGGCTTCAAGGCACTCACTCTTCCTGAGGGCGTTTCAAAAGGTGTAAGCGCAATGGATAAAGTGACCTCAGAAGAAACATCACAGATGACATCAACTCTTCTGACTGCCATATTCCTCGTTTTCCTCGTTATGGCAATTCAGTTTGACTCACCAAAGCTCTCGCTTATGGTTATGATGTGCATACCGTTCAGTCTTATCGGTTCTTTTGCTCTTGCATTCATCGCCGAGGGACAGCTCAGTATGATAGACCTTATGGGCTTTCTTGTCCTGTTCGGCATAGTCGTAAACAACGGTATTCTTCTTGTGGATGCCACAAACGAGCTACGAAAAACGCTCCCGCTCGGAGAGGCGCTGATTTCAGCCGGAGAAACGCGCCTGCGTCCTATTCTTATGACTACGCTTACAACAGTTATCTCAATGTTCCCGATGCTTTTCTCCACCGACAGCGGTATGAATATGATGAAGGGTATGAGCATAATTATTATCGGAGGCCTTGTTGCTTCAACTATTCTCACAATGTTTATGATGCCGCCGTTCTATCTTCTCATCAGAGGAGAGGACATCGACGGAAACAAACGCAGAAAAAAACGCAAGAAGGAATGTACAGATTAAATGAATAGGGATTGCAGCAAATTTATTTCGCTGCAATCCCTATTCTTATTTGCAATAGCTCTTTCCTTGTTATATATTCACATTGATGTAATACATCCCGTCGCGTCCGGTCGTGTTAAGGCACAGAGCTTTACCGTTAAACGTGATGCTGCAATCACTGTTTTCCGTGCAGTTTACACTCAAATCAAACGGAAGCTTACTAAGCCACAGAAGCGGAAGCGCGTCATCGTAGCCGTAGCCACTGCCAACGTTGCAGATGTTGCGGATATAAACTTCACCGCCGGTCTGTTCAATGTCCGCTGCCATTCTGTCAGAGCCGAGAATATTTTCAAAGCTTGCCCTGCCGCCTTCCACGCGGACTGCAAACTGAATATCTGTCCTTGTATACGGAAGAAATGCACGGGTTATGTGAAATCCGGTAACACCTCGGCTTACCATATCACAGTAATCCTTATAGCTTCTCACCTGAGCCATATGGAGCGTCACATTATTTGCCTTTGCATATTCTATTGCATCACGCGATGCATCCCAGTATTTCATCGGATCTTTTTCCGGACAGAAAAACAGCGTTACAATGCCGTTTTTAAACGGAATTACATTGTCTACAACCTCTCGGGTAAGCGGTTCCCGGTACGAAATCACCTGTGACAGCGGAATAATATCGCTGTATTTTCTCACTTCACGCAAAGCCTCTATCGTGAATGAGTTTATAACGCAATGGTTTTCAACGTGATATTTTCTCACCGTTTTCATAACCTCAAAAACAAGCTCGGATATTTTATCCTCACGCAAGGTTATATAAACAAGCTTTCCATTTTCTTTGCATATACGGACATATGTATCAAAATCACACACCCTTGCATAATGCCCCATCGCGTCGTATTCAGCGGCATATTCAAGGCTTTTCACATAGTCATATGTAAGATTGGTAAAGAGCAAACGATTGTCTTTGTCATGCCGTCCTATTCGCCCATTCTCATCAAGCGTTATCCCTGCATCGTGGCACATAACGAGCTTGTTATCCTTTGTTATCCGCACGTCACCTTTAAGCGCATTAAAACCGAGATGCGCGGCAAGCTGAAAATGCTCTGCCGTGTTTATCGGTGCAAGAGTTATCTGCGAATATGCAGTATTCATAATTTCCTTATCAAAATTACAATGCATCATTTTTCCTGGTATAATGTAAATGACTCATCTAACAGTCATTACAAATATACCTTACTCCTTTCTATCAACCTTTTTTAATCCGCGGTTGATTACGGACTTATACATTGGTATTATATAAACAGGTAA
>SVLF01000015.1 GCA_015068085.1 Oscillospiraceae bacterium
CTTATTTGTCTTGCTCAAATCCACATTATTCTGTATTTTCAATGTACATTTCACTCTAACTATTTTTTATTTTTCCTCTTGATTTTTATATAGTTAGCTCCTGCTATTGTAGTGATTTTATCTTAATTTTACTATATAACTCGAAGGCATTCAAACAAATTCGTTGTAATATTACACCATTTTCTATTGACAATTTCTTGAAGTTATGAGAGAATATTCTTGGGAGTGATTTTCATGAATATACCCGCGCTTTCACCACCGGCAAACAGAATGCATCTTATGCGTGAGCCGATAACAATTGCTACTGAGGTTTTAAGAACGCGTGATCCACAATCACATTACCATAATTTCACGCAAATCTTCTTTTCGGTTGCCGGAGATATGTATCATACCGTAAACAACCAAATGTATTTTCAGGCACCGGGAAGCTGCAGTTGTGTAAAACCCTATGAATCGCACAGCAACGACACAATAGATTCCGATGCCAACCCGATTTATATCTGTATTTCTTTTTTTGATGAATTTCTTACAAGCCACGGTTATAAATACTTTTCATATGCAAATAAGTATGCCTTTTTCGAAGGCATGGCTATCCCCTCTTGTGTTACATTTACGGGATCTAACAGAGAAAAGGCTACCGAGCTAATGCGTGGCTTGCAGGACGAGTTTAACAAGCACAAAGATATGTCTTTTGATATTATTGCGGATATGCTTGCAGAGTTTTTATTCTTGTTCTGCTCATGCGCAACCGGAGGAGCGAAAAAAAATCCTGTCAGAAGCGGAGTCATCGAACGTGCAAATGCAATAAATAAAAGCGTGACGTATCTTGCCGAGCATTACAATGAAAAAATCAATATTGATGACCTTGCCGCAATCGCGACGATGTCGCGGAACTCATTTTTCAGAAATTTTGAAATGATAACAGGAACAACCGTTTCAGATATGCTTTTGCGTTTCAGATTAAAAAACGCATTACCGCCATTGGTATATACAGAAATGTCGCTTGATGCGATTGCCAAAAATGTGGGGCTGTATGACAAATCGCGCTTTTGCCACGCTTTTTCAAAAATATACGGAATGACACCGTCAGAATACAGACATAAGAATACAGCAAATGCAACAAAAAAGTTAAACTATCACAAACGGCGATGGCGATGGATTGAGGATCCGGATTATGATGAACAAGAAAACACGCAGTAACGGCTGATGCCTTTTACTGCGTGTTTTCTATGTAGATTAATATTTTGTTTTGAAGTCAATCTGAGCGCCCTTGCGGGATGCTTCATATATTCCAAGAATGAGTTCGACTGTTGCCGCACCGGATTCGGGACCGTTTGCAACATCAACATCGTTATTGATTGCATTAACGATATCATTAAACTGCTTTGCGTGACCTCTGCAATCTATAGCATTCGGGTCGCTTGAACCAAAGTCGGTTCTGCCGGTATCAATAAGCGGCTTAGGAAGGGTTTCAATATCCCATTTTTCAATGGTATCCTCAATCATTACGATGCTTCCTTTTGTGCCGCAAAGCTCAAAACGGCGTGCATAACCGGGATACGAGGATGTTGTTCCCGCAATAGTGCCGACTGCACCGTTTTCATACTCCATAATTGCAACCGCAGTGTCCTCAACCTCAATGTTGTGGGCAAGAGTTTTGCAGATTGCGCTTATCTTAACCGGAGACCCCATAAAGAAGCGCAGGAGATCTATTCCGTGGATACCCTGATTCATAAGAGCACCGCCGCCGTCATACTTCCATGTGCCGCGCCAGTCGGAAGCATCGTAATATTCGTCTGTACGCCAGTACTTCATATTGACGGAAACATTTGTGATTTTGCCGAGATGACCGCCGTCTATCGCTTCTTTAACAGCCTTAACCGTTTCTGCAAAACGCAGCTGACAGATGACCTCACACTTTCTGTTGTACTTACGGGAAGCCTCAACAACAGCCGCACAATCTTCGTTGGTAAGCGCAAGCGGCTTTTCACAAACAACATGCTTTCCTGCAGTCATTGCCTGAATAGCAAGCTCGGCATGGGTTCCACTCGGTGTGCAGAGCGTTACGACATCAATTCCGGGATTTGCAAGCATCTCCTCAAGCGTGTCATACACCCGAAGGCCATATTTTTCACCGAACGCTTTAGCTTGCTCCGGAATTGCACCGTAGACAGCTACAAACTCTGCACCGTCAACGTGCTCCATAGCTGCAACGTGGTGCACAGCGATTGCACCGCAGCCGATAAGGGCAAAATTTAACTTTCTCATCATTCTTCACCATTTCCTGTTTAAAATATATGGCTCAAATTGCCATCATTCACCTGTATTTTATATTATAAGCGCATTTTAGGTAAATTTCCATGCACCATATTGATTATTATTTGGATAATCTTGCTCAATTTTACAATTTATACAATCCGATAACGCAATTTAATATCTTTATATAACAGAAAAAGAGAACAGCGACATATTCTATCACTGCTCTCTTTTGATCATCTTTACTTTGTCCTAAATACCAAGAAGCTTTTCTGCGTTTTTATACATAATCTTCTCGTAGTTATCTTGGCTTAAGCCACCATCGTTTACGAGACCTTCAAGGAATGCGAGAAAATCATATTGGAAGGTCTGGATATTTGCGCAAACATCTGCACCGTAGTATACTCTGTCGGCAAACTCATTCAGGAACTTCACTGCATACTCCGGATCGCGCATCATTGCATTTGATCCGCTTCCCGCAGAAATATCGCAATAGAGATTTCCGTATTCACGCATAAGATACGGAAGCCTTCCCTCTTTTACTTTACCCTTATTGCATCTACCGCGGATTTCAACTGTGTTATCTGCTGAAATTTCGCTCCAGAACGCCTGTGAATGACCGATAATTTTTAAGTCAGGATATTTTTTCAGCATCTTTTCTATTCTCGGAAGCCCCAGCTCATCTACAATTCCGTATGTACCGCCAAACTGCGGTGCAATGTGAATAAGAACCGGCATATCAAGCTCAACGCATGAGCGGAAGAGATTCTGCATCATCGGATCATCCGCATAAAGCGAGGCGGTAAGCTCTCCAAGCCCTTTTGCTCCCTTTTCCTTATACTGACCGATAAGGTGCGTAAGGTCAGCTTTATCGGTATAGTTGCCCTGACGCGGGTCTACATTACAAAACCACGAGAACCTGTCGGGATATTTGCTCACGACATACTGAGTTTCTTCATTGCTCATACATGACCAACGAGCCTCCGGTGAAATAAGTGGAAGAAGAACTCCGTGGCTGACACCTGATTTATCGTGAATCGCAATCTGTTCCTCTGCGGAAAGGAAATTCTGCCCGTTCGGGCGCGTTGTTGAAAACTCAGGAAATGCAACAACGTGGCAATGAATGTCTATCTTTTTCATTTTAACATCTTCTTTCTCTTTTTTATTGCCCGATTGTTAATATAGCACACAAAAAAGCAAAAATCAATGACAAATCATCAATTTTTGCTTTTTTTATTTGTTATTTTTTGAACGAACTGATTTAGGGGATTGCTGACGCGATTTCTTATAACATCTGCTGAAATAACTCTCATCCTCAAATCCTGCAAGATGCGCAATTTCAGATACGCTCATATCAGAATTACGAAGCATAACATCAGCGATGCTTAGTTTATATTCCGTAAGGTAGGAAATTGCGGTCATCCCCGTCGCACGCTTAAATATCCGGCAAAAGTGATATTTGCTCATTTTGCAAAGCGCTGCAAGCTCATCAACCGTTATTTCCCGCTCATAGCAAGTTCGGATATGTACTATCGCAGGCTCTATGGATTCATAAAAACGTGCGTTGTCGTTTATGATATCTTCAGAAACGACCTCGCGTACTTCTGAACGCATAAGGAGCGCAAAAAGCTCAAGAACAAGACCACGTACCGCAAGCTCATATGAATTATCTTTTTTTTCAAGCTCATCAATAATGTTCAGTACAACCTGCTTAACTCTTGCGTTGTCGCGGATAAGGTTATTGAATCTCATTCTTCTTCCTAACAGCAGGTGCTTCATATCAAAATTATCAAGATTTTTGCTTGCGAACATATCCATACCAATCATTAAAAGATGGTATCTTCCTGAATTCTCACCGACTTTGAGCGTTGAGTGAAATTCATACGGATTGATCAATACAACGTCACCGGGTCTGGTAACGACAGGTTCGGTATCCACAAGCACAGTGGAGCTGCCTTCATAGAAATATTTAATCTCAATTTCCTCATGCCACGAACGCGAAATCGCAACCAAATCGTCCGGATTGAAACGCTTACTCACGCTGTGTAATATAGGAAAATCTCTCTGTTGAAAAACAAGTTTCTCGTGTACTTTCCTCTCTTCCACAGAAAATCACACTCCCGCAAAATCAGAAATTATATCAAATCATTCGAAATAATATCTTCATATGTTTCTCTTTTTACAACAAGCTTATCCACACCGTTCTTCACCATAACCACCGGCGGACGAGGAACTCTGTTATAATTAGATGCCATCGAGTAGTTATACGCGCCGGTAGAAAGCACAGCAAGTAAATCACCGGCTTTGACCGCGGGAAGGTGGATGTTTTCACCCAGAAGATCACCACTCTCGCAATTGCGACCTGCAACGGTCACAATCTCTGTCGGAGTTTCTTCCGCTCTTTCAGGCAAAACCATAGTATATTTCGAGCCGTAAAGCGCATATCTCGGATTGTCCGTCATTCCTCCGTCAACGGAAACGTACGTCCGGATATCTTTAATCTCTTTAACTGAACCTACGGTATACACGGTAATCCCTGCCTCGGCTACGACAGAACGCCCCGGCTCGATTGAGATAAAAGGAAGCGAAAGATCATACTTTTCCGCCTGAGCGCGAACGACATCCGTAAAGCTTTTTACCGCATCATACACAGAACGAGGATCATCCTCTTCAGTATAACGTATACCAAAACCGCCGCCGAGATTAAGCTCAGAAACCTCAAAATCAAGCTCAGCCTTGACCTTTGCTATAAATTCCATCATCAGCTCTGCTGCATGAGCAAACGGTTCAGGATCAAATATCTGAGAGCCTATGTGACAATGCACACCGCAAAGCTTTATATTTTTATAACTGAGAGCGCTTTTTACAAAATCAAAAGCTTCTCCGTTTTCAAGCGCCACACCGAACTTTGAATCAATCTGCCCTGTTTTTACAAAATCGTGCGTATGAGCGTCAACGCCCGGCTTGATGCGGAACGAAATATTCGCTACCTTACCAAGCTCCGCTGCAATTTCGTTTATCAATTCAAGTTCCTCAGCGTTATCGACAATAATCTCGCGAATCTCTGCTTCAAGCGCAAAGCGAAGCTCTTCCGCTGTTTTGTTATTTCCGTGAAAAACAATCTTATTCGACGGAAATCCGGCTTTTAAAGCAGTATACAGTTCCCCGCCGGACACCACATCGGCGCCAAATCCCTCTTCATCAAGGATTTTGTACATATATTTTGTGCAAAACGCCTTACTCGCATACTGCACAAGGAACTTTTCACCCCAACACTTTGTGAGTGCGCTCATATATTCCTTACATGTACGGCGTATTTTATCTTCATCCATTATGTACAGCGGAGTGCCGTACTTTTTTGCCAAAGTCACAACATCTGCTCCGCCAATGGTAAGATGTCCGCACGAATTTACAGAAAGTGAATCTGATACTAACATTTCGGCATCTCCTTTATTCTATAGAGTTAAAGATTATACGGACAAGCTCATCTCTGCCCGTTCCCTTCTCAGCTGAAAAAGGAATAATAATTCCTTTGGGAACTTTAAACGTGTCGGCAATCAGGTCTATAGCAGGTTCTATCTGACTCTTTTTGAGCTTGTCCGACTTGTTGGCAACAATATAAAACGGCATACCTGACCCGATAAACCATTGTGCCATTACCATATCATCAGCAGTCGGCTTATGACGAATGTCGACAATGAATATGCCGAGACTGAATTCGTCTTCTCTGTTTAAATACGTCTCAATCAATCTTGCCCAACGCTCTTTTTCGCTTTTTGATACTTTTGCATAGCCATATCCCGGAAGATCCACGAAATACGCTTTTTCATCAATTAAAAAATAATTTATATGAACAGTCTTTCCGGGAGACGCACCAACTCTTGCGAAGTTTTTGCGGTTCAGTATTCTGTTAATAACGGATGACTTCCCTACATTGGACTTCCCTGCAAAAATAATCTGAGGAAGCTCTGTCTCGATAAAGCCATCAGGCGTAGCTGCAGATTTAACAAATTCCGCCATATGCAAATTCAAAATCGGTTTCATATCCAACCCATTATTCTCCTACTGGCGAAGAGAATGAATTTTTCCCTGCGGAGCCGTATCTTCGACAACAGCCGTATATGCAGGTTTTATCTCTTCTTTCTTTATTCTTTTCATTTTAGACAAATCAATTGCGCACCCGATAACATCATCCGCATGAGCAACGGAACAGAAAGAAAGCGACTCGCGTACTGTTTTATCTATTTCTTCGAGATCCTTCAAATTATCTTCCGGAATAATGACCGTCTTTATACCGTGCCGGTATGCCGCCATCGTCTTTTCTTTAAGACCTCCGATAGGAAGCACGCGCCCGCGGATGGAAATCTCACCCGTCATTGCTATATCGTTTCTTGCCGGAACTCCCGTAAGTGCCGATACGAGTGCTGTAGCGATTGTTATACCGGCAGACGGACCGTCTTTGGGAATTGCTCCCTCAGGAAAATGAATATGGATATCACGTGTTTTATAAAAATCATGCGCAATTCCAAACTCCGAAGCCCTGCTTCTGACGTAAGTCATCGCCGCTTTTGCAGACTCATTCATAACCGTTCCGAGATTTCCCGTTACTTCAAGCTTTCCGGTCCCTTCTGTAACGTTAACCTCAACCTCTAATATTTCACCACCGACAGCGGTCCAGGCAAGACCGTTGACAACCCCCGGTTCCTTGCCGTCGAAAACCTTATCCTCTTTATATTTCTCAACTCCGAGGAAATCGGATATATTGTTGGCTGTGATATTTATTTTTGTAACATCTTCAGAAACAACACGTTTTGCCACCTTACGCATAAGCGTTGCAATTTCGCGCTCAAGCGTTCGGACACCCGCTTCACGGGTATAATCTGATATAAGCTTGTATATGGCATCATCGCTTATTTTAAGCATTGAGGCAGATATTCCGTTTTTCTGCATCTGCTTCTTTATGAGGTGATTTTTTGCAATATGAAACTTATCCTCAATTGTATAACTTGTAAGCTCAATAATTTCCATACGGTCAAGGAGCGGAAGCGGGATTGTTGACGTTGTATTGGCGGTGGTGACAAATAAAACATCTGACAAATCAAACGGAATCTCAAGGTAATGATCGCGGAAAGCAGAATTCTGTTCTGAGTCGAGCACCTCAAGCATCGCCGCAGATGGGTCTCCGCGAAAATCGTTTGACATTTTATCAATCTCATCAAGAAGAATGAGCGCATTTTTAGATCCTGCGCTTTTTACCGCGTTCATTATTCTTCCCGGCATCGCACCGATGTAAGTTTTTCTGTGTCCACGGATATCCGCTTCATCACGTACACCGCCAAGAGAAAGGCGTGCGAACTTTCTTCCCATCGCTGCAGCTATGCTTTTTCCGACTGAGGTCTTACCGACTCCCGGAGGGCCGACAAGACATATTATTTGTCCTCCGCTTTCTGCTTTGAGCTGCTTTACGGCTAAAAACTCAAGAACTCTTTCCTTAACCTTTTCCATACCATAATGGTCACGATCCAACACTTTTTTTGCATTTACAAGGTTAAGCTTATCTTTCGTCGTTTTATCCCACGGAAGCTCAAGAACATGATCAAGATACGTTCTTATTACACCGCTTTCCGGAGAAGTGTAGTGCATTTTACGCAATCTTCCGGCTTCTTTCAAAAGCTTTTCTCTTATTTCATCGGAAAACGGCAGAGCCTCTATTTTTCTGACATATTCTTCGCACTCATTTTCTTCTGTTACGTCCTCACCGAGTTCCTCATTTATTGCTTTGAGCTGTTCACGAAGAATAAAGTCTCTTTGGTTTTTATCAACCTGCTCCTGAACTTTTCCCGCAATATCAAACTCCATCTTAAAGATTTCTCGTTCTCTTGCAAGAAGCTTATTCACAAGCGAAAGTCTCTTGTACGGATGAAGCTCTTCAAGTACTTCCTGTTTGTTGGTAAATCGTGCCGGAATGCTTTGTGCTATACGGTCAGCCAGATCTCCGATATTTTCAGTAGAAAACACATCAATCATAATATCGGGAGCTATTTTGGGTGCAAACTCCATAAACTCAGAAAAGAGCTCCTGCGCTGTACGAACAAGCGCCTCACGACGCACTGCATTCTCACGTATTGCCGGAATCTGAAGTTCTTCAACCTCTGCCTCTATAAACGGCTCAACATGTGTGACATTCACAATTTTTGCCCTGTACATTCCTTCGACGAGCACACGGACATTATTTGCCGGAAAACGCAGAACCTGCTTCACCTTTGCAACAGTTCCTATCTCATAGATATCCTCCGGCATAGGGTTGTCCGTTCTTATTTCTTTTTGTGCAACGAGAAATATATTCTGATTTTTTGCCATTGCATCATCAAGCGACTTCATCGACTTATCTCTGCCAACATCAAAATTAATCATCATATGCGGAAATACTGTAAGTCCACGAAGCGGAAGAACCGGCATTACACTTCTCGCCGTTGTATTTTCAGGCATATCTTTTCTCCTTTACTGCGCTTTTTTCTTCACTTTTCTTGTAATCTGAGGCTCCGTTTTTTCACGTACGCACTGTTCGGTTACAACAACTTTTATAATATTCTCATCAGACGGAACGTCATACATTATCTTCTGCATTACGCCTTCAAGAACAGCACGAAGACCACGTGCGCCAATCTCGCGCTCTATTGCAAGCTCGGCAATCGCCTCAAGTGCTTTGTCCTCGAACGAAAGCTCAACTCCGTCCATAGCAAGTAAGCGAATATACTGTTTTGTAAGCGCGTTTTTCGGCTTTGTAAGTATACTTATCATTGCATCCTTGTCAAGAGGTGCAAGCGGAGCAATAACCGGAAGGCGACCAACAAGCTCAGGAATGATGCCGAACTTCAACAAATCATGAGGCTGGACATCCGTCAGAAGTGCTGCTTTATCCTCTTTTTCCTTGGAAGCAACAGGAGCACCAAAACCGATCCCCCTTTGGGTTTTGCGTTTTGAAATAACCTTTTCTATGCCATCAAACGCACCGCCGCAGATGAAAAGAATGTTGCTTGTATCTATCTGAATAAACTCCTGATGCGGGTGCTTTCTGCCACCCTGAGGAGGTACATTCGCAATGGTTCCTTCCAGTATTTTCAAAATTGCCTGCTGCACACCTTCACCGGATACATCGCGTGTGATTGACATATTTTCGCTCTTGCGGGCAATTTTGTCAATCTCATCTATAAATATTATTCCGTGCTGTGCTGCTTCAATATCGTAATCTGCAGCCTGTATAAGACGAAGCAGGATATTTTCGACATCTTCTCCGACATAGCCTGCCTCTGTGAGTGTTGTCGCATCTGCAATAGCGAACGGAACATTGAGCATCTTTGCAAGCGTCTGCGCAAAAAGAGTTTTACCCGAACCTGTCGGACCAATCATCAGAATATTACTTTTCTGAAGTTCAACATCATTCGGTTCATCATTCATAATTCTTTTATAGTGATTATACACAGCAACACTGAGAGCAAGCTTTGCTCCCTCCTGACCAACAATATAGTCATTAAGGCGTTCGTGAATCTCCCGCGGTTTCAACACAGTGAGTTTTTTTGCACTTGCACCGATATTTTCAAGCCCTGCAAGCTTCATTGAATCAAGATATTCTTTGCAGGCATCTACGCAATTTTCACATATATATCCGTTGAGCCCTGCCAGCACTTGAGTACCAGGGGCAATCTCCTCGCCACAGAACGAGCAGATGATACTTTTATTCTTATCTGCCATAAACTTATATCGCTCCAAATTTTACTGTCTTTTTGTTATTACCCTGTCGATAAGTCCGTACTTCATTGCCTCTTCGGCAGTCATAAAATTATCGCGTTCAGTATCCTGCTCTATAACCTCAATCGGCTTTCCGGTAACATCAGACAAGATAGAATTCAGATGTGACTTGATACGGATTATGCGGTCGGCATGGATTTTAATATCCGTTGCCTGTCCCTGCATTCCGGAAAGAGGCTGATGTATCATAATCTCGGAATTCGGCAGAGCAAGACGCTTTCCGGGCGTCCCTGCAGCAAGCAGGAATGCACCCATAGATGCCGCCATTCCTACACAGATTGTGGAAACATCACATTTAATATACTGCATGGTATCATAAATTGCCATACCTGCTGTTATTGACCCGCCGGGAGAATTGATATAAAAATCAATATCCTTATCCGGATCCTGTGACTCAAGATACAAAAGCTGTGCAACAACAAGAGATGCTGTTGTGTCATTAACCTCTTCAGACAGCATAATTATTCTGTCGTTGAGAAGCCTTGAGAAAATGTCGTATGACCGCTCTCCACGGTTTGTCTGTTCTACTACTACGGGAACTAAACTCATTATTTTCACTCTCCTGTTCATTTTTAAAGATAGGCGCGAGGAAAAAAACTCCTCCCGCCTATCCTACACTAATATTATGCTCAGAATTTGGTAAATTATTCTTTATCTTCTGTTTTCTTTGCAGTTGTCTTCTTTGCGGCAGGCTTCTTTGCTGTTGCAGACTTAGTTGTCTTTGCAACCTTTGTTTCGCCATCAGCCTTCTTTGTTGTTTTCTTCGCAGCAGGCTTCTTTTCTTCCGAGGCATCAGCCTTTTCTGCAGTCTTCTTCGTTGCAGTTTTCTTTGCCGGAGCTTTTGCTACTGCGTTTTCACGAATAAATGCAAGAGCCTTGATGGAATAAAGGTCGCTCTTCATTGCATCTGCCGGAAGGAATCCACGGATGCGGTCAATTTCCATACCGTACTGCTCAGAAAGCTTCTTATATTCAGCCTCAACGTCTTCATCTGTAGGCTCAAGTCCTTCAGCTTTTGAAACAGCTTCAAGAGCAAGGCGGGATTTAACCTGCTCCTGCGCCTGGTCGCGGAAGTTCTTGCGGAAATCATCCATATTGGACTGAATCATCTCAAGATACTGTTCAAGCGTGATACCCTGCATCTGGAGACGCTGTGCAAAATCATTTGCAATCTGGTCAAGCTGAGCTTCAACCATAACCTCAGGAAGCTCAACCTTCATACCCTTAACAACCTCTTTGAGGAGAACTTCATCAAATGCATCGTTCGCCATTTTCTCACGGCTTTCACGAAGCTTCTTCTCAATACTCTTCTTAAGCTCATCAAGTGTTTCAAACTCTGAAACATCCTTCGCAAACTCATCATCTGCAACCGGGAGTTCAGTTTCCTTAACTTCATGTACTTTTACTTTAAATACTGCCTCTTTACCTGCAAGCTCATCTGCATGGTATTCCTTCGGGAATGTAACATTTACATCGCACTCGTCATTTGCCTTCTTGCCGACAAGCTGATCTTCAAATCCCGGAATAAACTGGTTTGAACCGAGCTTCAGGCTGTGGTTTTCGCTCTTTCCGCCCTCGAACGCAACGCCGTCAACAAAACCTTCAAAATCAATAACGACAGTATCGCCGTTCTTTGCTTCGCGCTCCACAGTGATGAGACGTGCATTTCTTTCAAGCATAACGTTAAGCTCTGCCTCTATATCCTTCTTTGTTACGGAAACAGACGGCTTTGCAGCTTCAATACCCTTATATTTGCCGAGCTTTACCTCAGGCTTAACGGTAACGGTTGCTTTCACGGTAAAGCCATCTTCATTTATATCAACAAGCTCAACCTCAGGATAATCAACCGGCTCAATTCCGCTTTCCTTAACTGCAGCTTCAAAAGCATCCGGATAAGCAATATTAATAGCATCTTCAGTGAAAACACCTTTGCCATACATACGCTCAATCATAGCTCTCGGAGCCTTGCCCTTACGGAAGCCCGGAACTGTAATCTTAGACTTGTTTTTGAGATATGCTTTCTGCATAGCCTCATCAAATTCAGGCTTTTCTACCTGGATTTCGAGACACACCTTTCCGTTCTCGAGTTTTTCTGTTGATTTCAACTTCATTTGAGACCATTCCTTTCGAATCGGTTATAACCTAATTATTGTAACAGATTTTTTCCGATTTTTCCACATATTTTTTTATTTTTTAGAAAAAATTCTTTATTTTGTGATTTTGTGCCAGTTTTTTATTCGTTTTTTTGATTTTTTTGTTGCTTTTAACCTATAAAAAGAGGTTCAAAAGAGAGGTAATCTGCAGATATGAGGGTATATTCCACACCTTTATGCATTCCGGAAAATGCACTTTTATGACCGTAGCTGTGCAGATGACCGTAAAAACACCGGCTCACGCCAAACTCATTAAGCATATCGGTAATTTCCTCACACTCATATCCCGCGCAGACAGGGGGATAATGCAGAAAACATAAAAGTTCTCTTACCCCAAATTTTCTCCCTTCTTCAAGAGACCTCCGGAGACGCCCTATCTCCCTGTCGTATATTTTCCGGCTTTCTCCGTTTTCCTCTTCATAAAACCAACCGCGCGTACCGCAAATTGCCACGTCATTGAATTTGAAAGCGTTATTATGAAGAATGTCAATTGAAGTAATACCGTTTTCCGAAAAAAACCGCTTCGTCTTGGTTGCTGTTTCCCACCAGTAATCATGATTACCTTTTGAGATAATTTTTTTACCCGGAAACGAATCAATCAGCTTAAAATCAAGAAGTGACTCAGACAAAGACATAGCCCACGAGATATCGCCCGGAATAACGGTTATGTCTTCTTCCGTAAGTTTTTCAAATCCCCGGATTATTCGCTTTTCATAATCACACCACAACGGGCCGAAAACATCCATTGGCTTGTTTACGGATTTTGACAAATGCAAATCAGCAATTGCATATATCGCCATTAAAGCGCTCCCTCCGTAAATTTGAGAACAACATCGGGAAGCTCTTCTCGGGTTGTTGTGTTTACAAAACGCTCTTCTTTTTCAAATATCGAAGCAAGAGGTGCCGGAATTTTCTGTCCGGTCGTTTTCGAGAGGATTCGAAGCAGTTCTTCTCCTCCGGATGTAATATCTATCCCGAGCGCAGACAAAACACTGTCTGCAAACTTAAACGGACTTGCGGTAGACGCAAGAAGCGTCACAGCTTCATCTCCTGTTTCTTTTACATACTTTCTGTATACATTCACCCCGACCGCAGTATGCGTGTCAATAAGGTAATTATGCTCACTAAACACATTTGAAATGGTTTTGAGCGTTTCATCATCATTGCAGCAACCGCCGTAGAACAACTCCGAAATTTTTTCAAATATTTCAGCACTCACAGTGTACGCGCCATCGCTTTTAAGCTTGGACATATACTTTTTAACAGTTTTATCGTCATTTCCGGACAAATTAAAGATAAGACGTTCAAGGTTGCTTGATATAAGAATATCCATTGCCGGCGAAGTTGTCACATGAAACTCTCTGCACTTGTCATATTTACCGGTGTTAAAAAAGTCAGTAAGTACGTTATTGGAATTCGAAGCACAAATGAATTTCTTTATCGGGATTCCCATTTCGCGCGCGTAGAACGCCGCAAGAATATTGCCGAAATTTCCGGTAGGAACACATACGTTAATCTCATCATTCTCGCTTATTGAGCCGCTTTTGAGCAAATCAAAGTATCCGGAAACATAGTATGCAATCTGCGGAACAGCTCTGCCCCAGTTTATTGAATTTGCCGATGAGAAAATGCAACCGTTATCAGAAGCTTTTCCGCGAATTTCTTCATCAGAAAAAATCTCCTTCATAGCAGACTGAACATCATCAAAGTTTCCGACAACCGATGAAACATAAACGTTTTCACCGGACTGAGTTGTCATCTGACGCTCCTGGATTTTGCTTACGCCGTCCTTAGGGTAAAATACAGCAATTTTCGTTCCCTCAACATCTGCAAACCCCTCAAGAGCAGCCTTGCCGGTATCACCCGAAGTTGCAACAAGAATGCTTGCACATCTTTTTTCTCCGGTCTTTTTCAATGCTGCAGAAAGAAGATGCGGCAACATCTGAAGAGCCATATCCTTAAACGCACAGGTAGGACCGTGCCAAAGCTCTAAAACACCAAGGTTCGGCTCAAGCATATGAACAGGTGCCGTTGCATCAGAATCAAACTTGCCGTTACCGTAGGCTTTCTCTGAAAAATCACAAAGTTCTTCTTCCGAAAAATCTGTAAGAAATTTTCCGAGAACGAACGCTGCACGCTCACGGTAAGATGCATCGAGCAGATATTTCTTTTCGTCATCCGTAAGCTTCGGAATGCTTTCCGGACAGAAAAGGCCTCCATCTTTACTGAGCCCTCTTACAATGGCCTCAGCTGATGAAACAGAAAGTGTTGTGTCTCGTGTACTGAAATAATTCATAGACTTTCCTCCATGGATTAAAACGCACTTCCGTAAAATGCGTTTTCTATATGATTTATAGTGTAGTTATCGGATATTCCATCCGGTGCATATACTTCGATTATATCAAAGCGAACGATTTTTTCGGTCCTGTTTTTTGCAAGCCACACGCGCGCCGTAAGATTTATTTTTCTTTGTTTTTCCCGTGTTACAAATTGCTCTGCTTTTCCAAACGCATCGTTTTTTCGAAGCTTTACCTCCACGAAAACGACTGTGTTTTTATTCTCGGCAATGAGATCAATTTCACCGAACCGGGTTCTGTAATTTACGCCGATAAGCTTATACTTCTTTTTTCTGAGGTACTCTGCCGCCTTCGCCTCGCCCCATTTGCCGAGAAGCAACGTGTTCATCGAAGAAGAATCCCACCTTTATATTTTTTGAAGAAGGTTTTTCTGTGGACATCCGAAATACCGTAAGCCTCTACCATTTCATAATGCAATTTCGTCGGATATCCCTTATGTTTTTCAAATCTATATTCAGGATAACGCTCCGCAAGCTTAAGCATAAACCTGTCTCTGCTGACTTTTGCAAGGATTGATGCCGCGGCAATATTAGCCGACAGGCTGTCCCCCTTTACAAGACTTTTTATATGTATATCCGTTTCAAAAGTTTTATTTCCATCCACAAGAATAACATCAGGCGAAACAGAAAGCTTTGAAACCGCGCGCTTCATCGCAAGAAGAGAAGCATTTAAAATATTTATATCATCTATTTCCTTTTCATCCGACGATGCAATGCCAAAAGCAATCGCTTTCTCACAGATTATATCAAAGAGCGCTTCCCTTTTTTTCTCGCTGAGCTTTTTGGAATCATCAAGTCCGTCAATTTGAAGCTCCTGCGGCAAAATAACTGCAGCAGCAAAAACCGGACCGGCAAGAGGACCTCTCCCCGCTTCATCAACTCCGCAAACGAGCTTACAGCCTTTTTCCAGATACTCACGCTCATACAACCACATATCACGTTCCATAAGCGACCTCCGTTATTCTGACAGCATTCCGCGAAGCTCTATTTTTTCAAGAGGTTCGCGATCTGCTTCATCAACGCTTTCAAGCGTGATTTTGCCGAGAGCTCCTGCCCGGAATTCGTCAAGAAGAGTCTTTGCCATACGTTCCGTATTAACCTCTCCTCCGGAAATCAAAAAAACACGTGACTTTCCGGCTCTTTCAAGTATATCATATCCCGGTTCTTCTGTGTTGCAGGTTATTTTATATCTTGCATTAAGGTTTCCAGAATAACGCTCAGACAAAACTTCCATAAAAAGCGAAGCAAGAGTTTCTATATCAAGAATATCATCTTTAATAGCTCCTGTAAATGCAAGGTTAAGTGCGGTTCTTTTATCGTCAAACTTCGGCCAAAGCATACCCGGCGTATCAAGCAGCTCAATACCGTTACCGACACGAATCCACTGCTTATCACGAGTAACACCCGGGCGATCCTCAGCCTTTGCAATATTGCGGCCTGAAACGCGGTTAATAAACGACGATTTACCGACATTCGGAACTCCGCATATCATGATACGGACACTTCTTCCGACCTGTCCTTTTTCACGATAGCTTTCAAGCTTTTTTGCAAGAAGCTGTTTTATTGCCGAAGGAAACGCAGAAACCCCTCCGCCGTTTTTCGAATTGGTCTCCAGAACGGAATATCCCTTTGTACGGTAATACGCCGCCCATTCTTTTGTCTTTGCATCGTCTGCTAAATCAACGCGGTTTAAAACAATGAGCCTTGGCTTATCCTTTGACAGCTCTGCAATATCATAGTTTCTGCTCGAAACCGGAATACGCGCATCCAAAATCTCACATACGGCATCTACCATTTTGAGATTATCCGATATCATCCGGCGCGTTTTCGTCATATGTCCCGGATACCATTGAATATCCATATATCGCGTCTCCTTTTTCTAATTCACCGTTCCGAACGCCGATACAGGCAACAATCTCAGAAGAAGCCTTCCGAGAATGCACGACTCATGTACCATACCAAGACTTGCATCACGGCTGTCAGCGCTGTGGTTACGGTTATCCCCCATAACAAACACACAGTTTTCCGGCACTGTTGCCGGGAAGCTCATACTGATGTTACGATGAGTAGGCTCTGCGATGTACGGCTCCGAAAGTTCCTTACCGTCAACATATACAATTCCTTTTTCGAAGTCAATATCGACTGTCTGATTTTCTGTTGCTATAACGCGCTTCACTATCATCTTTCCGTCCATGAAAGAATTCTTGGACAAAACAACAATATCGCCCCTCTCAGGTTCGTAAAACAGATCAGAAATAACGAGCCAATCCTTATGATGAAGCGTCGGCATCATAGACTCACCGTCAACGCCTACAATACGAAACAAAAATATAAATATAAGAACAATTGCGCTGAGAATAAATACAATATTCTGAACCCAATCAAAAATTTCGTTTTTCATATCGGCAACGGAGTTTTTTTCCTCCGGAACCTCGTTTATATTCAAATTTTCAGACATAGAAGCTCCTCCTTGAGAAGTGTGAAAAGGGGGAAGACCAAAAAGCCCTCCCCTTCTCCTTTTAGATATCTTCTTTGACCTTTGCAGCCTTACCGACTCTGCCGCGCAGATAGTAAAGCTTAGCACGTCTGACTTTACCCTTACGGACAAGTTCAAACTTGACAACGTGCGGTGCGTGAATCGGGAAAACCTTTTCAACGCCAACGCCGTAGGACAAGCGACGTACTGTAACCGTTTCCTGAATACCGCCATGCTTCTTGGCAATTATTGTGCCTTCGAAAACCTGAACACGCTCACGGTTACCTTCCTTGATAAGGACATGGACACGAACAGTGTCACCAATGTTTATCTCAGGTAAATCCTTTTTAATCTGACTGTCAGTCAAATTCTTGATAAGATCCATTGATGCACTCCTCCTTTCTTCATAGACGTTCTTGCCTCAAAAAAGACGCAGACAGAGGACCGCCCGTTTTATAACTATGATATCATATCATATATTCAAGGAAAAATCAAGTATTTTTTTCTTTTTCTTACAAAAAGCATTTTTACAGTTCTTTTTTATGTTTTACATCATCATGGTTTCAACAAGCGAGATTGCAAAAAGGTTATGCATTTCTCTCGTCGGATGGTTTAATTTGTTTGACAAAAGCTCGGTTACATTAACTCCAAGTTCTGCCAGCTTCTTCCATTTTGCATAAACATCACAGACAGGAATATTCTCTTCATTGCAGAGTTCACGAGCGGCGTCCATATAGCGATCGGGAACGCCACGTTTCTGACGGTCAGACAATTTTTCAGCAAGCTCAACGAAGCTCGGATGAATAGTTGCGCTTACGTTTTCTGCCATCATACAAGGCGTCATAAAAATTATTTCGCTTCCCGCTTCTTTCAGACGGTGGAAAATACCGCGCAGACTCTCAATGTATTCGCCTATCCCCTCGTCCTCTTTTTCACAGTCATTGAGTCCAAAACAGACCACTGTGAGGTCAGGATTTTTTGACAGTACATCACGTTCAATGCGCGAAAGACCGTAAGGTGCTTTTGTTCCCGCAATACCTGCATTTATAATATTTAACGGCACTGTCGGAAAAAGAGTACCAAGGATATCCGAAACTTTTTTGTGGTAAACATTCTCATGGTCAAACACATTATCAAATCCACCGTTGTTTCTCGGAACAAGCTCAAAGCAGCCTTCGGTAATGCTATCACCCAAAAAAGCTATTGTCGGACGCTGATTGTCAGCATTTTGCGCCTTTGCCGCTATTTTTTCAATTATTTTCATTTTAAAATCTCACCCATAAATTTATCAGCAAACCATTCCTGAACTTTCGCAAGATAATGCCCGTTATCCTCGGCAAAAACCCCGAGGTGAGGATGCTTCTCATCCCAGTACGGACTCTCCTCTGCGCGTACAAGCACAGTACCCAGCCTTTTAGACTGACGGAGAATTTCTTCATTTATATAATCATCCGCGCATACTGGGAGCTTAAATCTTTCGCATGCTTTTTTCACATATACCTTATATAGATACGTCGAAACATTTCCACCCATAGATTCGCGCATCACATCAAAGTGATAGTCATATCTTTCCTTGAAATCATCGCGAAGATATGCCTCATGCCATATTTCCTGCTCGCACCCAAGCCAATGCCATCCAATCACCTCAGGATTCTTTCCCGCATCGGTTAAGTTTTTCATAACAAGCTTATTTATATGCAGTGCGAGCGGGAGAAGCGAAATATCTGCCTCACCGAGTATGCCGGGCTTTATAACAGGTTCTTTATCGCGGTTCCACATCCCGTTGATTATCCCCTGACTTCCGATTGAAATCTGGACTATGTAGAGATCGGGCAAAGCCTTTCCCGCATCAATCGCCGCCTGCCATTTCTTTGCAACAAAATATGCAAGGCTTGCGGTGTGGTCTTGTGTCTCGCCGAGATTCTTGCCCATACTCGTCCATCCGCTCCAAGTGACATCCGTTATATCAAACGACTGGTTGGGATTTCGGTCAAGGGACCAAACATTTTTCATCGGCTCATATATTCTGTCCTCTTCCGCAAGAAACTGCTGATGTGCAGTAGCGTTAGACTGACCGTTTATAAAAAGCACCGCGGCTTTTGTGTTTTTGTTCACGCTGATACTCCTTACTCCGGCTTTGTTTCAAGCTTTAGCGGGAAATCGCCGAGCTTATTGACCTTAAAGCCGTTTTTCTTATATTCTTCATAGTCGAATGCTTCAAGCTCGTCTATCGCAAGCTTATGGAACTCATAGAAGTTCTTCCACCACTCATAGCCCGAGCCGAGCTCTGCGTTAAGGTAAGCATCGGCAATGTCACATCCCATTGCAGGAGCGACATAGAATGCACCCATCGCAAGAACGTTTACACCGTTACCGGTGATTGCGCGAAGTGCCGCCGGAACACTTTCAACAACGCCTGCGTGAACGTGCGGGCATTTGCTTGCTGCAATATGAATTCCCATTCCTGTTCCGCAGAAGAGAAGTGCACGCTCAAACTCGCCTTCCGAAATCATCGAACCGACGCGAAGACCTACTCTATGGAACATAAGGTCAGTATCATCGGGATCTGAATCCTTGCGGACACCGACATCCGTTATCTTCCAGCCCTTTGCCTCAAGATGTGCTACAACCGCTTCTTTAAGCGGAAAGCCTGCAAAGTCTGCACCTACAACGAGGTATTTGTCTTTTACTGTTTTCATAACCTATTCCTCCGTTTTATACCCAAATTTAATGATTACATTTTCCGAATACTGTAAAACTGACAACCCCGGGTTGAATCCCATCAGGACATCCGATAACTGAAAGACGGACTTTCCGTGCTGTCACCTTTTCAAACGTACGGTAATCAATACACAAATCCTTTTCATTATCAGACGCATCAATAAGCATTACCCATTCATCAGAATCCGGTTTTGCATATTCCACCGTATACTGAAACGCACCCGGATTTATTCCGTCAAGCGTTTCCATTCCGATATCACGCCAGATTATGCGGCAGGACTCAATGTGATAACCCTTTTGAGCACTGAGATCTATTTCGAGTGTTCTTTCTTTATCGTCCGGTTCAGGTTGCCACCACGTGAGCATACTGTCATCAGTTGCATAAATAGGCTCACGTCCGGAAACGTGGCTTGTTGCTTTAACCGGCTGGAAGAATGTAAGCGGCAGAAGCCCTGTATCATTCCCGTTCTCCGGATTTTTGAGAACACCCGGTGCAAACTGCGGTGTTTCGGTAAGGTGAGGACAATAAAGCTCGCCGTTTTCGTCAATACCAAGAGGATCCATTCCTATTCTACGTTCAAACTTGTAGTTGAAGCCACAGAAATATGTATAGAACACCCAATATGTATTGTCGGGTCCTTCTGCAATGCTTCCGTGACCTGCTCCGCGAAGAAGACCTGTTCTCTTTGACGTGAGCGGATCGTGCTTTTCCTGACGCTTAAATCCGGTAAGAGGTCCTTCATCGGAATAAAGGATTCCGCAGGCATAGCTTGAATACTGCGTGCCGCTTCCTGAGTAAAGAAGATAATATCTCTTTCCGATCTTTATCATCCACTGACCTTCTGTCCAGCCGATGCGCTCATTCTGATTATATTCACCGTGACGCTCCCACACCTTTGACGGAGTGAACGTGTTTATCCATACAGGCTCAGAAATCAGCTTCCACGGCTCGTCAGGATCGCATTCCGCGCCTACAGTTCCGACAATACACTCTACATCCTCGCCGTTCTCCGGCTCGCGGCCCTCACACCAGTAGAAATACAGTCTGCCATTCTCAGTGAAATAGCATCCGTCCGGAACGCGCATTTCATTGCCGTGTATATCGGTTAGATTTCCGCAGTGAGCGAATGGTCCGAGAGGTGAATCTGAAACATACATTTCCGGCATTCCGTGGCCGCTTAAATACCACTTTCCGCGAAACTCGACAACCGCAGGACTGTATCTCAGATTATCAATACCGATATCAACGTGCTTCCAGTTCACAAAATCTTCGCTTACATATGCAACGTTGTAGCTTGGATACATTATCCACTTCCCATCGTGATATATGACGCTCGGATCGGAAATTGAGCGATAATCATTAAGTGACCGTATATCAAGCCGGCTCAAAGATGCATCAAGCCATCTTCCGCTACTGACCTTTTCAACACACAAGGGATTACAATATGTAGGTTTCATAAATGCGATATCCTTTCACTCTAATTGCATATATGTTTTCATTATATTTTTTTGATCAAAATTTGTCAACAAATACGGTTTAAGTTTTCTCAATTATATAATGCACACACATTGAAATTCAATTGTATCATCCGATTAAATTATACAATACAAACAGAAAAATAATCAAGCCCGATTTGTTGCAAAATCGGGCTGATCGTAAATTTCGGACAAAAGTTCGAAGTTTTATTTTATTCTGTTGTATGCCTCTTCATAAACAGCAAGGAGCTCAGCAATAGGCATCTGTGAAAGCTCGGCCTGGAACTTATCCCATTCGGACATCGGGCGCTGACCAAGAACGAACTTCTGGAGGTTTTCTTTTACAAACGTGTCGAGAGATGTGTTGTAATCTGCAATGATCTCAGATTCGGCAGACGACAAGCTCATATATCCCGTCGGTTCAAGCTCTGCGTGAGTGTGCTCAAGCGCAAAGTCTGTCGTTGCAGCCTGCTCCTCGGACATACAGTCTTCAGCTGCCGCAGGGTCGATACGGAGATATGAACCGATTGTCTGGAAACCATAAAGAATCTGAGCGTTGTTTTCGTTTTCCGGGAATATAAAACGCTTCTTTCCGTCAACCACCTCATAGGTTTCGCCTTCCTTACCCCACGAAACGATCTCGCTTCCTTCGTCGGAGTAGAACCAGTTTACATATCTCATTGCGTTTACAACGCTTGCTTCATCACCGGTGTTGGGAACTGCCATACCGGTCGGGTCGTTATTAAACTTGTTCATCATCGAAACGCCGAGACCGTTTTCTGCCTTCGGCGGCTTCATCGCCGCCATTGTATATTCGGGATTCTTTACTCTGCCGATGTTGTTAAAGAAGTCGATACGAATCTGATACTCCGGCATAATGAAGCCGCGGTCAGTGGACAAAAGCTCCTGCCATGATGTTGCGCTGATGTTGAAGAAGTCTGCCGGCATAAGCTTTTCATCTACCATCTTCTTAAGGAACTCTACTATCTCGCACATTGCCGGTTCGCTTGCGCCGTAGCACCACTTCTCATTTTCAAAATCATAGTATGCGCCATAGTGGAAATACGGTTTCCATGACGGACCCATAACGTTTATGTTGCTCAGGCCTGAGCGCAGGCAGAACGGATAGGAATCCGGATAAATCTCTTTAAGCTGCTTTGAAACGGTGTAAAGTTCATCGATAGTTTCCGGAGTTTTTAAACCGTGCTTATCAAAGATATCCTTGCGGTAGAGCCACGAACGGATATTCTTTGAGCGTTCCATACCGTAAATCGGAGTGTAATAAACCTTTCCGTCAATACCCTTTCGGGTATCGCGCATCCACTGCTCGTCCTCCGGACGGGAGTTCCAGAATTCATTATAGTCCGGCAGGAATTCTGCATAATCGTCAAGTGCCACAAACGCGCCCTGTTCACAATAGTCAGAAAACTTTCCGGGTTTTCCCATAAAACCAAACACATCCGGCAGACTGTCGGGCGTTGCCATTACAAGCGTAAACTTTGTTCCGAAATCGGAGGATGGAATTGCGTTTACGTTTATCGTTCCGCCGATAGCTTCCTCGATGTACTGCCATACCTTCCAGTTTTCGTCATACGGCCATGATGCGTGGCTTGCGATGGTGATGTCAAGCACTGCATCATCCGGGATTACTTTTCCCTCAGGGATGTCGTAGGAAACATCAGAGCTTCCGCCGGTTCCGCCGCCGCAGGCGCAAAGCGCGAGAAGCATTACTGTTGCAAGGGTTAGTGCGATTAGTTTTTTCATGTTGGTTTTCTCCTTTTTGTTTTATATTCTGCTCAGAGGTTTACCTGAGAAGATTTCCATTGCGTTGTTGTATAAATCCGTAAACTCAAGCGGGCGACTGCGGCGGTCGTGGATACCCATTCCCACTTCATACATCCATGGTCCGTTATATCCAACCTCAATAAGCTTATCATAAAGCTCATGCCAGTTTATCACGCCTTCTCCCGGAAGCCAATGGCGTTCTTCAACATGATCGTAATCTGAAATATGAACGGTTACGATTTTATCCTTCAACTTATCAATAAATTCAACGTGGGTGTTGTTGAAGAGATGGTTCACATCAAAGCATACGCGTAATTTATCATTCACGCTTATCATCTCAAGCAATTCGTCTGCACTGTTGCCGAGGCAGTCAAGCCTCATATCCTCTACAGCGATTACAGCGCCGTGAGCGTGGGCGTACTCTGCGAGAACGTCAAACGCTTCCATTGCGTATTTCTTGCATTCCTCGCGATTTCTTTCCTCTTCAACAATCGGACTCGGGTGGAGAATAAATTTGTCTATCCCCACATCACTTCCCCTTGCGATAAGGTCACGATTTATCGCAATTGCGCGAGCTCTCCCGTCCGCTTCTGCCTGAACAATTGAACTTTCATTCTCAAACGGCAAGTGAGATGACCATATACACATACCGCAACTGTCTGCGCGCTCGCGGATTTTTTTGTAATCCACCGCCTCAGGCTCTGAAAATACGCCGACTTCAAACACCGACAATCCACTGTCATGCATATTTTTTATAAATTTCTCGTCAAGCGATTTCCATACACAACGAAGACCTATCTTAAGCATTTTTATTTTCTCCTTTTCGGCGGGAGCAAAGCTCCCGCCCTGCAAATTTATTTACTTAATATACTCAAGCACGCGCTTGATGAGCACTGCGACTTCTGCACGAGTGGTGTAATCAACCGGAGCGATGCGTCCGCTCTTGCCGTTGACAAGACCTGCGCCGATGAGCGCGGAGACTGCTTCGCGGGCGTAATCTGATACGGTGGTGAAATCGGGGTATTGCGAGGGAGAAATCCCTCCACCGTTAGAATCCTCCCACCGCCATTCGGCGGTCCCCCCTCCTTTAGGCAAGGAGGGCTTATTATTAAGTGCGCGGTAGACGATTACCATCATATCCTGGCGGGTGATGGTGTTTCGCGGTGCGTACTTATTATCGCCGATACCGTTGACAATGCCCGTATTGCGTGCAATTGCAAGTTCGGATGCGAAGTAGTCACTTGCAGATACGTCTGCGAAGTTTTCAGCATTTTCACTTTCAAGCTTGAATGCGCGAACAAGAAGCAGTGCGAAGTCTGCGCGGGTGATGTTATTTGCGGGACTAAACGTGCTTGCGGTCGTGCCCTTGATTATTCCATCTGCCGCGAGGGTGTTTATCGCGTCCACTGCCCATGTGTGATTAGCGAGGTCTGTGAATTGTCCTTGCGGAAGGGCAGGGACATCCTCCCCTACCCCCGGTTGTGCAGAGTCATCAGTGTTGTCCTTTTCATCAGATGTGTCGGTTTTGTCCGTGCTTGTTGCATCGTCCGGCTTATCGGTCGGTGCGGCACCTCCGCCGCCTCCTCCGCCGCCGGCGGCAGTGCCGGAATTATCCGGCGTCGATGATTCGGTGTTATCGGTTGTATCAGACGGCTTACTTGTTGTTGAACCATAAACCGTAACAGTAAAGCGAACAGTGCTTGTCAGAATACCGTCATCTGCTGTTATAGCAACGTGATTATCTCCAACCTGCGATGCATCCGGCTTCCATGTTATGGTGCCTGTCTGCTGATTGATACTCATTCCACGCGGAAGCGTTGTTCCGACATAAGTGATATCACGTCCGTAATCACTTGTTGCAATTATCGGAATTGTGATGGAGCTTCCCGCTGAAACTGTTTTGTCTGCAACAGGCTCAATATCCGGAGCGGAGGTATCATATGAGCTTAGCGAAATGCGCGCGGTCTGCCCTTCTTCAATATTGTAATAATACCCTTTTGAAGTATCAAACGAATCAACAAAGCTTCGTATAAATGTTACATCGCCTACGCCAAGCTTTAATGTGTTACCTGAGGCTTCTGCGCTCGTGATAACATATGCTCCGTTCTGCTGACCGTCATTTTCAACGTCAAGCAGCCTTCCGACAAGATTTACATTTTCCGGAAGCTCACCATCAAGCTGGAGCTCAACAAAATTTTCAAACGCCGGTTCTTTTGTAAAGTTTGTAACTTTTCCGCTTACAGCTGCCGTCGCTTCAGTATTACCAACCCGGGTGCCGTCGAGGAGATAGCTTCTTACGTAGTTGTCCGCATCGTTCTCAGTTACGGTATAAACGCCTATAAAACCCGAAAAATCAAACAAATCATCAATACGATAAATTTCTGTGTTATCCGTTGCGTAAACAACATAGTCCACACGGCCGTTGTTGAGAGTTACGCGAACTGCGGCAACACCGTCACTTTCCTTTACCGGATCTCCGTTTTTAGTAACCGGAACACGTTCAAGACTCTTGATATTGCTTTGTCCGACATACGGTTCAAGAACCGTGGCAAAGAGCGTATTAAGATTCTTGCCGCTGCGGCGTGCAAGAACATACTTAAACGGAGTTTCCGGATTGCTTCCATACTGCGGACCGTAACCGTCTGCAACTGCAATTTCCGAAAGATTGAAATCATTAAGCATTGTCATTTTAAGATGCCAATCCTGCTCGGTCACCTGAACCTTAGTCACCTTTTCAACATCAAAATCCATCCAGAACTTTCCCGTTTGCGGATTTGCGGCGCGATGAACATTTTCAAGCCAGTTATAACCGGAATCGGACTTTTCGGAATATGCAACATCACCGTAAGGAACATCAGCACCGGCATAGGTTCCGATAGGCTGGTGGACCGTCTTGATTTTATCATCAAGCTCTGCTTCAAACGCGCGGGAATGGAAGCTATAGACGTGCTCGTCACCACCGATTATGCGGAAGAAGTCTATTCCGTAAGAAACTGTGTCGTCAACATCAACGGAGACGAGTGTTCTTCGGTAGGTGTCGACATACTTTCCGTAAACCTCAGGCATATTGATATCCATTACTTTAACATCACCCGAATCGTCGAAGTGAAGCGGGTTTCCGGAAACATCAGGTTTTCTCTGTATATCATCATTAACAACAACGGTATTATGAGATACCGTACCCGCTATCCATTCAGTTCTTACATAGTTGCTCTTACCGCCGGTGATTGACGGATACCCGAGATCTGACGCCATATCAATCCCGTATGCATCCATACCAAGCGACAAGCCGTCATAATGTTTATGCGAGGTATTTCCGCCTCCGAAGTAAATGAAAAAGTCACGCGTTGTGTTATCAATATTTGACGGAGATGTTTTTCCGGTAAAGTTTATGCCATCACGAAGCGCTGCAAAGCCATATCCGGAATAGATTGAGCTCGTTGCTAAATCATACTCGCCGTTTTTCTCTATAATGTCTTCAATGTCCGTCTGAAGACTTTCAGGATTCCTCGTGAAAATATCATAATGCAGTCCATCTGTTGTGTTTTCGTTCCCAAGATAAATCGCTTGTGAGAAAAGAGTGCGTTTTTCTTCCTTAAACTCATCCGATGCATTCCATTTATCGATGGAATTCAGCGCCGCTGTAAACAAATCCTGAGTTACTGCAAAGCTTGAAGAAAGCGCACCGCCGGCATCACCGAGATTTGCCATTCGCTTTGATGCAAGAAGCGTAATAAGGTCAAGCTGAAGCATCTTTATATACTTTGGATTTGCAAGAAGGTCATCTTCAAGAGCCACATCCTCATAATCTCCGAGAGTCTGCGCCATACCTAGCAGATTCGCCGCCCAAATTCTGTTATAGCTTATGGATGACTCATTACCGACACCGTCGCGGTCAACTACATTTATAATCTGCGGCATTACATTACCGCCCGTGCATACGCCGCGGTCTGTCTCACCGGGTGCCATGATAAAGTCAATAATCTCCTGAGTTTTCGGTTGCGTATCGAGCACAACAGCGCACTTTGCAAGCGTATGTTGCTTAAAACCGAAATTACCTGCGATATCCATTTCCTTTACCGCATCAAGAGCCTCTTCAAGCACTCCGGTCTCAAAATTGCGGCGAATGGTTTCGGGAGTTATCTTCCATGTCCCGTCTTCACTTACTTCAAACTTATCGGCGAGCCTGTTGTATTTATCATACTTTTCATCCTCGCTCTGCGAAAGCTCATACAAATTCATAGCTTCCGCCTTTTCGGTAAGAAACTCTATAACCTGCGGATCATCATAAAGCTCGAAGAAGGCATCATATGCCGTTGCGAACTCACCTATATAGTTATCAGCTTCCCATATATTACCTATGGTTTTTCCATAACTCGACCCACCGGTGTTCTGATATGTTACTATTTCAAGCTCAAAATCATATCCACCATCTTCGCGAAGATCATATGCAGGATAGTAATCTGCCAGACGATCAAGGAGAATAGCTCCGGCTCTACCATATTTTTCATCCCCTGTATAGAGATAAGCATCACGGAAGGAGTCAACAGCTTCACGGAATAAGGATATCCTTTTCCCCGACGGAGTGTCCCAAACACCGATATGTGCAAAGACAGCAATATATGAATGAACCTCCGGAACACCATTATCATACATATATCTTGTTCCGTCAGGCTTTTTCGGCATATAGCCGAGACCATCGTCTACGCCCCAGCCTTCAACGGTTTCACCAGGACGAAGACCTTTTCCGACATTGATCGTTACATTTATACCGGGCTTTCCTCCGTTTGCTACGGTTACCTGATCACCTATTTCCGGATAGAGAACGTTTTTCAAATAGTCCGTCTGTCCGTTTGTTTCCTGCTTAACCTTTTCATTGAGCTCATGCGCAAGCTCAACATCATAAATACCGTAGTTATTCTCTGTTACCAGCTCATAAAGGCTTTCAAAATCATTCGACGGAAAGAGGCGCTTGCAGTTCGGACATTGTACCTTCCACGGACGATTAATCGGATCAACTTGCCACGGATACTTATTATAGCTGAAAATATAGTCTCCGCAATAGCGGCAGTATGCAGCATCCGGATCATCAAAGAAGCCTACCTGATAACCGCGCGGAATATCAGGTGACGGAATAAGATCGTAGATATATTCCATAAGCGGCAGATACTTATCCGCTTCTGCAAGTACAGCTTTTTTCTCATCCTTCGCCCATTTATACTTATTTATATTTTCACGCGCTGCTTTGATTTTGTCATCGGTATAATATGTGGATTTTATCTTTCCGTGACGAACGGAAACATTAAGGCTTCCGTTAAGAGTGATGCCATTGATAGTAAGCGTTGCCGTGACAGTTGCACTGCCTTGCGAATGCGGTGTCATATATCCGTTCTCATCAACGGTGACAACGCTTTCATCAGAGCTGCGATATACAGTTTCCGTACCCTCCGGGATAATCATCTCATCGCCGAGGTTATCAAGTGCGCGTACTGCAATCCGGCTTCCTTCACCATACGGTGCCATAACGGTTTTCTCTGCAGAAAGCGAAACGGTTGTAAATCCCTTTGGCGTTACGGTTATTGTGGCGGTCGGACTGAAGGTATAATCACCATAAGTTACATTTGCAGTGATGGTTGCTGTTCCCTCACCTACCGCTTCAAGCTTTCCGTCATCTGTTACCTTTACAATGGACGGCTTATCGCTTATAAGCGTATATTTCTTAGCATCGTTCACAACGAAATCAAAATCAAGCCCGAAAGTATGATTATGTCCCGGAGACATTTCTGACACAACTGACGGTGACAGCACAGTTCCCACCGGAACGGTAGTTTTTTTCACGTCAAGTGTTGCAGACTGCGGTACAGGTGCCGCTTCACCGATGTAGTCAAGTGTTATGCGCACTGGGTAAAGATACGACGCTGACCCTGAGCGGAGAGTGAACGTATTAAGTCCTTTTTTCAAATACACGGGGTTTAATTTTGCCGTGAAATTTGAATTACTGTCATCATCGGGAGCCTTAAACGAGCAGTCTCCAAGATATTCATCGTTCATGTAAATAATAGCATTTGTTCCGAGTGCTTTTCTACCACCGACAAAGGTTACGTTATACCAGCCCGCGTAATCCGCCAGCAAATCAAGCGAAAGGTCTCCCTCTATGTTATAAGAACCATTTGAACGGAACTGTATTGCGTATGCAAGGAAACGCAGCTTTGCAAAAACACCACTTTCCCCCTCTGCAATTCGCGTCGGTGAGGTTTTTTCACGGTTCACCTGCCATCCGTATTTCTCGACGGTTGCATCAAGAATCGAGGTATTGGAAGTATGAATAAGGAAATCGAAAATTTTGCGTTTTATCTTTCCCTGAACGACTTTTACCGTATGCTCAGCCGTCAGATCCTTACCATCGGGATTTTTAACAGTAAGCACAACTACGGCTTCGCCGTTTGAGAGTCCCTCAACATTTCCCTCCTCCGTTACGGTCAGGAACACATTATCCTCTGGGTTCTTCAGTACGAAGAAATATTCACATTGAGTCATATCGGCAGCTGCGCCGCTTTTGTGCAATGCACCCGGCGTAAGCTTTTTTGTGAAGCCGATATCAACACTGTCTTCTCCCGTGATATATGCCGACACAAGCGGAGAATTATCCGTTACGGTTACCTCAATTTCCGCTCTCGCCGTATAATTCCCAAGATTTGCATACACCATTACAGTTGTTTTTCCCGGTGCAAGCGCTGTGATGGTGCCGTCCTGAGAAACTGATGCGACGGCTGCATTTTTGCTTTCGTAATAATTGGTTATTCCGCTTCCGTCATAATTTGAGCGGTCGGTATTGAAATACTTAATCGCGATTTCCGAGGTATCTCCGACTTCCAAATCATTCTTTGCAGAAACCTCTATGCTTTCAAACAGTACTTCAAGACCTTCAAGATGAACGGGAATTATTCCGCGACGCGTTACATCTCCGAGGGTGATGTCTGCGTAAATCTCGCAGTCACCATTGGACACCGCAGTAATTACGCCGTTGTCATTGACCTTTGCCACAACGGGATTCGATGAGGAAAAATTAACCTTGATTACTGTTCCTGAATTTCCGACAACAATTTCTTTGCCGGTTCCGGACATTGCAACTACATTTGTTTCAAATGTATCGTACGTTTTTGCATTCTCAAAGTTTCCTGTCATAGTAAAGTCAACACTTTCAAAGGCAACCTCGCGTAAGGCAAGGTGAGAAACAAAGAAATCATATCCGTAAGGCGCGTCCGTAACACTTGCCTGAACCTTGCTTCTTGCAACTACCGGCTCATCCCAGTTTGCATAGAAGGGACCTACGGTGAAGGACGTCCACGGGAATGCTCCGGTTGCATCCTTAAACGGATACAGATCCACCTGATCCTTCTCTATCTCCAAACCGTCTGAGACCTTATAAATCTGCTGCCTGATCTGAATTGACGGAACAACATCTGCATTTTCGAGCTTTATAAATCCGGAATACTCGTAGATTTTTCCGTTTTCAAGCAAGGTAGCATTTGACGGAGTGGTTCCGTTTTCTATTCTGAAAACACGTATGGTTTTACCTGAGTCGGACGGAGTGTCGTCAACAGTTGCTTTTATAACATTTGTGCGACGGTTGGTGATGTCCGAAGCTACATTTTTGAAATACTCATATGTATAAATATCGTCATCCGTATTCTGTGCCGCAGACCAAATGGTTTCTGCTTTACTTGCCGCACCGTTCGGATTTCCCGATATATAGACATTTCCCTCAAATTCGCCGTGGCGGACGCCGTCACGTGTGAAAAGGTTTTCGCCAAGGACTTCAGCGGTGAATGAGGTCTTTACGCTTTCACCGCCAAGCTGTGCCGTTACGGTGATATCGGCTTTGCCCATCTCAAGCCCGGTGAAGATACCGTCGTCTTCCTCAAGAGCAGTATACTTAACAAGTTTTCCATCTTCATATCTTTCGCTTTTTGCAATCTCATAGGTATATTCAACGCCGTCGCCAAGCTCGTTTCCTTCCCCATCGGTGATTTTAACCGGTACCGGCATACCAAGCTCTACTCCGCCGAGCGGAAATTCTGCTTTTATCTCTGCCGGAAGCGAAGCTTGTGCGCCGCGCGAGGTAACGTTTAGCTCAACCGTATCCGAAACAGTTGCAATATCATCCTTTACCGTTACGGTTATTTTAGCTTTTCCGGGGCGCTTTGCGTAGATTTCTCCGGTTGATGAATTTACATAAACAATGCTTTCGCCGGCCTTATCTACGGAATACGCTATTTCCGCGTGGTCAAATGCACACGAAATTCCCTGCGAATCAAAAACCTCTACCGCAGAATAAGCATACGAGCCGGTCTTTATGTCAGTTTCGGAAAAAGAGAGCTTTGCACTGCCAAAGCCGAACACCGGAGTAAGTCTGATTTCTGAAAGAAGAAGCCTTGCATTATCATCTGTTACTCCTTTGCTCTTTTCATTCGGAACAAAGAGAAATACGTATTCTCCTTTTTCTAAATCCTGAAGTTCTTTTACAAGATATGAATTCGCTGAGCAATCATACACACCGAGGTAGTTTTTATCAGTGATAATATCTTCAACATCACCGGGACCGTAAAAATCCTTGGCAGACTTCGCAAGATAAACATCCGTAACGCCTTTTTTACCCGTGGTGCCTTGTATTGCAATATTGAAGCGTCCTGCATTGGGGACAAATATCCTCAACGCCAAATACGGACGAGTAGTTTCGGCATTGCCGGTAAAGCCATTGTTATAGAAGGTTTCTCCGGTGCCTGACGTGTTTCCGTTTTGAAAGTCGATGCGGGTGAACGTGTCAGTGACACGATTAGACGAACGATAGGCAGACAGCCATGTATAATCAATTTTCCACGGAGCGGAAGAATCCGTAAATATCTGATTATCCCACGTTATAGATGTGAGGTCCCTTGATATCATTCCATTTGTAAGCTTAAGCTTGGACTTATCAAATGCGCCGAGGGTAAGGTTGTATTTTACCACCTTTGTTTCATCGATTGTATATGACGTGTAATCGACGCTTTCTTCAGGTTCAGACTCTGAAATGCTTACAAAGGTGAAGGATGTAAGGTTCAATTCCTCTATACTTTCCTGACGAATTATAAGAACATATTCATCTTTTGTCGAGTCAACAGCAACATTTTCAAATGTTACTGTGCCGGCAGCAAAAGCTTTTGTACCAAGCTTATTTCCATCCGTCATATAACCGGCGGCATCATCCTGCCCGTCAATATAAGGAGCAAGCCAGATGGTATAATTCTTTGCACCTTTCGCAATATCAAACTGCAGATTATAAACAGATTTGGAAAGCTCGCTTGTATCAAGCTTCACAGCAAACCAACGTCCGTTCGAAAACCTCGCGTTGGTATATTTTGTATGAAAACGAAGAAAATTATCACGCACGCGCAAGAGGCGACTCTGCGCCTCAGCGACATCCGCGATCCAACCGTCCAGAGCTTCTCCGCCGATGACCTGTTCAATTTCTTCATCAGCACCGAAATAATGGAAGGTACTTTTTGAAAAGTCTGTTATCTCCCAGAAATCGGTATCTTTAGCAATGGTGTTTTCTTCACCGGCAGATAAATAGTATGTAACATCATCGCCCGTTTCGGCAAAGACATTCACAGCCGGCAGAAGTGATACACACATCACTATTGCGGTGATCAGCGAAATAATACGTTTCATTTGTTTTTCCTCCTTAAAATAACGTATTGATTTGATAATGCAAATTAAACGGATTGGTATTGTGCGACACACAATACCACAGGGGTACCCCTGTGAGGTTTTGCAATATTTCTGTAATATAATTATATCAAAATGCGCAAAAGCGCGCAATATCTTCAGGTTACAAAATCGGGCGAGATTTTGTGGTAATATTTTCAAATAATTTTTTGCCCACGTTTGTACTTGAAAATGTGAATAATTTATGATATCATAAAGACATGAAATCAAGAAAGGAGAAAAGATATATGCAGGTGTTACAGCCTTTTATAGAGCAAGTCGTTCCCGATTTATATGTCAACAATTTTTTCCAGAAAACAGCACCATTGCGTTTCGGAAAGATAGTTGACCACCGCATTTCTCAGGCACACTGGCACTGCCATCCGCAGATATGGTATACCGTCCGCGGTTCATACCGGCACACTATCCGCGGCGAAACAGTTATCCAGACGCCCGGTTCGCTTGCTGTCATACCGCCTTTTTCTCCACATTCAATAGATTCTACAGCGTCCAAGCTTGAAGAAACAGAGGTTTACAGCATTCTTTTCCCATGCGATGCTTTCGAGAAAAACCTGTTGCCGTTCTTCCCTCTCAATTATTCAAGCGTTGCTTTTGAAAAATTTCTTCTCACACCTTTTTCAAGGGTTGACGACGAGGATAAAGAACGCGCAGACGAACTTTTTCTCAAAATTGTTGCAACAATAGGGCGTGATAACCTTGAAAACCGTTTTTCAAAAATCTTTGCAGATTTATATCATTTCTTTGAGCTGTTTATAAAAAAGCAAAGCTCCGTTCTCACAAGCAAGGACATTTCGGATTCAAGCCTAAGATCAAAATACATAAACGAGTCCGTTTACTTTTCAATAGATAATTTCCGTTTCCCAATCACAATTGAGGATGCACGAAATTCAGCGATAATGTCCCGCCGGTCTTTTACGGAAAAGTTTAAAACAACAGTCGGTCAGACGTACACGGAATTTCTTATCAATCTCCGCACCCGCCAGGCAATAAGTCATATAAAATTCACAGATATGCCAATAAGCGAAATCGCAGATATCTGCGGCTTTGCAAACAGCGGGCACCTCATTTCCGTATGTACGGATTTTTCAGGATTGACTCCCCTGCAGCTTCGCGCAAAGTTTAAGGAATATGCAGAAACTTACAGAAACATTCTGCAAGAACACAATAAACAAATGGAAAAGCTTAACGCATGGCAGAATAAACATTGGTTATAACCCTTATATTTACACTTATACCCACGGACCGAAATTCAGTCCGTGGGTTTTGATTTGTGTGGTTATTTATTGAAAACGTATTTTGTTCCGCTGAGAATTGCATAACCGGAAATCGATGTTTCTTTGTTGTTATTTACAACCGTGAACTGGTTATTATCCGAGGTCATTGCAATCTCCTGAGTGCCGAGAATAATTCCCTTTTCATCTGCAGCTTCAAAGCCGATGTATTCTGCCATAACAGCCTCTTCTCCGCCGAGATTGAAGGTTCCGAGAAGGATTTTTCGCTTTGCACCGTCGAAGATAATTCCGGTTGTTTTCTTATATACCGGAGTTACCGTGCAGCTTTCCCATGCGCGGAAAGTATACGTCTGCTCAGCACTTACAAGCTGTGCATCGCCGCCGTTTACGGTTTTTGTCCATCCGTAGAAGATGTTGCCGTCTGTATCGGTTGCATCTGCTTTGCATTCGACGAGCTGACCGTAGTTGTAGTTTTCGCTCTTTCCATTTACAGTTATCGTAAATGTATCAGGCGTTGCTGTGTCATACTGTGCAAAGAAAATCATATTGCCGGAAAGCTCTACAGGATCACCGCCATTAATTTTGGTTGATGTACCGTGAAGTGCCCAGTTATTTGCCTGACCATAACCCGCCATATACGGAAGCGCCGGAGCCTCGCCATTTTCTTTAAGCGTTTCAATCAGCTGACCGTTTGCATTGTAAAACTCTGCCTTTGGGGTTTCGCCGGCTTTATCGTAAACAGCGATAACATAGTTGTTATTGTTCTGCGGAATGTATTCGTTATAGGTCGCAGATGTAGAAACGACAAGTCTGTTATCACTTGTTGTGAGCCCCTTTGCCCAGTAGAGGAATTTGTATTCGTTATTATCACCTGCTGTTGCCGAAGCAGTGAGAGTGTATGTACCATCGCTATTTGATGTTGCAGAAACCGTAGCACCAACATCGGAGTTATCCTTTGCGTAGGCATAAGCGGTTACGTTGGGGGCGTAGGTCTCTTCGGCACTGTCAGATTCCGTGAATGCTTCTGTGTATCCCGCATCGTCAATAGGTGTGAGCGTGATGGATGAAAGAAGACAACGAGCTCCCTCATTACTAGTTCCCAGATTTTTACTTTCGTCATTCGGAACAAACAAAAACACATATTCGCCACGCTCAAATTCAAAGGCTTCCTTTGAAATATTTGCCACACCATTAGTTTTGCAATCAAAGTTTCCTATATTGGTCGACGCGGTAAGCAAAGCAGAAACATCCGCAACAGAATAAAAATCCTTATCCGCTTTTTTCATCCATACATCAACTTTGGGTCCTGTTTTGTGCGTACCATGTGAAACGGAAATATTAAAAGTACCATCATTAGGAACATATGTTCGTATAATGAAATATGGTCTCGTTGTTCCTGCGTTTCCTGTAAAACCATTCTCATAATAAGTTGTTGTGCTTTCAGTCGGAGAAGCTGCATTCATAAAATCCACGCGCAACGTTGTGTCGGTTATTCTCGTACTTGAACGCAACGAGGAAAGTGATGTCCAATCTACTCCCCATGGCGGATTAGCTTGAGAAGATACCATAAATTGGTCGCCATCATAGGTGGTATCCCAATTAAATTTATCAAACTCCTTATAGCTTGTATTAGCTACATCCAAATTCGCATCCGTAAATATATTTTTTTCAAACGCTCCCGTTGTTAAATTGTATACAATCGTTTTTTCCTTTGAATGCTCAACAGAATGATTTGGTTTATATTTAAACGTTATGGACTTCAGACGAAAATCATCTGATTCTGTGAACTTTATAACTAAAACATAATCTAACTCAGAAGAAGCAACATTAAAGTTTTCAATCATTTTGCTTCCTGTATCTTGCGTTACTTTAAAAATCAAATTTTCTTTTATAATATATTCAGAGGCATTCTGCTTTAAAGGATCGACAGGAGCAAGATATACTTCACTTTTTCTCAAATTCGAAGTTGTAGTAGAATCAAAGATTATGTCATAAGTTCCTTTCACAAGCTTGCTTGCATCAAGTTTTAACGCTACCCAGCGATTATTAATGAAAGAAGACTTGTCATATCCCTTTAATTTGAATCTAAGCCCGTTGGACTTATGAAATCCCATAATCGCATTGTATGTTTCCTTTACAGAAATAGAGTATGTCGGTTCGGTATCCGAATCAGTTAAAATAACATCCTCTGTTAATTCACCGTCTCCATTTTTCTTATCGTTATACGTATTAATGATTTCTGTTAACACCGGATCTGCACCGAAGAAACAAAATGGACTGTTCGAATAATCAGTCACATCATAAAGACGCGTGCCGGCAACAAGCTGGTTATCACCCACACCCGGTAAAAAATCATATGTGTATGAGATAGTCCCCCAACCTTCCGCTGCACCGGCGAAGGAGATGCCGCCGAGAAGAGACAGGCATATACACGCCGTCAGTATAATTGAAATAAGCTTTTTCATGAAAAATTCCTCCAATTTAATAAATTTCATAACGAAATTATATAAAACCGGAGGATAATTTTCAATACTTAGGAACGACCTTTGCCCAATCTTGTAATATTTTCTTAACAGATATGCAAAAGGCGTTCTTACAGGAACTTATTAAATCCCATAAGAACACCTATACTGGTGCGGATAAGAGGACTTGAACCTCCACCGAGTTGCCCCGACCAGAACCTGAATCTGGCGCGTCTGCCGATTCCGCCATATCCGCAAATTAAAAAGCCTTTAATTTTTACACAGGAAAGGCACCCGAGGAGGAGCGCATTGCTTTTTCCTCATTACGCTGTTTTCTGACAGCTATATTATTTTACCATTATATTATCCAAATGTCAACATTTTTATTTTCAAACTATTGCAAATATACTTTCTGTTATGGTAAAATTAGTGTATTCTTTACCGGAGGCGATAAAATGACACGGCTTTTTGCGTACTTGCGCGGGTATGAATGGAGAGTTGCGCTGACTCTTTCTATCAAAACAATCGGAACCTTTATGGATTTGCTCATTCCCTGGGCGCTGTCACACATAATCGACGATGTTATACCGAAAAACAACATTTCACAGGTTTATTTATGGGGACTTGTTATGCTTGCTTTCTGTCTTGTTGCGTGGTTTGGTAATATTATATCAAACAGAATGGCGGCATCGGTCTCCCGCGATGCAACAAAGAAAATACGCTACAAGCTTTTCTCAAAAATCTCATATCTGTCAAGCACGGATGTTGACCGCTTTACCATTCCGTCGCTTATTTCAAGAATGACAAGTGATACATATTCCGTCCACCACGCACTTGGTATGATGCAGCGAATGGGCGTGCGCGCACCAATACTCCTTTTCGGCGGCATTATAATTACAATGCTTGCTGACCCCGTGCTCACTTCCGTCTTACTTACACTTATCCCTATTGTTTCATTTATGACCGTATATGTTTCCAAAAAAGGTGCAAAGCTTTTCAAGATAGTTCAGAATGCAGTTGATGCGCTTGTCCGCGCAGTTCGTGAAAATGCATCCGGTATCCGCGTTATAAAAGCGCTATCAAAGAGTGAATATGAAAAAAAGCGTTTTGTTGAGGTAAACACCGACCTTACGCAAAAAGAGCGCCGCGCAGAAACGGTTATGGCGTTTATCAATCCGGCAATGAGCGTTATGCTCAATCTCGGTCTTTGCGCCGTTATCGGCATAGGCGCGTACAGAGTGAACTCCGGCAAGACAGAAATCGGTGATATCATCGCATTTATGACGTATTTTACAATTATACTCAACTCAATAATGATGATAACGCGAATTTTTATGAATCTTTCAAAAGCCTCGGCATCCGCATCGCGAATAGATGAGGTCCTCTCCTGTCCGGACGAGCTTTCAATCGGCTGTGCCGTAGAAGAGGATACATCCGCGCCTGCCGTTGAATTTAAAAACGTCAGCTTTTCATATGAAAATTCGGGATTTAAGCTGTCGGATATATCGTTTGCAGTGAAACAAGGAGAAACGCTCGGTATTCTCGGTCCTACCGGTTCGGGTAAGACCTCGCTCATTTCCCTGCTTTTGCGGTTCTATCATATAAATGACGGCGAAATCCTTATAAACGGTGTTAATATAAACGACTTTACACTCTCGGATTTACGCCGCAAATTCGGCACAGTTCTGCAGAATGACACGCTTTTCCGCGACAGTATCGGCGAAAACATTTCATTCGGACGAAAAATCACTGAAGAAGAGATGCTCTCCGCGGCACAGGCTGCACAGGCAGATAAGTTTATCAGTGATGCGGGCGGCTTTGATGCCGAGGTTGCAATTAAGGGTGCAAACTTCAGCGGAGGACAGAAGCAGCGCCTTCTTATAACCCGCGCGCTCGCAGGAAATCCCGAAATATTTATATTTGACGATTCGTTCTCCGCACTTGATTATAAGACAGATTCGCTTTTGCGGGAAAAGCTGCGCGACAGCTTTGGCGACAAAACTAAAATCATTGTTACACAGCGCGTAAGCTCTGTTCTGTCGGCCGAGCATATTCTTGTTCTTGATAACGGAAAATGCGCAGGCTACGGTACGCATGAGGAGCTTATGAAAACGTGTGCGATATACCGCGAGACTGCCGAGCTTCAGCTGGGAGGTGAGAGCTATGCGCAATAATAAAAGCAAAACACGCACATTATCAAGGCTTATACGCTATATCTCACCATTTTCTCCGTATCTTATTCTCGGCATCGTTCTGACGATTGCAAGCAATGCCCTTGCTCTCGTCGGTCCGTATCTTTCAGGCCTTGCTATCGGATGTATAGAGCCCGGCATCGGCAATGTGAAATTCAAAGCTCTTCCGGTTTATCTCCTGCTTATGGCGGTATTTTACATTCTTTCCGGAATTCTTTCCTACGCACTTTCAAAGCTTATGATAAATACAAGCCGCAAAATTATATTCAAAATGCGCGGAGATATATTTGATAAGCTGCAGACCCTGCCTGTAGGGTATTTTGACACGCATCCCGTAGGCGATATACTCAGCAGAATATCTTATGATACCGACACGATAAACACTTCCCTTTCCACCGACGTAGTACACGTTTTTGCCGGGATTATTACGGTTATCGGCTCACTCGCCATGATGATATATATATCGCCGCGATTGACGCTTATTTTCGCAATTACAGTTCCTCTGACAATGGTTCTTGTAAAACTTATCACAGGAAAAACACGTCCGCTTTTCCGCGCACGCTCTAAGAAGCTCGGTGAGCTTAACGGATTTGTGGAAGAAATGTCCAGCGGACAGAAAACAATTCGTGCATACAACCGCGAAGCAGATGTCATTGACCGTTTTTCTGCGAAAAACGATGAAACGGTCACAGCATATTATAAAGCGGAATACTACGGCGGCGTAGTCGGTCCTTCGGTCAACTTTATGAACAACCTCTCCCTTTCACTTGTAAGCGTTTTCGGAGCGGCGCTTTATTTAAAGCAGCTTATAACGATTGCGAACATCTCATCCTTCGTTCTCTATTCAAGAAAATTTTCAGGACCGATAAACGAAATTGCAAATATAATAAGTGAGCTGCAATCCACCCTTTCTGCCGCAGAGCGCGTTTTTGCGCTTCTTGACGAAGAACCGGAGCCGGTTGATTGCATAGGTATGACGGAGGCGGAAAATATCCGCGGCGAGGTCGAGCTGTCTGATGTTTCCTTCGGATACACTCCCGAAACAACTGTAATCAAGAACCTGAGTCTTAATGTAAAAAGCGGAGACCTTGTTGCAATAGTCGGACCCACCGGCGCCGGAAAAACAACGCTTGTAAATCTGCTTATGCGTTTTTATGACATCAATTCCGGCAGCATATGCATTGACGGCACAGACGTTTCCGAAATTACCCGCAAAAGCATGAGACTGGCGTACTCAATGGTATTACAGGACACATGGCTTTTCCACGGAACGGTTTTTGATAATATCGCCTACGGTAAAGAGGGCGCAACACGCGAAGATGTTGAACGTGCGTGCCGTGATGCCGGAATCCACGACTATATATTAACACTTCCGCAGGGCTATGACACAGTTCTTATTGACGGCGGCACAAATATTTCTAAAGGACAGAAACAGCTTCTCACAATTGCACGCGCAATGCTTGCAGATGCAAAGCTCCTTATTCTGGACGAGGCAACATCAAACGTTGACACCCGAACGGAAAAGCAGATACAAAAAACCATGCGCAAGCTTATGGACGGAAAAACATGCTTTGTTATCGCCCACAGACTTTCAACAGTCCGGGATGCCGATGTCATCCTCGTTGTCCGGGACGGCAACATAGTCGAATCCGGCACACACGATGCTCTTATTGCAAAAAACGGATTTTACAAAGAAATGTTCGACTCGCAGTTTATTTAATCAAACTACAAAAGGGATTGTAGCGAAATGCATTTTGCTACAATCCCTTTGGGGCTTTAGAAAAATAGTGCAGAATGAGCAAATCGGACCCGAAGTAGTACATAAGTACGTCAAGAGGTCCGATAAGCTTTACGCATAAAGTGTAACTTAATCCTCAAATTCGGCAGAAGCCGAATTTTCAATTTACTTTCAAACTTCAAACCATATACTTTTTTCTATGTTATCTGCAATAAATATCACTTTTACACTTTATGTGGTCTGGGCTGTTTTGCTACAGCCCCTTTTGATATATTTAAAGTTTTTTACTTCTTTATTCCCGGGAGCTTGTTGTAAATTACGGCAAGCTTTTCGCCTTTCGGCAGGCGCTTTATATCATCCTCGGTTATCGCACGAAGAAGAACAAGAGACACAACATAAACAAGCGCACCACAGCCTATACCAATAACAGTACCGACATTTTCAGATGCACCAAGCATAACAATGCGGGATACAACAACTGCTGTAATCGCACACAATATCGCAGAAACCGCAGGCTTTATAAATACCGTCATAAAATTAATGCGAAGCTTTGTTATACGCAAGAGAAAATACATACTGATAAGCATTATGAGAACATAGCAGATCAGTGTTCCGATCGCCGCACCGAGGATATTGATTTGCGGTATGCCGACAGTAATATAGTTAAACGTAAGCTTAAACGCCGCGCAACCAACCATTATCTTCACCGGAAGGTCTGCCCTGCCGACAGCCTGAAGCATACTGTTTATCGGAGAACACGCAGATGAAAAGATAACAGCTATCCCGAGCACTGCAAGAAGCGGCACGGCAATTTCAACCTCCTCAGGTTTACTGCCGTAAAGAAGAGAAAGCACGCCGTGAGACATCGCAGACATGCCGATGCCTGCCGGAAGGACAAGGAGCATGGTCATTCGAAGAACAGCTTCAACGTTATCTTTAAGCTCTGCGGTGTTTTTTTCCGTCCATGCAGTGGTTATCGCAGGCAATGCACTTACACCGAACGCCACGGTAAACGTCGGAATCAGGTTATACAAAGTAACCGCCATTCCCTTATAGCAGCCGTTTAAATAATTCGGAATATCCTCAAGCGCCTTAGTCGCCGGCAGCGCATTGCCGTAAATTGCGCGCAAAACATCGTACCCCGCATCAACCGCGTGGTGAAGCCTGTCATACACGGATAAAAGATCTATAACTCCGGTAATCTGACCGACACAGGAGCCAAGCGCAATAGGAACGGCAACCTTGACGATTTTTTTCAGAATCGTTTTGGTCGGCGTAACATTCTGAGGTGCATCAAGCTCTTCAGAAGTTATACCGTCACCGCGCACCTTATGGCGGATAAAAACGGATAACCAGCTTCCCATCGCACCCATAGCCACGCCGAGTATTGCACCTGCCGCGGCAAACTGAAGGATCCTGATTTCCGCTTCTTCAAAGGTTGCAAAGTTTTTGCCTAAAACAGTTCCGCTCGCCGCAAATTCATCAGTTCCAAGCTTATATGCAAGCATTGAAAGACCGAAACCGAAAATGAGCTTTATAACAACCTCAACAACCTGCGCAATTGCAGTGGGATACATATTCCGCAGACCTTCGTAATAGCCCTTGTACGCGGAGGTCATACAAACAAAAAACACAGTGGGCGCCATTGCCATAACAGCAAGGTACGCACCCGGATTTTTTATCATCTTGTTGACGAAAAATCCCGCGCCGAAGAACATTATGCAAAAACCGATAAGACCGGTTATGAAGAATACGGTATTTGCAATACGAAGAGTTCTTCTTACATCACGAAAGCGACCTTCCGAAACACTTTCGGCGACTATACGAGCTATCGCAACCGGAAGCCCTGCGTTTGAAATAACATACACGGGCATATATATATCATATGCCGTGGAAAAATATCCCATACCGTCTCCGCCGAGGATGTTCGTAAGCGGTATTTTAAACAGAGCGCCGATAAGCTTTACAATGAGCGCGGCAACAGAGAGAATCATCGCACCTTTAAAAAAGCTTTGTTTTTTTCGTTCCTTCATTCAGGCACACTTCCCTTCAAAGGATATGTAGTTATTCGCCGAGGATTTCGATTGCGCGCTTCATATCCTCTGCACCGAATACCGAGGACCCCGCGACAATAACATTCGCTCCCGCAGCTTTTGCAGCAGCAACATTATCACACGTTACACCGCCGTCGATTTCAAGAAGGCATTTGGGATTCCGCGCATCAATAAGAGCACGTGCCTCGGCAATCTTGGGAAAGCAGAAATCTATAAACTTCTGTCCGCCAAATCCCGGCTCAACAGTCATGATAAGAACCATATCGAGGATATCAATATACTTTTCAAGAGCAGAAACCGGAGTGTTCGGCTTTATTGAGAGCGCGCACTTCACGCCCGCTTCACGGATGCGGGCAAGAACCTTGCCGACATCGGAGCTGCACTCCTCGTGTATTGTAATTATATGAGAACCGGCTTTTATAAAATCATCAAGATAAAAATCCGGATCTGATATCATAAGATGGACATCAAGCGGAAGATCGGAAACCTTTGAAATAGCTTTCACAACCGGAGCACCGATTGAGATATTCGGAACAAAGTGGCCGTCCATAACGTCAACATGCGCCCAATGTGCACCTGCCGTTTCAAGACGCTTCATTTCACTTTCAAGGTTTGCAAAATCAGCCGATAAAATCGACGGGGATACTTTAATCATTTTTTATATAACCTCCTGAGTTTATTATGTCTATATTATACAACAGTTAACAGCCCCGGTCAACGAACATTTTTCCGCATTGCGGCATAACGTAATAATGAGCAGAACAAACGACGAGCCTTGCAAACAGCTTGTTCTCCCTCTGACCTCACGGCGGTCGGCATATTTTTCGTTTGTTCTTTCATATAGCCTGCCCGGAAGTTTTTCCGGGCGGGCATCCGTATAAGAGAAAAAACCGACTTGAAAACAAGCCGGTTTGGAGCGGAAGACGAGATTCGAACTCGCGACTTTCACCTTGGCAAGGTGACACTCTACCACTGAGTCACTCCCGCAATTGCATATACTATTATACCACATAATTGCGGAATGTCAACAAGAAAAATATTAAATTTTATTTAACTTGCAGATTTTATTTTTTCTTGCAGAAATGAAATAAATATGGTATACTTATTTCCATATTATATAAACAAAGGGTGAATATTTATGAGTAAAAGAGTTTTTGCTCCCGGAGACGTTCTTCTTCCCAAAGACGGAACGGATATGACCAAATGGAGCGTTGTTGCGTGTGACCAATACACCTCCGAGCCGGAATACTGGTCAAGTGTTTCTTCTTTTGTCGGAGATGCACCGTCCACACTGCATCTTACATTCCCGGAAATTTATCTTGAGGACGGGGACGGAGATGCAAGAATCGAGCGCATCAACAGTTCTATGGCAGAATACATAGCAAACGGTATTTTTGCAGAAAAGGTGTCTAAATACATATACGTTGAGCGCACTCAAAGAAACGGAAAGATACGCCGCGGTCTTATGGGCGTGGTTGACCTTGAAGAGTATGACTATATGCCCGGCTCGCAGTCTAAAATCCGAGCTACGGAGGGCACCGTTCTTGAGCGCATTCCGCCGCGCGTTAAAATCCGCAAGAATGCAAAGCTTGAAATCCCGCACATAATGCTCCTCATTGACGATGCAGAAAAGACTGTTATCGAACCGCTTGCCGGTGCCGAGCTTCCTGTTGCATATGACTTTAAGCTTATGGAGAATTCAGGCTCTATCCGCGGATATTTTGTAAGCGCAGATGAGGAAGCGCGCATAGACAAAGCTCTCGCCGCGCTTGCTGATGAAGCAGCATTTAATAAGAAATACAATGTTTCCGGCAAAGGCGTTTTACAGTTTGCGGTAGGCGACGGAAACCATTCTCTCGCAACAGCAAAAGAGTGCTGGCGTCTCGTTAAGGAAACAATCTCTCCCGATGAGTATGAAACACATCCGGCGCGCTTCGCACTTTGCGAGCTTGTAAATCTGCACGACTCTTCTCTCGAGTTTGAAGCAATCCACAGAGTTGTTTTTGACATTGATACCGCGAAAATGCGCAAAGCTCTCTCGGAATATTATGAGCTTTCAAATTCTGCAGAGCAGAAGTTTATTATGATTACGGCAGGCGGCACCGAGGAAATCGGAATCGCAAATCCGAAATCCAATCTCACAGTCGGCTCACTTCAGAAATTCATTGACGATTATCTGAAAGAAAACGGCGGAAAGGTCGATTATATCCACGGTGAGGATGTTGTAAAGCGTCTCGGTGCAGAGCCGGGCAACGCAGGCTTTATCCTTCCTGTAATTTCAAAGGACTCCTTCTTCCCGACCGTTATCTGCGACGGTGCTCTTCCGAGAAAAACTTTTTCCATGGGCGATGCATGGGACAAGAGATTTTATTTAGAATCAAGGGTTATAAAGAAATAATGTTTATGCAACAATCGCCGCGAAGATTGCTCTTCGCGGCGATTCTTTGCATAGCCATTCAATTTATCAGGAAAGCATTTGCTTTCTTCTTGAGAGGTTAAGCGTTCCGTCGGTCATATTACCGAGCTCATCAAGGGTTTTTCCGGTGCCGTAAACAACACAGGAAACAGCCTCATCCGCAACACGGGTGTCAATACCTGTTTTGGACTGGATAAGCTCTGCAAAGCCCCAGACAAGAGAGCCGCCGCCCGTAAGGACGATACCGTTTGTCGAAATATCGCCGACAAGCTCAGGAGGAGTGCGCTCGAGCACACTGTGGATAGCCTCAACAATTCTTGTTGCAGGTTCTTCAAGAGCCTCATACATCTCACTTGAGGTTACCGTAAAGATACGCGGAAGCCCCGTCATAAGGCAACGTCCTTTTATTTCCATAGAAATTTCCTCAGGACGCGGGAAAACGCATCCGATATTGATTTTGAGATCTTCTGCGGTACGCTCACCAATCAGCACATTATGCTTGCGGCGTATGTATTTGATGATATATTCATCAAAATCATCACCCGCCATTTTAATTGATGAGGATTCAACAATATTTGAAAGAGAAATAACTGCAACGTCGGTTGTTCCGCCGCCGATATCAATAATCATATTTCCATCCGGCTCTTCAATTTTGATACCTGCACCAATTGCAGCCGCAATAGGTTCTTCTATAAGGAACACGCTCCTTGCGCCAGCCTGACGACCTGCATCAATAACCGCACGCTCTTCAACCTCTGTTATTCCGCTCGGAACGCAAATAACAACGCGCGGCTTAATAAGGCTAAATCCTCCCATTGCACGGCGAATGAAGTTCTTTATCATATGCTCCGTCATTTCATAGTCAGAAATAACACCGCCGCGAAGCGGGCGGATAGCGATGATGTTTCCCGGAGTACGACCGAGCATCTTCTGGGCTTCAATACCGACCTTTAAAACCTTATCGGTTGCTTTATCGACCGCTACGACAGACGGTTCACGCAGCACAATCCCCTTTCCTTTTACGTATACGAGGATAGATGCAGTGCCCAAATCAATTCCTATATCCCTGCTGAAAACCATTAATTTCCACCTCAATTTTTCTTCATAAATTCTTTTACCAATATAGTATACCACAAATAAATACCGCTTACAAGCATTATTTATTACAGATTATTTTTTTCCTTGCCCGGCGGCAGCAATTGTCACAACATACACCTTTTCGGCACCGCTCGTTTTCAAAACACGGGCACACTCACTGACTGTGCTTCCCGTGGTAAACACATCGTCAATCAGGATTATGCGTTTACCGGATACATCCGCAGTTGCAATTTCATATGCGCCGAGAACGTTTGCCCGTCTGCCTGCCGCATCAGTCTGGCGTGACTGAGGCGAGGAATCACGGCATTTTACAAGTGTCCTCACCGGTTCAGAGCCGATACGACGGCAGGTTTCAGCCGCCAAAAGCTTTGCCTGATCATATCCGCGGCTCCTTTTTCTTTTTTTACTGAGCGGAACCCATGAAATAATATCATATTTCCCCGCAAGATTTGAATTAATACATTCTTCAAGATATTCAGAGAAATCAACGGAATACTTCGAAAGCCCCGCAAATTTATATCTTATAATCGCATTTTTAACATCGCCTTTATAACGAAAACACGACCATACACCGTCAACGAACATCACATTTTCTTTGGACTCCTGAGGAATTTTATAAGGCAGCGTATCTCTGCATTTGTCGCATACTCCGTCCTTTTCAAGAACACGTCTGCAGAACACACACTTGGGAGGAAACAAATATTTTGCGACAAGCTCTGTAATTTTCAAACGCCTTACCTCCTTCGCTCATAAATAATCTCAACCGAGAAGCTCTTTTATGCGAGTTTTAAGCGCACTGTATCTGTTTCTTTGTTTATTATTTTCCGTCATACGCTTAACTACGCCGTAGTCGCCTACGATTATAAGTAACTCTCGTGCTCGCGTCATTGCCGTATACAACACACTTCTGTGCAAGAGCGTCGGAGAGCTGTCACATGCAACCAGAACAACAGCACGAAACTCACTGCCTTGCGATTTATGAACCGTCATCGCATACGCAAGCTCGAGCTCATTCAGCATAGAAAACGGATAATGAACAAGGCGGGAATCAAAATTCACGGTCAGAGTTTCATCGCGGGTATCAATACTTATAACCTCGCCGATATCTCCGTTAAATATTCCGTACCCCACTTCGCCGCCGTACATCCCATACCAGTTTATAGTATAGTTGTTCTTTATCTGCATAACGCGATCACCCAAACGGAAAAGACGATCTCCTATCTTCTTTTCATCCTTACCCTCCTCAGGAGGATTAAGCGCTTGCTGTAAACGGTGGTTAAGCTCCACTGTTCCGGTTGAATTTTTACGGCTGACGGCAAGTACCTGAATCTGCGATGCAGGAATATTCATATTATCAGGTAATCTCGTTCTGCAAAGCTCAAGCACCGTCTGCACCAGCGACTCATCATCTGTCCGTGACATAAAGAACAAATCATTGTCCTTTTTCCTGAAATCGGGAAGCTCACCGCGATTGACCGAGTGCGCACCGACAATTATATCACTTTCTGCCGCCTGACGGAAAATCCTGTCAAGGACAACCGTCGGAAACATCTCACAGCCAAGCAGATCTTTAAAAACATTTCCGGGTCCGACAGACGGAAGCTGATCAGCATCACCGACAAGAATCAGCTTGCATCGTGGCGGAAGAGCTTTCAGGGTCGCCGCCATAAGCTCAATGTCAACCATAGACATTTCATCTATTATGAGAACATCGGTCTCAAGCGGATTCTGCTCGTCTCTCGAAAATGACGCCGCGGTTCCGTGTTCATTGTAGCAAATTTCAAGAAGGCGGTGAATTGTTTTTGCTTCAATCCCGCAAAACTCCGTCATTCTCTTAGCAGCGCGCCCCGTAGGCGCGGCAAGCATCACCCGCATATCCATTCGCTCAAATGCGGCAAGCATCCCTTTGATAACTGTTGTTTTTCCGGTTCCGGGCCCTCCCGTCAAAAGAAGAACTGAGTTGTTCACCGCCATCTCAATTGCTTTTTTTTGCAGAGGTTCGAACTTGAGATTTCCTTTTATCTCCGCTTTTTCAACAATTTCATCGCAATCAAACTCTGTTGCCGTATTTGTAACCGCCAAAACAGCAAGTTTTTTTGCGACATAACTCTCAGCATCGTAAAGCGACGAAAGATAGCACGCAGAGAGCCCGCAAATTTCTTCTTCTACCACTTCACCGTCAGCAATAAGACGGTCGATGGTTATTTCAATCTGCGCTTCGTCCACACTCAACAGTCTTGCCGTGGCAGCGCGCAATTTATCACGAGGAATAAAGGTATGACCTGATTCGGAATTAAAGCGAAGTTCATATATAACAGCCGCAACAAGCCGCTCACGCGCATTGCCCTCAAAGCCCATATCTATTGCAAGCTTATCCGCCTTATAAAACGGAACGCCGATTTCCGCATCTGAAAGTATGTACGGATTTCTACGGACAAACTCTGTTGCTTTTTTTCCGTATATATGAAATAATGCAACTGCAATTTCCGGTTCGAGCCCGTTTTCCGAAACAAACTCCATAAGCAGCATCAGGGCACTTTGCTGTTCAAACCTTGATGCTATCTGCTCTGCTTTTTTTGCCGTAATTCCGGCTATTTCACACAGCCTGCGCGGATAACGCTCAATTATATAAAGGCTGTCGTCTCCAAAGGTTTCTACAATTTTTTCTGCAGTTTTCCTGCCTATTCCGCGAATCGCTCCGGAAGACAAATACGCAAGAATCATCTCTGCGCTGTTCGGCAGAGTTCTCTGAAATGACGTTATTTTAAACTGCGAGCCATAGCTTGGATGATTTGCCCATACTCCGCTTGCCTCTATATACTCCCCGACACCGGCAAACGGAACACAACCGACAGCAACAGTCTCTCCTCCATCTTCCGTGCGCAGATTCAAAACAGCATATCCGCTATCGTCATTTTTAAATATAACTGAGGCTATTACGCCACTTATTACAGTTTCTTCAGTCATTACCGTTCCTCATAATTTTCTATTTATAATCCGCTGTATGAACAAACAGAAAGGATTTTCTTTTAAGCTTTTCGGATAAAACAGAATATCTGCCAATACCGAAAAAAGCGCAATTACGCAAATTGATGCAAAAACCGCAATTATTGCATCTGCAACAACCCGAATCCACACAGAATATCACCTCGGTATATTCTATGCCGAGAAATTTTATGCGTGAAGTCCCGGGCAATGATATAATTATATCAGTTATTTGCAAAATAAACAAGTCTTACTATATTTATAAATTATAACACACACTTGCCGTTATTTCAACAAGTGTGTGTTGTTTTCTTTTACAATTAACGCTCTGCGCGTTAGGCTTTATTATCTGCAGCAGCCGTGTCTGTGGTGATGCCCGCAACCGCCTCTTTCAGCACAACATTTACAGCAACAGCAGCAACCACATTCTCTTTCGTATCCGGCGCACGACTCTCTGCCGCCCGCGTCGACATACTTCATTTCTACATGCTGACAAAAAGAGCTTCTGCAGTTTCTGTTACAGCAGCTAAAAAAATCAGACAAGCAAAACATAAATATCCTCCTATCAAACCGCAAATACGGTTATGTCTCGGACAATTATCTTATCCACCTCATACTATGCCGTTTGTTTTCGATATGTTAATTTCTTGTTTTGCTGTTTTAACAAATCACACCTTAATACTTTACATCGTATGAATCATCGCGTTCTTTTCACCACAAAATAATTGTCATAAGCTCTATCCCACAGATAAATCTAATTTTACCGATTGCTCGGCGGCATACTTATCTCTTGCAACTTTTAACATTTCCATATTCTTCACAATTTCATCAATGTTTTCCATTTCCGTGCTTTTCCACGGTGCTACCATAAAGCCTGCAAGATGGTTTTCGGGGGCATTCTGCATAAAATACTCAACAACATCATCCGGGTTATACATACATCCGAAGCAGATTGAAGCACAGGGGACA
>SVLF01000106.1 GCA_015068085.1 Oscillospiraceae bacterium
GCAGATACACTTTTTGACTGCGAAAAGCTTTTAGGCATAAATGAAAAAAATCCGGTCTATATGTCAAATGCGCCTGAGACAATAATCACGTTATTCGACCGTTTGTTTGAAAGCTTTCCGGCTTCAGCTCCCACATATTTCAATGTACTTTCGTTTATTATGAAAATTATTGATGAAGAACGCCCTCAGCCACGTTGCGCAACTCCTCTTTATTCTCCCGAAAGCATCGTAGAGAAAACAAAAGATATTATCGAGTTTAACTTTATGCGCCCCGATTTTTCCGTTGGAAGCATCGGCAATGTTTTACACATAAGCCAACAGCATCTTTGCAGATTATTTAAAAAAAGCACAGGGCTTACTCCTGTGGCATATCTTGCAGATAAGCGAATAAGCAGTGCGGCAAAGCTTTTAGAATACGGTGACTTTTCCATCCATGCTCTTTCGGAAAAATGCGGTTTTGAAAATGATGCATATTTTATGCGGTGTTCTAAAAATCGATACGGAATGACCGTAAAGGAATACAGGAAAAAATTGATTACACAAAAAAGCGCAGGTGAACAGCAATGATAAATCAAGAAATAATAAACCGGCTTTCTGCCATCACTGCCGAAGAACAAAAAATCCTGAGCGGAACGAAAACCATCGACCGCGAGCTGTATATAGCAAATGAAACGAATATAATCAACAGCAAAAAGCTGCTTGAGGAAGGTAAATTAATCACAATCCGTCCACACACACGCTTTGTGCATTTTCCGAAGCACACGCACGACTATATTGAGGTCGTATATATGTGTAAAGGCAAAACCGTTCATATCGTAAACGACGTTGAAATTACGCTTTGTGAAGGAGAGCTTTTGTTTCTCGGAAAAAATTCTCCTCACGAAATTCTGAAAGCAGAAAAAGACGACATTGCCGTTAATTTCATAATTCTTCCAAGCTTTTTTGACACCTCGCTTGTTATGCTCGGCGAAGAAGATTCCCCGCTGCGAAAATTTATTCTGAGCTCGCTCGAAAACAATGACGACGCCACAGGATATCTTCATTTCAAGGTAAACAACATTCTTCCCGTTCAAAATCTCATCGAAAATCTTTTGCATACACTTATATACGACACTCCAAATAAACGCAGGATCAACCAGACAACCATGGGACTTCTGATGCTGCAGCTTTTAAATCACACCGATAAGCTCGCATACGAAAGCGCAGATGATGCCTTAATCGGAAAAGTTTTCCTTTACATAGAAGAAAACTACCGCGAGGGTTCACTCTCTGAGCTGTCAAAGCTTCTGCATTATGACTTTTTTAAGCTATCAAGAGCAATAAAGCTTCGCACCGGAAAAACCTATACTGAGCTGGTTCAGGAAAAAAGGCTTTCTCAGGCTGCTTTTTTGCTCAAAAACACACGGATAAAAATCAGCGAAATTTCCGCATCGGTCGGATACGAAAACGAAAGCTATTTTCACCGCATATTTACATCGAAATACGAGACGACACCAAAAAAATTCCGAGATTGCAAATAAGGACAGTTTTTTGGACAAACCACGACCTTGAAAGCTCCTTTTCGCGATGATATCATTAAGTGATAAATCGTGAAAGGAGCTTTTTTATGTCTTATTATCTTGCGATTGATATAGGCGCATCAAGCGGAAGACATATTCTCGGAAATCTCAACGGCGGAAAGCTTGTTCTTCAGGAAATATACCGCTTTGAAAACTCTGTAACGCAGAACGGAAACGGACTCACGTGGGATATCGGGAAGCTGTTTTCGGAGGTCAAAGCAGGACTGAAAAAGTGTGCCGAGCTTAATATGCTTCCCAAAACGGTTGCTATTGATACCTGGGGTGTTGACTATGTTTTGCTTGACAAAAACAAGAATGAGCTGCTCCCTGTTATGGCATACCGTGACAGCAGAACAACAGAAGCTGAAAAAGAGGTTCTGCAGCTGATTTCACAGGATGAGTTGTATTCAATAACAGGAATACAAAAGCAAAGCTTTAATACCATTTATCAGCTTTACTGCGACAAAAAGAGCGGAAAGCTTGATAATGCAGCGCATTTTCTTATGATGCCGGAATATCTGTCATTCAGGCTCACCGGAAATATCCTTAACGAATACACAAACGCAACCACCACAAATCTCATAAATGCAGAAACAAAAATGTGGGATAGTGAAATTCTGTCGCGCCTTGGGCTTCCTCCGGAAATTTTCGGTACGCCCGCTCTTCCCGGCACATCTGTCGGACATTTTACCGCAGAGCTGAGAGCAGAGCTGGGATTTGACGCAGAGGTTATTTTATGTCCGTCACATGATACAGCATCGGCAGTTGCGGCATGTCCCATTGATACAGACTGTGTTTATATTTCATCGGGTACCTGGAGCCTTATCGGCACGGAAAACCTTACTCCCGTTCTGTCTGACGATGCAAAGGAAGCAAACTTTACAAACGAAGGCGGAATTGATTACCGCTATCGTTTTTTAAAGAACATTCCCGGTATGTGGCTGTTCCAGAATATACGCCGCGAAATCGGCAAAAGGCTTACGTACGACGAAATGATGCACCTTGCAGAGGAAAGCTCATTTGAAGAACGCATAGACTTAAGCTCTCCGGAGCTTCTTGCGCCCGAAAGTATGACAGACACGATACGTTCACTTCTCGGCAAGCCGCAGCTTTCGCTCGGAGATGTTCTCAAATGTGTTTATATTTCACTTGCGAAAGCGTATGACGAAACCGTGAAAGAGATCGAACTCATAAGCAACAAAGAAATCCGTGAAATACATATCGTCGGCGGAGGCAGTAAAGATAATTACCTCAACAGACTCACACGTGATTTTACCGGCAAAGAGGTATATACAGGTCTTCAGGAAGCAACAGCAACCGGAAATCTTTTATCACAGATAATAAAAGACAAAGGACTTTCTCTTAAAGAGGGACGGAAAATAATAAAAAATTCTTTCAACATCAAGGAGGTTTTAAGTCCGAATAAATTCAGACAGGTAAGAGGGAATAGTTAAGAGTGAAGAGGTATGGTACAAAATGCAGTGCATTTTGATTTTATTACATATTGTTTTGTGTCTTTAACACAATGAAAGGAATGGTTATAAATATGAAAAGATACTCAGAAGCACAGAAGATTTATGCAACATACGGTGTTGATACCGAAAAAGCCCTGAATGTCCTCAAAAACATTCCTATAGCAATTCATTGCTGGCAGGGAGATGACGTAATCGGCTTTGACAGCCGTGAAGCACTTTCCGGAGGAATTCAGACCACAGGGAATTATCCGGGACGCGCACGAAGCTTTGAGGAGCTTTGCGCTGATATGGATACAGCTTTTTCCCTTATCCCCGGCAAGAAAAAGCTCAACCTTCACGCGAGCTACGCCGTTTTTGACGGTGAACCTGTCGGTCGTGACGCACTCTTACCCGAGCACTTTGTAAAGTGGGTGAAGTTTGCAAAAGAAAGAGATATGGGAATTGACTTTAATCCTACGTTTTTCGCTCATCCGATGGTACGTGACGGTCTTACACTTTCTTCTCCTGACGAGGATGTAAGAAGATATTGGATCAATCACGGCAAGGCTTGCCTTAAAATCGCAGAATATTTTGCGGAAGAAACAGGTGTTCCTTGTGTTATGAACATCTGGATTCCGGACGGATATAAGGATATTCCGGCAGACAGACTCTCACCGCGGCTAAGATTTAAAGCTTCTCTTGATGATATTCTCGATACTCCATACGATAAATCAAAGGTTTATGTAACGCTTGAGTCTAAGGTTTTCGGCATCGGCGTTGAGAGCTATACCGTCGGTTCTGCGGAATTCTGCCTTTCATATTCCGATTACAAAGGCATTACTCCCCTTATGGACAACGGGCACTATCATCCGACGGAGGTAGTTTCCGATAAGATATCAGCACTTCTTGCTTTCAATGAAAAGATTGCGCTTCATATAACACGCGGCGTGCGCTGGGACAGCGATCACGTTGTGCTGTTAGATGATGAAACCCGCGAGATTGCAAAGGAAATAGTACGCAACGATGCTCTTGACAGAGTTTTTATTGCAACAGACTATTTTGATGCATCCATAAACCGCATTTCTGCATGGGTAACCGGTGTTCGCAGTATTCAGAAGGCACTTCTCGATGCTCTGCTCCAGCCGAACGAAAAAATGAAAAAGCTGCAGAATGAAAGTAACTTCACCGAGCTTATGGTTCTCTCTGAGGAAATGAAAACAGCGCCTTTGGGCGATATCTGGAATGAATTTTTAGCCCGCGAAGGCATTGATTCCGATTACCTTGTAAAAATAAAAAAATATGAAAATGAGATTCTTTCAAAGCGCGCATAAAAATAATAAAAGACAAGGATGATTACAAATGAAAGATTTTGTTAAAATATGTTCCGAAATCGGTAAAATGAAAGACTACGTTCAGGGCGGCGGCGGAAACGCATCCTGCAAGCATGACGGAAATAAAATGGCAATAAAGGCATCCGGCTTTACAATCGGCGAAATTACCGAAAGCTCAGGATATGCGGACGTTGATTATATAAAAATCCGGGAGTATCACACAGATGTTTCCGAAAGCGAGCTTTCAGAGCGCGAGGCAAACTCCACCCCCTTCACTATGTCCTGCGTATTCCCTGACAGTGCCGGCAACAAGCTTCGCCCGTCTGTAGAGACAGGCTTCCATTCTTTTATGAAAAAATATGTTATGCATACACATCCGGTCTATGCAAATGCTGTAACCTGTGCAGCCGGAGGTCGTGAGCTTGCAGAAAGGATTTTGGGCGATACAGGCTTTTTATGGATTCCTTATATAAATCCCGGTTTTTCATTATCACTCGCCATCAAAGCGGCAATTGACGCTTTTGAAAAAGAGAAAGGAAGCTTTCCAAAGATTATTTTTCTTGAAAACCACGGACTTATAACAACATCCGACGATGCGGACGAATGTTTGGACCTTCATATACAAGTAAATGAAAAAATCAAAGCACACCTTAATGCTGACGACTTTTTCAGCAACATCGACCTTGAAGAAAAGGACGACGCTTTTGTATGCAACAATGCTTTTGTGGGCGATTTTCTTTCAAGCTTCGGCGAAGAAGAAATACAGAAAAGTATTCTCTATCCCGATCAGCTTGTATATTTAAATGCCGCACTGAAGGACGGAAAGATTTCCTTTGCCGGCAATTGTATGGTTATTAAGGCTGCCGCAAAAGAAGCAGCAGCCATAGTTGAAACCTTTGCTGCATTTTTCTACGTTCTCCGCACCATTAAAAAAGCAGGGCTTACCGTTCACATAATGGATGAAGCCGCCACAGGTTTTATAAACAGCTGGGAAAGCGAGAAATACAGAAAATCAATCGCAAATCGGAAGTGAGTCTTTGTCTTGACAATGTTAATAAGTTATGCTACGATACGGGTGTAACTTATTAACATTTTATTTTACGGAGGGATAAACTTGAAACCGGCTCACTTTGCGTTTTCTCTGTGCCTGACACTTTCGTTGTTCTTATTCATACTCAGTTTTTCAATCGCACTTCCGATATACATCCGTCCGGTGTATTATATATATTCCGAACTTTCAGAACTGCCGGAACGAACAGGCTATGAGAAAGCAGAAATAAGAGAAGCATATGACAGCGTGCTTGACTATCTTACAATTCCGGGAAAAGACTTTTCCGTTAATGGTATGAAATATTCCTACAGCGGAAAATCTCATTTCGAAGACTGCAAGAGGTTATTTTCGCTGAATACGTCTGCACTCATTTTTTCTTTTTTCCTCACACTGCTTATTTTATTCGGCAGCCGGCAGAAGCCGGAGCTGTCAGGATATAGACGAAAAAGCTTTTTATATGCAGGGGCTCTCTCTTTGATATTCCCTGCTGTCATCGGCGGCATCGCTTTAATTGACTTTAATTCTGCCTTCACGCTTTTCCACAAATTCCTCTTCCCGGGAAAAATCAACTGGATTTTCAATCCGCAAACAGATGAGATAATAAACATTCTACCTGAGGAATTTTTTATGCTTTGCGGGGCTATCATAGGTCTGTCTGTTTTAGTTCTTTCAATACTTTTAATTGTTCTCGGAAAGAAAAAATCATAATTCCCTGTCTTTTAGAAAAAAACACTTGCATTTATTTATATATGCGCGTATAATTACTGTGAAATCAAAAAAGGCGGCGAATAAAATGACTAAAAGATTGAACCGAAGTATGCTTGACGGGCCATTACTGCCAAACATCATTCTATACACTATTCCGATTATTCTGACAAGTGTTCTGCAGCTTTTATTTAACGCAGCGGACCTTGTTGTTGTCGGTCGTTTCTGCGGCAGTATTTCAGTCGCGGCAGTGGGTGCAACCGGTTCTATAAGCGGTCTTTTGGTCAATTTTTTCATCGGACTTTCCGTAGGTGCAAGCGTTTCTGTTGCTCAAAGCCTCGGCGCGCAGCAATACGATGATGTACATAAAGCAGTACACACTGCAATTCCAACTGCTTTTATCAGCGGGGTTTTCCTCACCATCGTCGGTGTCATTTTCTGCAAAAAGTTTTTACAGCTTATGGGAACTCCGGAAAACGTGCTCACACTCTCTGCACTTTATATGAGAATATACTTTTCGGGGATAACTTTTACCTTGATATATAACTTTTGCGCTTCTATTCTCCGCGCCACAGGCGACACCAAAAGCCCGCTTATTTTTCTTACGATTGCAGGTTTTATAAACGTCATTCTTAATGTGATTTTCGTCACTGTTTTGCATATGAACGTTGCCGGCGTTGCACTTGCAACAGTCATTTCACAAGCTGTCTCTGCTGTTTTGGTCGTTCTCAGACTGATTAACCGGGAGGACGCCTGCAAGCTCGTCATTAAGGATCTCAAAATACATATTGACCAGCTTTTAAAAATCATAAAAATCGGTCTGCCGGCAGGACTTTCAAGCTCACTTTTTGCAATATCCAATGTAATAATACAATCTTCCGTAAACTCCTTCGGCGATGTATTTATGTCAGGAAGCGCCGCTGCTTCTAATATAGAGAGCTTTGTATATGCTTCCATGAACGGTTTTTATCAGACTATGCTCAATTTCACAGGGCAAAATATGGGTGCAAAGCAATACTCACGAGTGAAGCGGTTGTTGTGGATTTGTCTTTCCTGTGTTTCCGTCGCAGGAATTATAACCGGCTTTTCATCCGTTATCTTCGGCGAAAAGCTCCTTGCAATATACATAACAGATTCCCCTCAGGCAATTGCAGACGGAATGATAAGAATAAGATATTTGGGCATCCCCTATTTCCTTTGCGGGCTTATGGAGGTTTCGACCGGTGCTTTGCGCGGAACGGGATCTTCCCTTACATCAATGCTCATTTCAATCCTCGGTGTCTGCGGAATAAGGCTTGGCTGGCTCTTTACCATTTTTCAAATCCCGCAGTTTCACACGCCCGAGTGCTTGTTTTTCTCCTACACCGTGTCATGGATTATAACCTTTGCCATGCAGCTTCTCGCCTTCTTTATTGTATTCAAAAGAAAAACACAAAGAAATCCCGTATAGCAAACAAAAAATCGTACTGAATTTTTCAGTGCGATTTTTTGTAAAACAGAACAATAACGATGCCGTTTATTTTTTAATGACACATTTGCCTGTCGGCAAATATGAAGCAGCAAAGCAGAACAATAAAGATGTACCTCTAATTGTTGTTTTTCTTTGCAGTATTTATTGATGAAATAAGAATTTTCTTTAATTCAATTCAATTTTCAAGAATTGTTTTATCGTCATAATATCCGCTTTCTATAAGCAGTTCTATCCAATATTCACTTTCAGAACATTCTTTTAATGCTATTTGGAGTTTTGCAATAAATTCGTTCTTTCCGTGTCCGTAAAAAGCTTCCCTAATATTCGCACCAATACTCGTTCCGCTGCGAATAAGTTGATTTGTAAGTACACTTTCTCTTTTTTCACTTTTTACTTTATTGCAAACTTTTATAATATCCAAAGCAAATTGCTTTGATTTCACAAGCAACGGACTATCCATAAACTTTCTCCTTTTAAATCAAACTCGCTTTTGCGAGTTTGCACCTTACTTCTTCCTTATTCACTATTACTTATTACCTCCCAAAAATCGACAATAATTTTTAAGGAATAGTGAAGAGTGAATAGGTAATAAGTAAAATCGACATTCCTCTATTGAAGAATGTCGATTTTTGGCAAGGCAGAACAATAAAGATGCAAATTAGTTTTTAGTGAAATATCAACTTCGTTGATATGAAATAATCCTGACGGATTATGAAATATTTTTCTTTTAGAAAAATGTGAAATAAAATTTGCCTTTTCATATTGCGTAGCAATATTTCATACACG
>SVLF01000107.1 GCA_015068085.1 Oscillospiraceae bacterium
AAGATTAAATCAGATGTGTTATAATCCTCAGCATTTCCCAGTTTCTTCGGGTTAAATACATATATATACGTACTCCCTACTGCTGCCATGGCAAATGTCGGCATGAGTGATAATATCATTGCCGCTGCAATGATAAAGCCGAGTGCGCGTTTCAGTTTTCTCATTATACTCTCCTCCAAATTTAAAATTTTTGCAGCCACGTGCAAAACTCTGAAAGTATAGAGTTTATGCGGTTTTACGGATGTGGCAAATCCGTTTTGTCACCCTAACAGCTTCTCTGCGTTTTTTCGAATAATTTTCTCGTATGCAGAAACGTTTAGTTTCCCGTTTTGAGTAAGCTCACTTAAGAACTTATCAAGTTCGAACGGATAAGTATCGTTTGCAGAATACGCACCCGTCCCATAGTAAATTCTGTCGGCAAATTCATTAAGAAAACTTACCGTATAATCTACGTCCTGCATAAGCTCTTCTGCCGCAAACTTTCCCGCTGTATCTATGCAGAAGTTATCACAGCTTCTCATAAGGTCGGGGAGCGCTGTCTTAAATTCACTCCATACACCTTCATAGCAACCGATAAATTTAAGTTCCGGATGTCTTTTTAGAAGTGCCGCCGTTCTCGGAAGACCTGCATCGTCAAATGTGCCTGCACCGCTTCCGTAACAATAAGTATAACGTACAAGAGCAGGCATATTGTATTTTTCACAATATGCAAGAAGGTTTTCCGTCATATGGTCATCGATATAGATTGACGGTGCAATCTCTCCGACACCGCATGCGCCCATTTCAACAAAAGGTTCAAACAGCGGGTCATATTTTGCATTATCTTTAAAGCCTCCCATTCGCGGATCTATGCCGCAAAACCATTCAAAGCTTTCGGGATTTTGGGTGACTGTGTGTTTATTATTCTCACTGCCAAGCTTCTGCCGCTGACCCTCAGGTGAGATAATTGAGACGAGAACGCTTTTTTCAATATCAAGCTTTTTTTGAAACTCCATTTGCTCTTCTGCTGACATGAAACGACTTCCGTCTTTATGCGGCAGTGCATACTGCGGAAACGCAGTTACGTAAGAATGTATATCTATCTTTTTCATGCATTCCTCTCCTCTCTTAATCCTCAAATATCTTTTCGTCGACATTAAGAAGCTTTGCTGCGTTTTTATATGTTATTTTTTTATAATTTTCAAGGCTCAGCATACCGTCCTTAAGCATTTTAGTGAGAAATTCATCAAATTCATATTGGAAATCACACAATGTGCTTGATGAATCGATTCCATACATAACTCTGTCCGAGAACTCCTCAAGAAACTTTGCAGCATATTCCGGATCGCGCATCATAGCATTCTTACCACTACCTGCGGAAAGGTCGCAATATAAGTTTTCGTGTTTTCGCAGAAGTTTTTGCAGGGCGCCTTCCTCTTTGATTTTGCCTATCGGATATCCGTTTCTGTCCTCAAAACGTAAATCTGCACTTATTTCAGACCACCATGGCATAGAGTGACCGATAATTTTAAGATTTTTATGTTTCGAGAGCATTCTGTCAAATCCTGTATTCCCCATTTCATCAAATACACCGTACTGTCCCTTTAGCCACGGTGAAATGTGTACTAACACAGGCAGATCAAACTCTGCGGCCTGACGCCAATAGTTATCATAAAGCGGAGAATCTGCAGGAAGAGTCGCAGATATTTCTCCAAGCCCCCTTGCTCCCATCGACTTATAATGACTAAATATAGGAGCGAAGTCCGTCCTCGTATTAAAGTCACCCTGACGCGGATCAATGTTAAAAAACCACACAAAGCGGTCGGGGCGCCGGTCTGCAAGCCACTTTGCCTCCTCGTTCTGAACTATTTCCCAGACACGTTCAGGCGAGCCTCCGCAAAGGAGAACACCCATCGCCACATTGATAGAGTCGTGCATTTCAATCTGTTGCTCAAGACTCAAATATCTGTCTTTACCCCCTTTACCCGGTCGCGGCGGACAATAGTCCGGGAATGCGGTCACGTGACAGTGTATGTCAAATTTTTTATTCATAATAAAACACCATTCCTCTCGTCGTCTAATACAGCTTTGTAAACTCGAAATCGTGCTCTATTCCAAGCTCTTGCATCGCTGCCTCTTTGCGCTTTGCAATTTCAACATCAAGAGCGTCAAAGTAGTTGTTACCCTCAGTATCTATATCGACGATAAAGGGGCCGATGTCGTTTAGCTTAAAGAACCACGCTGCTTCTATCCTTCCAAGCTCATCGTAAAGATAGACATCCTGAACCTCAATCGAATCAATCCACAAATTCGGGCTTACCGAGCGAGGGGAAACGTGAACACATTTCTTTTCCTTCATCATTTTCGCGGTTTTCTCACCCATTGTTGTTTTCCCGACAATCATACGGAGATTCCATTCGTCAACGCTCTTCGCTCCCCATTTTTCAAACCGGATACTTGAGGTCGGCATAAACGACACAAGCCGCCATTTTCCGTCTTCTTTTACGACTATCGGTCCGTTGTGGATGAGGACATTTCTATCCGCAGTTGAAAACGGAAGCTTGTTGCCCTCATCAAAAATATATTTCTGCAGTCTCGACCGGCAGGTGAACGCCTCACCACTGATATATACGATATCTCCGAGCTTTAACTTGCATACATCCTCTTCCGAAAGAGGTGCTTTCAAATGATATTCTGCCATCTTTTATCTCCTATCTGTCACCAAACCACATCGGGCTTCGCATTTTCGTAACCGTTCCGTCTGCATCTATTCTTGCCGAGGCGCGGCGTGCTATCATACAGTTCGTGCTGGTCGCACAGGCAATACCTGCAATATGCGTATATGCATATTCAACGTTTACCGCAAGCACGGATGTATCTCCACCCGAGCCGAGAATTCCGATGCCGAGAGAGTTTAGCGCCTTATATAAGTCCTCTTCAATCTTCGCAAACATCGGGTCGGGGTGATGGGAACCTACCTCACGGAGACAAGCTGCCTCTTTTGCGAGGTTTGCCGCAACGTTCGCCGTACCACCGATACCGATACCGAGAACCGATGGAGGACAAACCGCGCCTGCACGGGCAGAGGCTACAAAGCTGTCTATAACAAACTTTTCTATTCCCTTTATTCCGTCAGCAAAGGCAACTATTCTGTGACGTGTTCCTCCGAAGCACTCACTTCCGCCGCCCTTTGCGGCATATGAAATCTCAATTCCGTCGCCGTCAACAAACTGATATGTAAAATCCGGAATGTTCATTCCGATGTTGTTGCCGGGATCATATCCGGTAAGCGGGTGCTTCATTGTTGCGCGGAGATACCCTTTTTCCGTTGCTCTTGCAACAGCACGGCGAGCCGCATTCTCAAGCTCAACAAAACCGCCTTCGAGTTCGCACTTGTTGCCGACCTTAAAGTAGAAAATAGGCCAGCCAGTGTCAACACAAAGCGGGTTTTCACGCTTCTTTGACATATCCATACTGTTAAGTGTGGCAGAAAGCCCTTTTTTTGCATCGGCGTTTGTTTCTTTTGCTATTGCCTTTTCAAACGCATCACGGACATCCGGTGAAATTTCCGTTGCACCGCGCTTTACCGTTTCAAAAAGCACCTGCTCATATACATCTGTTTTAATCATAGTTTTTCTCCGTTAAATCTCAATATTTGCAAGCGGAATATGCTGCTGACAGCCGTAGATATCATTATCTGCCAGTGCTCCGCTGATGTTTTTTCTCGGAAATGTTATCTTTATGGAGTTTACCACTCCATATGTGATGATATCAATTTTGCTTTCATCAACATCATATGCTTTTGATATATCTTCCTTCGTAAGCCGGTCTGCCACATACTCCATATTTTTTCGTTCATCAAATATGAGGTCAAAGGTTATATAAAGCGGACCTGCATTTTTGCTTCGGAGGATTTTTGTATAATCAATCAACTTTTTCATTCTATATCTCCTCCAATGATATTTTTGCGGTTTCAAGAAGCGAATCAACCTCAGCAAGATGGAAAACCGAAAATTCATAAACCTCTCCGACGTGAATATCCGACGGTGAGAACGGGAATGCAAGATTTCCTGCAGTTGATTTTCTTCCATCATAATCACAGTGAAGCATACGGCTGCGTACAAGCGCACACACCTCATCTGCAATATCCTGCGTTTTGCCGACTACGTCTATCACTATACCGAGAGACGAATCTTTTCCACCGCTCGTTTTGAATGTGACGGTGTAGCTTCCGTCAGGCAGCCTGCTATGCGTGTTCTCGCGCACAAAATCTGTAACGGTAGCAATGATTTCATCAATGCGCGCTATTGTTTCGGGGTCATAAACCGTTGCCGGACAGATTGTTCTGAACCCGGAACACTTTACCCCCTCAAGCTTTAAGGTTTTCACCTCAGCTTCGCGGAATTTTGAACCCCGCACGCGAACGGTGCGCTCATCCGCCTGTTCAAACTCGGAATTTGTCAGATCACAAACACCGTCAGGCTCAAATATCAGATACGGATTTGTCTGCTCATAAAGCGTGTGTGCCGCAACGCGCTCAACGGTGCATTTCCTTATCGGGTTCGCCGGACGAAGCTCGAAGTAATCATCATATATGTAAGCCTGCATAACATCTGCTGCAGCAACCGGCTCGGAACACATGGCACCACATTCCATAATCTTCGCCATATGGAACGCAAGCCCTTCGTCAAATCCGTTATATACACACGGTGCAGCGTATATTGCCGTATCGCATGCTCTGCCGCAAAGAATGACATCTGCGCCTTGCCCAAGCAACTCAATAATCGGTGCAATGCCTATCTGGCTTACGATACATGAGCTTTCTTCAACCGCCGATCTTTCAAGCGGCATCTCATCGCTCATATTCTTTATTTTCCCCGCATCAAGCTTTTCAAGTACATATTCTTTAGAAACATCGCTAAGCACCGTGCCGAGCTTAAAATGCAAATTCTGTTCTTTTGCAATTTCTTCTATAATCTCACGCACCCACGCAACGTGAGCACGGCTTCCCGCACCACCGGCTGTACCAATGATGAACGGAGCCTTATGCGAAAGCGCTTTCGGCAATGCAAGTGACAAATCACGCTTAACAGCGCTTCTTGCAGTAAAAGATTTTCCGCTTCCGAGGTAAAACGGTCCCGGGTCGGTCGAGCCGGCATCAACTCCGAGAAAATCAACCTTTTCGGAGAACGCCATATCAAGTGACTCCTCGCTGTAACCGTAGCCAAGAAGTCCGTTTAATGCTACTATTTTCATACGTATCCCTCCATCATTTATTATAGCAAATATTTCGCAAAAAAGATTGCAAATTGAATTATTTACTTTGCGAATTGTTTATTTTTTCTTGTACTTCAGGCTCAGCTGTGATACAATCATATAAAAAGGGAGGAGTGGATATATTGAACGTAAGAAATTTTGTTCTCTCATTTTATGCCAACGCCGCAGACGGAATACATATCCAACGGCTTGAAAAGCCGCGCGAGGCAAAGGAATTCCACACGCATGTTTATTTTCAGATTTATTATATAAAAAAGGGATCTCTCACCCATTTTGTGGAAAATTATTCCTCAAAGCTTTCAGCCGGAGATATGTTTATTATTCCTCCCGGAGTTGTCCACCGTATAGAAGATGACGAGGGGATTTCCTTTTACTCGCTGTCCTTTATGCCTGAAATTATCGAGGAAATGAGCCACGTTGCAAGCTTTGCCGCAAACTTTCTCAAGCAGATTTCAAGCATGGGACATATACGTCCCAAAATAACTGTTCCCGCAGACGAAGTTTTGAGGATTGAAACGCTTATTGAGCAGATTTATGATGAATTTCAAAAAAATAACCTCGCCGGCGGCGAGATTGTCAAAATCTATACTGCTCTTTTGATTTCACTTTTCGCAAGGATTTATTTTGACAGCTCAAACGAGCTTCCTCTCCCGAAAAGTGAAGATAAAAACCGTTTGATGCTGTACTGCATCGACTATATCAAGCTGAACTATTTCAAGAACCTGACTCTTGAAGATATGCTTCGCCTTTCCGCTTTGTCAAAGGGCGAATTTTGCAGACGCTTCCGAGAAATGACGGGTGATTCCTTTTTAAGCTATCTTAACCGTTGCAGAATAAGAAAAGCATGTGAGCGTATAAACAACGGCGATAAAATAACCTCTGTATACTCTTTCTGCGGATATGATGACTATTCCGCCTTCTACCGCAATTTTGTAAAGGTTATGGGCATATCCCCCGCACAGTACAAGCATAACGCAGGGAAATCGGATGTTATATAAGAGCTCTCGCTTTAACACTCGTTCAAAAACATCCGGCTTTTTGCGACACATATTTAAATAATGCATAATCATGACCACCGGCCGTGCCGATGGTCATGATTTGTTTTCTAAACTATTTTATTTTACTCTGTCGTATGCACTCGTGTATGCCGCGAGAACTTCCTCTACACCCATTTCATTAAGCGTTTCTACAAAACTGTCAAATTCTGAGAGCGGAGCCTGGCCGAGCATAAATTTGGTAAGCATTTCATTGGTATGGGATACAAGACCTGTGCTATAAGTGTCGATGACATCCTGCTCTTCATCGTTAAAATCAAGCCACAATGTTACCGGAAGATACGGAAGTGTATGCTCCATCACCATTTGTTCACTCTCAAGTGTTGTTTCCGACTGCAGCGCCTTTGCTGCTTCCGGATCAAGACGTGTGAATGAGCCATACACCTGGAAACCGTACATAGTATTCGCAAGAGTTCCGTTTTCATCAGTGATAAACTGCTTTTTGCCGTTTACAACCTCATACGTCTCGCCCTCTTTTCCCCAGGAAACAAGCTCCATTGCTTCATCGGTATACAGCCAGTCAATGAACTTTGCAGCGTTTGCAATACCTTTTTTTCTGCCGGTATCGCAGATTGAAAATCCTACCATTTCAATATCTCCGCGTTCTACCATCGGAACACCCTTTTCCGGATTTGCCACAGGAGGCACAAATGCCTGAATTTTAAACTCCGGATTAGCCTGCTGTGCAAGCTGATTATAATAGTCTATGCGAAGCTGAAGATGCGGCATAATAAACGTTCTGCCTGTAAGAACGAGCTCGTCAAAAGCCGAACCGTTCATAGTTACACAATCGGCAGGCATAAGCTTTTCGTCTATCATTTTTTTATAGAATGTTACAATCTCAAGCGCAGTATCTTCTGTTGCTCCCCAGCGCCACTGCTCATCATCAAAGTCATAATACGCGCCGGATTGCCACCATTTATCAAACGATGAACCCGGTAAATTGAAAACATAGCTAAAACTTCTCGTGCTGTAAGGATAAGAATCCGGATATAGCTCTTTCAGCTGTTTGGAAACCTCGTAAAGCTCGTCATATGTTGTCGGAGCACTGAGGTTATGCTTTTTGAAAATATCCTCGCGGTAGAGCCATGCACGCATACGCCACCTGCCCTCGCGACCGGTACCCGGAGTGTAGTAAATCTTACCGTCAGCGAGCCTGCGCGGAGCTACGGCAACTGCATATTGCTCTTCCGAAAGAGAGTTTTTCCATGCGTTGTAGTTCGGCATATACTCTTCTAAATCGTCAAGCGCAATAAGCCCTTCTCCGGCATATTTTATGTGGTCGCTGGCAAATCCAAAGGCTATAATATCCGGAAGATCTTCACGGGCAGCAAACATAAGCGGGTATTTTGCAACCGCATCTGTTGCCGGCACAGCGTTAATATTAAGCGTCGCACCCGAGCCTTCGTTCATATATTCCCAGATTTTCCAGTCGTCACGAACAGGCCAGCTTGAGTTTGACTCAACCATCATTGTTATAACATCATCTTTTGTGAGCGGTGCTGTCGGGTCGATGTCTGAAACATCAGACTGTTGTCCTCCGCATGCGCAGAGCGCGAAGAGCATGATTGTTGCAAGGGTTAATGCTGTTAACTTTTTCATTTTGTTTTTCTCTCCTTTTTGTTTTTATGTTTTTATTTTCTTCTGCGCGGCTTCCGCCATCTGAATAAATCACTCATACCTTTTATAAAAAATAAATATCAGAACTGAACATCTGAGTAAGTCTTGATTTCTTCTGCCACACGCTCTACCGTGCGCGCGTCTATACGAGTCAAATACGGCCGTTCTTCATAAAAATCATCGCAGATATCGGCACGGAGAAGTTCAAGCGTAACCTTCAGCGGCATCGGAAGTGTAAACGGCTTGATTTCATTTCTCCGGCGTATTCCGTTCTCTGCCACATCGCGGATAAGCTTTTCGGCATCGTTAAGGTCAATACATTCCGCACGGGTCCAGCACAGTCCTTTTTTAACTTCCGCACAAGCGACATTCTCTGAGAGAATGTCGCTTGTGCG
>SVLF01000016.1 GCA_015068085.1 Oscillospiraceae bacterium
CATTTACCTTTGACGATGCGGAATGGTAAATATATGTGTGATGATTTCCGCCCGTTACACGGAAAAAGTCAACACCGTAAGATGTGTCATCGTTTATCTTTACCATAACAACACTTCTGCGATAGTTCTCGGTTTCCGAATACTTATGCGTAGCATCAATATCCATAAGCTTGACCATATCAGAATCATTGAAATGAAGCGGGAAACCGCGCACGCTATTTGCGAGTGAGTTTTCATTATTAACCATCACTGTATTGTGAGAAAATGTTGCATTTAACCACTGCAGTCGGTTTGGTGTATATCCGGTATCCTCGGGATATCCAAGATCTGCACCGAGATCAAGACCGAAAGCATCTACATTAAGATGGAACGCATCAGAATGTCCGTGCCCATCGGTAACGCCTGCTGTAATCCAGAAAGCACGCTGGTTGTTCGTTTTCGTGTTTGCTGATGCTGAAGTATAAATTCCGCCATCCTGAAGAGCCGCAAATCCGTATCCGGCCATAAGCTCGCTTTCAAGTCCTCCTGTCTCATCAATAAGTGCTGCTACCTCATCCTCAAAGCTTTCCGGATTTTCGGTGAAAATATCATAACGCAGCCCCTCTGTGGTTCTTCCGTTTCTTGTCCAGATGTACTGTGCAAGCTCGTCTGCAAGGTCGGTATCGCGCAGATTCTTAAACCCTTTTTTCCAGATTTCAATATCACCGGCGTAATAACCATGAGAAAGAGTTGTCGAGGCATCCCCAATCTTCGGATGTCCTTCCGGTACTACCGGACGCACAAAAGCCATAAACATCTCACGGAACTTTGGATTTTCGTAGAGGTTATATTTAGCTCCGTCCTTGTAATCTGCAAGAAAGTCTGACATCTTGCCGAGTCCTTCTATCTGTGTACGGTTATAGTTTACACTTGCCTCGTGTCCCATACCGTCGCGGTCAACAACATCAATAAGCTGACTTGTAACTCCACCGCCGCCTTGATTAAATGTCTCGTCCGGATTCACCGGCTGATAAATCCACTCGAGCATCTCGGTAGTCTCCGGCTGTCTATCCTGAACGATGGCAGTAATTGATGTCGTCGCCTGAAGTTGACCGAAATTACCTGCAATTCGTCCGAACTTTACGCCCCAGTAATTCTTTCTCAGGATTCCGTTTTCCCAGTTCTTCCAGATATCATGAGAACTGGATTTATCGTTTCTGCGAATTTCGTGCTCATATCCACGACAGTCTCCGTCACACATACGCTCATAACCGCTGCTCGTGTAATTCGAGTGATAATCGTACTTATCATCATCCGGAAGCTTATCATATCCAAAAGTTTTCGCTTTTTCGGAAAGATAATCTATGACCTGCGTATCTCGTAGCACAGGATAAAATGCATCCGCACAAAGCGCAAGTGTCTGTGCCTGGCCGTTTGCATCAATACGGCCTATGATAATACCAACGCCCGTTCCCCCGCCGTCTGTGTTGTACCACACGCGGTCCGGATTCCCTTGTGAATCTTTATCATAATCTATATCGTTATGTATAAACAGATCATATGTATGATAAACATCAGCAATTCTGTCGAGCAAAATCGCACCGGCTCTTCCGTATTTGATGTCGCCCGTATACAGATATGCATCCTTGATTGCCCCAAGTGCATCTGTGATAACAGTGTTCATTGTTCCGTCAACAATATATGCAACGTAGTTATGACGCTCGTCGAAATACTGAACCGAGCCGTCGCTTCCCGTAAGAGAATACTTATACGGCGTTACACCATCCGGTTGCAGAGGAACATATCCCCAGCCGTCATCAACGCCCCATGTTTTCCAATCCTCGCCGGGGCGCATTCCCTGACCATTGTTAAAAGATTCGGGAATCTTTGCCGGGTCAGAAAGCTCTGTATAAAGCTTATTTACAAGATATCCTCCGTCAACGCCAAAGCCGTAGTGTTCGCGCTCTGCCACTGTCAGAACCTGCCCATCGTTAATTTCCTTCTTGCGTACATCGGTAATTTCTGCATCAGGCAAGTTCTTGCCCATTTCAAGGAGCATTGCGCGGTGCGCTTCAAGCGCGCGCACTCTGTCAAAGATGCCCTCACGGTCAAGCCCAAGCTTTAAAAATCCTTCAAAATCGTTTGACGGGAAAAGGCGCTTACACTCCGGACATTGAGTCTGCCACGGACGCGCAATAACATCAACAAGGAAAAGACTTCCCTTTCCGTTTATACCACCATCGCAATAGCGGCATAGGTTATAATACGGGTCGTTCGTTCCGCCCATTCGCGTGCTTCGCGGAAGCCCTTCTGCTATAATGAGGTCATACAGATAATCAAGATTGCTTACATATTTCTCAGCCGTTTTTTCCGCGCCTTTTTTCAAGCTCTTCGCCCAATCATATGTAGCTGTGTTTACTTTTGCATTTTCGCGTTTTTCGGTTGTATAATATGTCGCTTCGGTCTTTCCATCGTCAAAGATTACGGAAATCTCCTTTTGGGCAGAGATACTTTCTCCTCTGAAAATTGCGTCTGCTGAAATTTCAACACCTTCACATTCCTTTGCCGCAAAGACATATCCCGCCTCTTCAAAACGCAAAACATCGTCTTTATCCGTCGAGAACGATACGTCCTCACGCGGGAGAGTTATCTCATTCCCGCTCTTCATTGAAAGAACAACAGAAATCTGTGCTTTTTCACCTACATAAAGAAAATCATCGAGTTTTATCTTTTTATCTGAAATTTCTGTATCATCAATTGCATTTATAACAACGCTTTTGCTTACACGGGAATCTTCATGTGAAACAGTCGCGGTAATCGTCACCTTCCCGTGACCTTTGCCCGTTACAACGCCATTTTCGTCAACCGAGGCGATATCGGGATTTGACGACTCGTATAAAACAGTATATGTGTCCTTGCCAAGTACGGTACCGTCAAGAAGCTTTGCCGTTATCGAGGTCGCAACTGTCTTCCCGTAGGTTACCTCATCACTTTCTGCCGCAAAATCAACAATCTTCATATTGTTGATACCGTCAAGGGTGAGAACACGCGGTGAGAACTCCGCTGCCGTTTTTCCTTGTTCAAATACAATAACATACTCGCCCTTTTCCGGTATATCCACAGTCCCCAGCATTTCTGTCTTAACCGTATCCTTTGACGGAGTGAAGAAATCCACGTATCCAACATAATTTTTTCTGTTTACAAGCGGATCCATTTCCTGCTGAGTTGCCGTCCGTGGAATGATATATATATTCGCATCGCCCGCCTTGGTGGTTTTCGCGTAATATTCCATATTAACCGCATATTTTCCTGCCGCAGGAACCTTTATAGCAAGGCCGTACCACCTGCCTGCACCGGGATACAGCTTCAGATAGACGGAATATCTTGTGGCATTTCTTCCTTCTATTATCTGCTCCTTCGGTCCCACACCGAACCATTCCCAGTTGCCGTCAGTATAATCATACGTGATATCGAGAACATCGCTGTCGCTTCTTATGTTCGTGTTGCTGCTCTGTTGCTTATCCGTGCCCCAGTTTGTGTACGGCGCCCATTCAGGCTTAACCGTCAGGAAGTTATATGTCTGAACGGTATTCGCACACGGAACCGAAGGCGGAAGCTCTTCCACCTTCAGAAGCTCTTCTACCTTGTAGGTTTTCCCACCAACCGTTACCACGGCCGTGATTGTCGTTTCTCCGAGCTCTAAAATCTCAACAAAGCCATCATTCTCGCCGATGCTTGCAACAGACGGATCGGAGCTCGACCATTTAATTGTTGCATCTGTGAGGTCTAAGAGCTTGTTGTCGCTCATAAAAACACTCACCTCTGCTACTTCATCGTGAACAGCTTTAATGCTCGTCCTCATCGGTACTATTTCACCTGTACCGCAAGTTAGATAGAAGTCTCCGATGTATATATGCGAACCCCATCCATCACCGGAAGCAGAATCTGCAGTAAACGAAAGCGTATACCACCCCGGCTCTGTAATCTCTATTCCTCGCATATAAGAAGTTGCGGAAGCTTTAGCTTCATCAGCATCTGCCTCATAGCACAAATAGCTTCCCACTTGTTTTCCTGGAAGTGCTCCGCCATAGCTGAGCTTAATTTCATCGCTTGCCTCTGCCAGCCATACTGCCGCCATTCGGCCGGTACTTGAAAGATTGTGCGACATTTCCATAGTATAAGTTCCCGCCATGGGAATATATACCTCAAAAGCCAGTGCCGATGCACCGTGAAGACGTATCCGACCGCCCTTCACCTGCAAATGGCCGCCGGTTTTACTCGGATCTGTAGTACTTGATGTCCCCATACCGTAATACCGGTAAAAATAATTTGTATACGGCTTTGTGAGTATCGTAAGAAATCCTGCATTATACTTTGCGACCGCATCCGATGCCACGCTGTAATATATTCTTGCGCCGGCGTTTGCTATCTTAAATATCTGCGATGTGGTAAGCGTTTTCCCATCTTCAAGAGAGAGCGTTGCGGTAACGGTTGCTTCTCCCTCATCCCCGCCGGTAACGATACCGTCCTGCGTAACCGTTGCATTGCCGGTGACCGTATACGTCACATTATCAGTATAATCCTCAAATGTGCTGTCGCTCATAGCCACCTTTACAGTCATCTGTGCCGTGCCGCCGTTCGGTGCTATGGCAGTTTCGTCTGCTTCGGAGATAATGTACATAGGAACAACGCCATCCCCGCCGTCGAGGGTCAGGCTTCTGAACCCCATATAACGATTGGCATACGTGCCGTTAGCCTGACATGCTTCTGTTGCGGCTATTGCAATGATATAATTCCCTTTTTCGAAATATTTTTCTCCCAAACCCACATATTCGGAGCCGTAATTCTTGTTCGGAATATCTTTATTACAGAAGTGGAAGTCGTCACCCTGGCGATACACCTTTTCTTCCTTATCCCATTCGCTTTGCATCAAGGAAAGGATGTCGCCGTCTATTGTTGCAGGGAAAATATACACCTGAGCTTTTGCTCCGAATTCTCCTGACTGCATGCTTTCAAATGTTATATCGTAGTTTCCCGCTTCCGGAACATAGATTTCGTAAGCGATATATGAATCCTTTGCGCCGTTGCCGGTTAAGTTTTCAGCATTGCCCAATGTTGTATTCGTGCTGTAATGGACATAAGACACACTTTTATTGGTTGTATAATCCGTAACCGTTTTTATCGCCGCGACACGCGTGTGCCCCGCCGCCCTGAACTTCCAGAAGCCATAGGATGTATCATACGAGGTTACACTCTTTGTATCGACGCCAGCTGCTGCACCTTCAAAATTTGTAAAATCATACACAACCTTTATTCCTTGATCGTCCTCCGCCGGCGCGGCATATACCGGTATAAGCGATACAAGCATAACAGTTGCCAAAATCAACGATAATAATCTTTTCATTTCAGGTCTCCTTTCCGGGTTAGTGAAAGGGAACCATCTCACTTTACACGCAGGACAGTTCCCTCAATGTTTTACTTTATCTTGTTATATGCATTATCATAGATTGCGAGAATCTCTTCAATCGGAAGCTCGGAAAGCTCCTTCTGGAATTCATCCCATTCACTCATCGGTCGCTGACCGATAATGAATTTCTGGATGTTTTCTGTTACCATCGTTTCGAGCGTCGTACTATAATCCGCCAGCTCCGCTTTCTCGGCAGAACTAAAGTTTATAAACACCTGCGGATCAAGCTTCGGATAAGTATACTCAAGAACGAAATCGGTGGTCGCAGCCTGTTCCTCGGACATACATGCGTCTGCTGCAGCCGGGTCAATACGCAGATACGAGCCTATTGTCTGGAAGCCGTAGAGAACCTGCGCGTTGTTCTCGCCTTCCGGGAAAATGAATTTCTTCTTGCCGTCACGAACCTCATAGGTTTCGCCTTCCTTACCCCACGAAGCAATCTCACTTCCCTCATCGGAGTAGAACCAGTTTATATATCTCCACGCATTTGCAATTGAAGCTGCATCACCGGTGTTTGCGACTGCCATACCGGTTGGATCCCAGTTTTGCTTGTTGAACATCGGAACGCCTATGCCGTTATCTGCGTGAGGCGGCTTCATAGCCGTAAGGTTAAACTCCGGATTGTGCGGTCTTGCAAGGTTGTTGAAGAAATCCATACGAATCTGATACTCCGGCATGATAAAGCCTCGGTCTGTTGTCACAAGCTCTTGCCATGTGGAGGTGTCTATCGTAAAGTAATCCTGCGGAATAAGCTTTTCATCATACATCTTCTTGAAAAACGTTACGAGATCAAGCATAATGTCACTCTCGGCCGTTCCGTAACACCATTTTTCATTATCATAATCATAGTAAACACTATAGCTGAAATTCGGCTTCCACGTTGAGCCTATAACGGTAAGATTGATAATACCGCTGCGCATACAGAAGGGATATGATTCGGGATAGAGCTCTTTAAGCTTTTTGCAGACCTCGTAAAGCTCATCAATGGTTTCCGGAGTTTTTAAACCGTGCTTATCAAAAATATCTTTGCGGTAAAGCCATGCGCGGACGTTTTTTGAACGCTCCATACCGTATACGGGAGTGAAATATATCTTTCCGTCAACTGCCTTGTTCATATTTTTCATCCACTGCTCACTTTCCGGAACACTGTTCCAGAACTTGTTATAATCAGGAAGAAATTCTTCGTAATCATCAAAAGCGAGGAATGCGCCCTGCTCACAGTAGTCCGAGAACGTTCCCGGTCGCCCCATAAAGGCGAACACATCGGGAAGGCTTTCAGGAGTCGCCATAACGACCGCAAACTTTGTTCCGAAATCAGAAGCCGGAACAGCATTAACGTTGACAGTTCCTCCAACGACTTCCTTTATGTATTCCCATACCTTCCAGTTCTCGTCATACGGCCATGAAGCGTGGCTTGTAATTGTGACATCAAGAACTGCATCATCGGGAAGCGCTTTGCCCTCGGGGATGTCGTAAGAAATATCACCGTTTCCTACTTTGTTTCCGCCACCTGTGCATGCGGCAAGAGCAAATACCATAATACCTGCTAAAATAAGTGCTGTTAGTTTTTTCATATTGGTTACCTCCGTTTGTTAAGAATGTTTTACATCTTGCTAATATTATAATATTGTATATATTGTAATTTTAGCAAAACTGTACATCCCAAAGAATAATTTACATATGTAATTTATGGGAAAGAAAAAGAATCCCTGTTTTTGAGGGATTCTTTTTTAACATCATATTAATTTTTCCGAGCGTGTTTTCCGTTTAAACAAAATAAAAAAGACAATAAGCTGGACAACAACCGAGAAAATCCACGACACTGTATATGAAAAGAAAAGACATTCGGGGGTATGAAATTGCGGTATGGCAAAGATTGTGAATATCCAGACAAGGCGGATTCCGCAGACACCGAGCACTGAAATAAGCATAGAGGTAAAGGAAGAATCTATGCCGCACAGAGCACCGGTTGAAACCTCCATAAGACCGCACAGAAAATAGGGAATACCCAAATATTTTATACATATCATTCCATCTGCAATCGCCTGTGCCGAATCGGTTATGTATATCGAAAGAAGCTCTTCACCAAAGATTACGGATGAAAAACCGGTTATGATTCCTGCAGTGGCAACGCAGGCAAGGCAAATCCACAACAAGCGTTTCACGCGTGAGTATTGCTTCGCTCCCATATTTTGCCCCGTGAAATTTAGCATTGTCTGATGAAATCCGTTCATAGAAGCATACACAAACCCCTCAATGTTGTAGGCGGCCGCACTTCCGGACATAAACACGTCGCCGAAGGAGTTTATGGAAGACTGTATAATTACATTGGAAATTCCAAAAAGTGAGTTCTGAAGCCCTGTCGGAAGACCGATTTTTATTATTTTTATAAGCTGCTCTTTATGTATTCTAAGGTCGCTTATAACAAGTCTGCAGGAATCCTCACGGTTAAGCAATGCAAGAACAGCCAAAACCGCGGAAACGGCTTGTGAAATGACTGTCGCAAGAGCGACGCCGGCAACATTCATATGAAAAACCGTGACAAAAATTACGTTGAGAATAACATTTACGACACCTGCAATTGTAAGAAACGCAAGAGGACTTTTTGTATCACCCGTAGCGCGGAGTATTGATGCACAGAAGTTATATATTAAAGTAAATGTCATTCCTAAAAAATATATTCGCATATAAAGCGCTGAGAGCCCCAGTACGTTTTCGGGAGTTCCCATAAGTTGTAAAAACTTTTCGCAGAAAATAACACCGACAATAGTGAGAAACACTCCAAAAATAAAAGCTGCCGGGAGCGCAGTATGTACTGCTTTATGCACTTCGTCGTGATTTTGCGCACCAAGTCCCTGAGCAACGGTAACGCTTGTTCCAACGGAAAATCCTATAAAAAACTCGATTAAAAGAGCGCATACAGAGCCTGTTGCGCCAACAGCCGCAACAGAAAGGCTCCCGCAGAACCTCCCGACAACAACGAGATCTGCCGAATTGAAAAGGAGCTGCAGAATGTTTGTCAGAATAATCGGAACGGTGTATAAAATGATGTTTGGCAATAACGGTCCGTCAAGCATACTTCGGTTTAATCTTTTAGTCATTTAATTTGCCGCCTTTTTGTATTTTTATCAAATGATATTATTTCAATCCGTCCATAAGAGCAATAATCTCATCTGTCGGCATTCTATCCTGTACCCAAAAATCAATTATCAAGAAACGTGTCGGAGAGGAATATTCCTCTCCGACCGGAATTTTTTAATCTGCGTAAATTACGCGGTATGTGCCGTTGTCGTTGTAGATGAGATATCCACGGGTGTTGCTGTAAGCCGATGTTGCGCTGAACTGTCCGTGATCGGAATTTCTCTGGGAGGTCATTTTCTGATCGCAAACCTCAATCGTCGGCGTTGCATTCTGTCCAAAGAGAATACCAACCTCTATGATATTCTTATCGCCCTTATCATATTCTATCATATACGTCTTTTCTGTTGTACCGGTAGTTTTTTCCACTTCGTCAAGCATTACCTTTGCTCCGTTGCTTCCTGTCGCAGAGGTGGTGATTTTTGTATCTCCCCATACGTTGAAGATATAGGTTGTGCCGTAGTCAACGCACTTCCCGTCGCGATACCAGTAAACATCATCAGTTGCCTCGCAGGTTACCTTCGCATCGTAAACGTATTTACCGCCCTCAACGGATATATCAAAGCTATTATCCGTTGTAACGTTGTATTCAGTATTCTCTACGTTGTACTGTGCAACTGCGCGCGAAAGGAAATCTGACACCTTGGTTATCACCCATTCCCTGAAGCTGTATCCGGTAAGGGTCGGTTCCACTTCCTCTGTTCCGAGATATGCACCGTTCCAGTTGTAGTATTCCGTTACGGGATTTTCTTCCGTTGCAACCGCGCTGTATACTGCTGTGAGATAGGTGTTTGTCGTTACGGTGAAGGTATATGGATTTTCATTTGATACCCATGTTCCGTTTTCCGCACTTCCGCGTACCCAGCCACGGAATTCAAGATTTTCAGAGCTTCTGTCTGCAGCCGTAACTGTATACGAATCGCCTACAGCCTTTGAGCTGTCAACCGAAGCCTTTCCGTCGCCGTTATCATCAACTGCGATTGTGATTGTCTTATCTGCTCCGATATCGACAACCGTTACTTCACGAGTAACAGCTTCGGGTGTTCCATTATATGTTACCGTTGCAGAAAGAGTTGCTTTTCCTGCGCCCTTTGCCACTACGTTTCCGTCTTCATCAACAGTTACTACACCGCTGTCAGAGCTTGTGATATCGGAGATTGTTGCGCCTTCTGCCGGATTTCCGTCCGAGAGATATTTGATAGCCTCGGCAGTCGTTGTTCCGCCGACCTTAAGCTCATCTGCGCCCATCCTGATCATACCCGGCATTGGAGCTGTTCCTGTTCCGCTTGCAAGAGTAAAATCATTGATATAAATGAAACTACCCCAGCCGTCAGGCAACGTGGCAGGATTATCTCCCGAAAATGAGATGGTATTCCAACCTTGCTCTATCCAAATACCCGGAATAGATACTTTTCCTGCGCCGTTTGCATGACACTCATAATTGCCTATCTTTTCTCCAAGCTCGTGTTCAGTGTAAACAAGCTCAAGTTCATCTGCTTTTCCCAGGAATATACCTGCCCTTCCTCCGTTATTGAGACAAGCATATGACATTTCCATAGTATAATAATCTGACTTTGGAACATATACTTCAAAAGCCAAAGCTGAGTAACTATGTAGCCTAATGTTTTCTACAGTTATCGCCAAATGACCACCGGTTTTACTCGGGTCAGTTGCAGATGTTGTAGCCATACCATAGTAACGGTAAAAGCCGTTTGTATTATCCTTGGTCAAATACGTAAGATAACCATCATTTCCAGTTGCAAGAGAAGCTACTTTATACGCGATCTTAACACCGTTTGGATTCTCTACGGTTATTTCTTCTTCTCCGGAAACCGTGTAATCCCCAATAGTTGCCGTTGCGGTAATTGTTGCCGCACCGTAACCTACAGCGGTGATATTGCCTTCTTCATCAACCTTTGCGATGTTGTCATTACTGCTTGTATAGGTGATATCGCAGGTTGTATTTTTGTTACCGTCGCTCATATACACATCTGCTGTCATTTTTGCAGTTTCAGTTTCTCCAAGCATAAGTTCTTGGTTGTCGACGGATGTTAACATTGACATCGGGATAAATTTTTCTTCAGTTTCCCCATCGCCATCAAGAATCAGTTTCATCGGTCCCATATATCGGTTAGCATATGTCAATCCATCTCCCGCTTGTGCTTCTACAGCAGCAAATACAACAACATAGCTTCCTTTATCAAAATATCTGTCTTCCAAATCCACATACGTAGAAATAAACTTACTATCACCTAATGTTTTGTTGCAATACGAAAAAACTCCACCCTGACGATGCCCTTTTTCATCTGAACTCCACTCGCTTGTCAAAGTTGTGTATGTGAAGCTTTCTGATGCCGGAAAAATAAAAACCTGTGCATCTGCACCACAACTTCCGCTTTGCATATTCTCAAGGATTATATCATACTTTCCCGATTTAGACACATAGATTTCATAAGCAAAATAAAAATCTTTTTCTGCGGTGGAAGTAGTCCCTTTCGCATCATTATCTATTGTATTGTTCGTACCATAGTTTACACACAACGCAAAACTACCCGTTTTTTGATCTGTAACTTGTTTCAGTGGCACTGCACGAGTATGTCCGGATGTACTGTACTTCCAAAGCCCATAAGATTTGTCATAAGAACTTACGATTTCCTTAGCATCAGCTTTATCAACTGCGCCTTCAAACTTCGTGAAGTCATACTTCACCGTAATACCTGAGTATTCCTGCGCTCCCGTCTCTCCTTCCGCTGCAAATGCTGCAGGAATGAGCGATAAAATCATTGCGAGGGCAAGTACCATTGATAATAATTTTTTCATGCTGTTTCTCCTCCAATTTTGTCTTTAATAAGATTTGGGTTAAGTTCAGCTTGGTGTTGCGTTTGCAACACCAAAGTGCATATGCACTTTGAACTTTCACCTTCCCATACATTCGTCTTTATTACGAATGTATTACGTTATGGCACTATTATATATCCTGATACACGCAAATTTAGCAAAACTGTACACGCAACAAAAAATTTTTTCACCGTTCTTTATCTGTTGACAAAAAGAAACGAATAGTGATATATTATAGTTACGGCACTAAAGAAATGGGATGTGAAAAAATGGAAAAACAATTACCAAAGAAGAGCGAGCGTATAATTACAACATCTGTCACACAGCTAACTAAAAAGACATTTGCCTCCCTATCCCGTGTCACTCAAATAATACCAGAGCACACAACCCCACGTTACGCGGACTCTCCCTCAATCTGGCTATGCATCAAAGGGAAAATAATATTCCATACCGAAAACGGAGATTTTCCTTGCACTCCCGGCTCTGCCGTAATTATCCCACCGGGAACTATGTATTACCCCGAGCTTTTTGATGAAGAGTATCTCTTTTATCGGGTATACACAGAATACGACGCCCACAAAAATGTTGACCATGCTGCTTTCATCAACTCCATCACGCATCTGCTTCTTCCGCCTTTTTCTCATGAGCTTGGCTTTGTACCGACACGGATGGTCGCGCTTTCTCCGGCTTCTTTCAAAGAAGCCAAAGAGCTTTTTGAAGCTCCGTCTTTAAAAAACATTGAAAAATTTTTCACCCTGCCGGAGTTTCCACTCACTACAGAACAGAAAAAGACAGCTCTTTCCATTGTTTCAAGCCGCCTTTTGCCCATGCTTGCTGCTATGACATATATTCAGGAGAACTATGCACTTAAAATTACCGCTGAAGACCTTATCGAAGTAAGCGGGCTTTGCCGGACAAATCTTTTTTCAGTCTTCAGAAAATATCTCGGGATTTCCCACGCTGTATACCACAGTATGATACGCGTTACCCGTGCTCAATATGCCATCGCTCACACGCAATATTCCCTTCAATACATTTCCGATATGTGCGGATTCGCAACGCTCTCGCATATGAGCAAGTGTTACAAAAAATACAAAGGACTTCTACCCAAGGCTGACCGTGCCATGATGAAGGAATACAGAAAGAGGTACCCTGACATCTATGTATCGCATGATTATTTCTTTAATGAATGATATAGGGAAAGCTGTAACAAAACAGAGCAACGGGAAAATCCGTTGCTCTGTTTTGTTATCTCATCAATCTGCGTGTTTTTATCTCTTCAAAATGCACTTTTGATGCTCCGTAATGGCAATACGGTGCATATAGCCTCTTCACAGTCTCTAAGCGTCCTAATGGAACAGGGTTATTTCTTCTTGTATTTTGTTTTTCTTCCGCTACCATCCTGATAGAGTAATCCATCAGCAACCATACGCTTCAGAATACGATTTGCAGTTGCCTGACTGACATCCAAAAGAACATCAACATCACTGCGGACGATGCGACCATTAGCTTCAACGAAAGACAAAATCCGTTTTTCGTTGTTTTTCGGCGTATCAGGCGCATTTGTTTCCTTTGTAACAGCGTTTCGGTTGGGAAGCGTAATCTTAAACGCATTACCGGTAACTTCAATTTCAGGCTCCAGACCACTTCCTGAGTACGCTTTAATAATCTTTGGCATACCGGTGCCATAAGCCTCAATAAGCTTTAAGCGGTAGAATACCGCAGCCAGTTTGGGATTTCTGCAAACAGAAAGGCCTAACAGAATATCATCCAGAGAAATACCGTCCGGCAAACCTCCCACAGACACAAATTCAATGCGGTCATCATATACACTGATCAGGGTACTGGCACTGAAGGAGTAATCTCTGTGAACAAGAGAATTAAGCAATGCTTCACGCAGTGCTTCCTCGGGATAGTCACGAACATCGTTGCGGTATAGTCCCTCAAAAGTTGCTCGTGTCCGATTTCTTAAATCTAAATAAGCATACATTTCCTCCATTTGTTGGAACAGCGATCCACCAAATTCCCGCCTGTCCTGGAAATCACTCTTATCAGTACCGGAAAATGTAGCTACCTTGATAGTGCTGCTGCACTGGTCGGACAAAAGCATAGCAGCATTGGAATATATACCATCATGGGACAACAATCCTAAAGTCTGCATCCTGGTTTCATCAAAAGGAACATTTCTCTTGGAGAACTGTGCAGTTGCAGTCTTAAAAGTAAGATTTTGCTCCAACGATCTCATATTCTCAAAGCAATCTCCATCTGTTTCCTTGATCATTTTTCGAATGGCCGTGTCAGTAGCCGGGTCAGTGGATGTCCCGTTGCGAACATACACGCCTCCTGGATTGAGTCCCTTACTGCCAAGATAGTACGGACGGTCAGTGCCCCTCTGAACGGTCACGGCAACAATCTGCTCCCCATCAATTTCCAGCGTTTCATATCGAACAAACATAGTAATATCGGGCTTGATGGAATCTCGAACCATATTATTTATTTGTAATGTCACATGGTCAGCATTCTTAACACCTGTAATCTGTCCGTCATCGTGAACACCAATATACATCGTGCCTCCTTTTGTATTTGCGAAAGCAATGACTTCCCTGCAAATGTCACTGACAACCTCAGATTTTAGTTCGACCAATTCACTTTCAATAAAAATCATAAAGCACCTCCATTTCAGCTTATCATCATTATAATCATTCTTGTCATTCTTGTCAACTTCTAATCATAAAATGAAAAGTAAACATTCTGTGACATTGATGCACTTTTTAGAAATCACAGCGCTCGGAAGCAAGAAAAGAAAAATGATATCAGCAAAACAGAGCAACGGAATTTTCTCCGTTGCTCTGTTTTGTTATCTCATCAAACTACGCGTTTTTATCTCTTCAAAATGCACTTTTGATGCTCCGTAGTGACAGTACGGTGCATAGTACGGACTGTTTTTCTCGTTGCCGTCCTCTTTGTAATATGCACTGCAAAGACCGCAATGGTCGCAACCGCCGGAAATAAAGAGGTTCTTTTCAATGGCATATTTGTATGCTATTGCCGCTTCTTCCTCTGTAAGCGTGTGATGGCTTGTTTCAATGCCATTTATGCCCATTTCTACAAGCGCATCAAGGCAGAAAATCTGCATATGCGGGTGGGCAATAACAGCAACACCGCCTGCATCACGGATAAGCTTTATTATCTCATGCTCAGGCTTGTACGGAAACGGTTCCACGGCATCTTTCATATACTGCCCGAATATGTTCTGCGTAAGAAACTCAAAATCATCAGGTTCTACAATACCCTTTGCAACAAGAGCCGCCTTTGTCTGCGAACCTGAAATCCACGGCTTGCCTGCTTTAAGGTTATATTCAACAATCTCCTCCCATTCAATCCCGCGCAATCGCCCCGCTTTTATCGCATTATCAACAAGCTGGTGCGTCATCTCCGTTTTTCTCTTACAGACATATGCAAGATATTCCTTCATCGGCGGATACTCCGGGTCAAAATCAAGCCCTACGATATGAAACTGCGAAATAACGTGAGAATCAGGTAATCCTTGCGGCTGATTTTTAAGTAATTCTGACGGAGTGTTAAGCTCCACACCGACAACTGTCTCTATCCCAAGCTTTTCACACTCCGCCGCAAGCTCAGCGCATCCCGAAGCGGTATCGTGGTCGGTAAGCACAACCGCGCCATAGCCTTCTTTTTTCGTGACATGTGCAAGCTCTGTCGGAGAATATCTTCCGTCGGAATGGTTGGAATGGGTATGTAAATTCGCGTACATTTTCATGAAACATCCAGCTTTCTTTTTTGTTTTTATCAATTATACAGCCGAATTTTCTTATTTTTAGCAAAATCGTTCATATTGCAAAAAAGTTTATCTTTGTTTTGAAGCCGGATATCCTGAAACAACCTGACAGAAGGGATTGCAGCAAAATGCATTTCGCCGCAATCCCTCTTACTAATTCTGTATTTTTTCTCTTTTTCTGAAAAACGAAAGCTTCGTTTCCGACACCACAATTGCAAGGAAAATCATCACAAAGCCACAAATCATACGCACAGTGAAATCCTCGCGCCCCATAAATGCCGAAAACGCAGTGCCAAAGACGGACTCAAGGCTTAACAGCAGTGCCGCCGCAGATGGCGATGTGTATTTTTGTCCGAAGTTTTGAAGAAGCAGGGCTGCCGCGGTGCAGAACAGGCAGAGATATATGACTGCCGGAAGAACGTCCGCTCCCACCGCTTGCGGCGCGCCGTCGGTGATAAGGCTGGTAATCCAGAAGCAAACCGCCGCAGCTGCAAACTGCAATATTGTTATAACGATTGGGTCACGCCCATCGCCGAATTTTGAAACGGCAACCATATGGCACGCAAAGAAAAAACCGCCCACAAGCGTAAGAAAATCGCCCTTTCCTATCGTGAAATCACCGTTTAGTGAGATCAGCCCTATACCCGCAATACACATCACTGCCGCTATGAGGTTGAACCTATCCGGCCGCGCCCCCTTTGCCGCCCATGCAAGAAACGGAACAAGAACGCAATAAAACGCCGTAAGAAATGCGTTTTTGCCGGGCGTTGTGTCCATTATCCCGTATGTCTGGAATATGTAAGCAAGATACAGAAACACGCCGATAATTGCGCCCTGCAAAATCATTTTACCGTCCACTGCGCATAGCCGTTTCCTGAAAATAACCGACAAAAGAATGAATGCACCGGTAAAACGCAACGCCATAAGGTAGTTTGGTGAAATGAGGTCCACAGCGTCCTTGATTATCACAAATGATGTTCCCCAGAAAAGCGTTGCAAGGACGATGGCAGCGCGTGCAAGGGTTCCGATATGTTTCATAATTTGCTCCTTATCCGTGTTAAATCAGCATTATAAATTATAATCATTTGAGCGCACGGTGTCAAGTGCCGTGCGCTCAGGTTCTGCTATCTTTTTTCGTACATATCAAGCATATCGGTTATTCCGTCGTCCTCGTCGGAAAACTCGCTCATTGCAGGCATAACCTTACCTATTCCGGTGCATTCCGTTGCAGACGCGACCGAGGTTATGTCAAATATCGTATCGTCGCACGGCTCCGGCTCCTCCAGCGGTATGAAATTCTTATTCTTTTTTTCGTTTTTATCCATAGCAAACCCACTCCCTTCGGGATTATCTTTCCCGAAGGGAGTGGGTTTTATCCTGTTGCTTTTACGATAACGGAAATGCCGGATTTTATAAGCTCATCATAAGATATTTTTTTATCTTAATCGATGCACGGATATTTAATTTTAACCGGGAGACCTGTTGCGCAGGACTCAACAACTGCGGAGCACACAGCAACAGTGGATGCGCCCTCCATCGGGCTGATGCCGAACGGCTCATCGTTCATAAGTGCTGTAAGGAACATCTGAAGCTCTGCGGTGGTGTTGTGATTTGCAAGCTTTACGGGAATCTGCTGAGGAATGGTGAACTTCTTATTGCCGAGCACATCCTCATCGTCGCCCGAGAACACCGTCATAAAGCTTGATGTATTGTCACAGATAATAGTGCCCTTTGTCCCGTAGAAGCAGGAGCGCATTGTATAATTTCGCTTGCAGCCGATAGAGGTGAGAACCTTTCCGTTTACATTGTTCGGGAACTTCATAACCGCGATTGAGCAGTCATCAACCGGCCAGTCGGTAAGGCACTTGCGGTTTGAAAGAGCATAAACCTCCGTCGGATTTCCTGCAATCCAGCGAAGAAGGTCTATTGCATGGCATCCTCCGCCGATGACCGCGTGACGCTCCGGTGTTACACGCCAGTCATTTGCGCCACGGGATTTGCTGTAGTCGTGCGCATATTCGCTTTCAACAAAGTACAGCTCCCCGATAAGTCCTGAGTCGATAATTTCCTTTGCTTTTGCAAAGGCAGGTGCAAAGCGAGAAACCTGACCTACCATAAGGCGGGCGTTGCAACGCTTCTCTATGCGCATCATCTCTTCGCACTCAGAGACGGTGAGCGCCATCGGCTTCTCGCACATAACATGCTTCCCCGCTTCAAGAAAAGCCTTTGTCATTTCAAGATGAAGCTGATCCGGAGTTACAACAATAACTGCATCAACGTTCGGGTCATTGATAAAATCATGCCAATCCGCCGTTGCAACATCCGGACGAAACTCTTCCTTTTTTTCAGCAAGCAGCTCTGTGTCAATATCACAAATGCCATAGAGATGTGCGTTTCTGCTTTCGGTAACGGAGCACATATGTGCATATCCCATCCTGAGACCTATAACAGCAATATTATAAATTTCTTTTTTCATTTTCTTCTTCCCTTTCTTTTCAAAATGTGATATGATTGTATCATCAATTTGTTAATATAACAAGCTCATTTTGTTGGGAAAAATCTTCATTTTGTTGGAGGAGTGAAATGAACAAGCTTTTTCTTCCCGAAGCCGCGCCCATCCTTTTGCGGGTTGATGCAGATAAAAACCTTGCCCCCGGTGCAACCTTCGGTCCCGTTATCCGCTCGGTATATATTTTTGAGTGCTGCACCTCCGGATACGGCTCTGTTATAATAAACGGCAGAGAGTTTCCCATTTCTCCGGGTGATTTTTATATTCTTCTTCCGGGTGATACCGTAACGCACACCGCATCAGAAACTGAGCCGAGATGCGGATATTGGTGCGCTCTTGACGGCCCGGGCATAGGCGAAGTTCCGGCAAGCTGCGGGATATCAGCTTCCAATCCGTTTGCCCCGAAAGAGTTATTCCCCGCACTCTTAAGCTGTATGGAATCACTGTATAAAATGCGCAACGAAACAGACACAGGCAGTGAATTTCGCCGCACGGCATTTATATACACTATGCTTGGCGAGCTTTTGCGATATGTACAGAAAAGCGACACACACGTTCCGATACGGCGTGCAATAGGTCTTATGGAGACACACTACAACACCGGGCTCAACGTACAGAGCCTTGCCGATTCCGTCGGGCTTGAACGGAGCTATTTTTCCACCCTGTTTAAAAACACCACAGGGCTCACTCCCCATTCATATCTGACGAAGCTTCGGATACAGCGGTTTTGCGCATTGATAAAAAGCGAGGATATTCCCATTTCGCTCGCCGCAGAATACGTTGGCCTTGACCCGCAGAATTTTGCACGGGTTTTTAAGCGGGAAACCGGAAAGACGCCATATGAATACAAACAAACCTTATCAGTAAACAAAACTGACTCCCCCTTAAAATGAGAAGTCAGTATATTTCCCGGAAATTCGAAGCGTTCGTTTTTTAATCACAGCTGTTTTGCGTTTCACAGCAATGCAGATGCGAAGGTGAAGTAGATAAGAAGCGATATTGCGTCTACAATCGTTGTGATGAACGGGCTTGCCATTACCGCTGGGTCAAAGCCTATTTTCTTTGACAAAATAGGAAGCGAGCAGCCCACAAGCTTTGCAGTGAACACCGTCACCGCAAGCGCAAGGCTTACGACAAGCGCAACAGCGGCGCCCACGCGGTCGAAGGTTATAAGCTTTATAAAATTTGCCGCGGCAAGCGTTACGCCGCTCATAACCGAAACGCGGATTTCCTTCCACAGAACGCGGAAAATATCCGAAAACTCAATTTCGTCAAGCGAGAGGCCGCGTATAACGGCAACGGATGCCTGACTTCCGGAGTTTCCGCCCGTGCCCATAAGCATCGGGATATACGCCGCAAGCACGCTTGTTGCGGCAAGGGCATTTTCAAAATGCGTTATTATAATCCCCGTAAAGGTGGAGGAAAGCATAAGAAGCAAAAGCCACGGAATACGCGCCTTCCAAAGCTCAAATGCACTTGTTTTTAAGTACGGTTTATCGGTCGGCGTGATAGCCGCCATTTTTTCAATATCCTCAGTTGCCTCTTCGCGGATAACGTCGATAGCATCGTCAACCGTTACAATACCGACAAGCCGGTTTTCGCGGTCTACAACCGGAAGGGCGAGGAAATCATATTTTGCAAAATTATTTGCAACGTCCTCTCTGTCATCCGTTGTGTAAACCGAGATTACGTTTTCTTCCATTATATCGCTTATAAGCGCGTCATCATCCGCCATAAGAAGACTCCGCACCGTGACAATACCTATAAGCCTTCTGTCCTTTTCCGTAACATAGCAGGTATAAACGGTTTCCTTGTCAACCCCGGAGCGGCGGATGTTCTTTATCGCCTCGCTCACCTTGAGATCCGGCTTGAAGCTGACGTATTCCATCGTCATAATGCTTCCCGCGCTGTCATCGGGGTATTTTAAGATTTCGTTTATCATTTTGCGCATATCAGGGTCTGCCTGACGCAAAATACGCTTAACTACGTTTGCCGGCATTTCCTCGATAATATCAACGGCATCATCGACATATAATTCATCGACAACCTCTTTAAGCTCGCTGTCTGAAAACCCGCGGATAAGGCTTTCCTGCAAGTCTGCGTCCATCTCAACAAAGGCTTCTGCCGCAAGCTCCTTTGAAAGCAATCTGAAAAGAAGCGGCATACGCTCGTGCGGCATATCGTCGAGCAGGGCGGCAATGTCTGCGGGTGCCATGGTATCAAGCACATCGCGCAGTGTTGCAAATTTGCGCTCATCTAAAAGCGCTGTTATCATTTTTTCAATCGTTACGGTGGTTTCTCCCATAATCCTTTCCTCCTTTTATAAATTATTCAGGAAGTAAAGGCACAAGCAAAGAAAGCGGGAGAAGTATATAAAAAAACTACAAGCTAAAACAACGGACGTGTGACAGTCCGCAATATACTTCGCCCTTTTGATGTGCTTCTACTACTACCGCCTGCGTCCATTATTTTCACCTGCCTTTATTATTGATTTAATATATGCTTTATATCCTATAAAATGATACACCTACAAAAAAGATTTGTCAAACATTTTTTTGACAAACCTTTGTTTTTTATTCACTTAATTGAATTGATTATTTCAAGCGAAGTGCCGATAAGCTTTTCTGCCGTACCTGCAACATATCTTGCAGTCAGGACCTCATACCCGCCCTCGTCATATGCCGCCTGCACGGGGTAGTATCCCTCATAGCCGTTGGCACAGCAAACGGGCATTGTAAGCGTGAACGGAGACGCTTTCTTCACTTCTATTCCCACCTCGCAGAAAGGCTCGCCCGGAAATCCCGCAAAAACCATATCACCTATCGCAACAGCAGTTACGATAAGGTCGTGCGTATCAGGAAGCTGCTGCATTCCTGCAATAGTCGTCGCCTTTGCAAGCATTTCCCACTTTGCCTCTCCGCCGAGCTCCTGAAGCGTTTTTTCCTTGCCCACCTCATAATAACGCTTTGCAATCTTAAGTGCGGCAGGAACTTCTTCGGGATTTCCTTTATTATGAGAGACAGTGATCACCTTTTTTGCAAAGCGGATTTTGTCTCCCGGAACTTCCTTTGCAAGCTCGTAGTTCGATATTACGGACATTGCAATTTTCTTGCCCATATATTTTGTGCGGGTATATCCCCAGACATAATCTTCGCGCTCGACAAACACATTGTTCCCGCCGAGGTTTCCCTCTGTTCCGTTTATGTACATACAGAGAGAGTCCGGCACATTTTTCTCGTAAACCTCGCGCACGAACTTCGGATAGTCCGCAGCAAGCTTCTCGCCGCCGATGGTATCTGCGTGTACCTGAAAATTGACAATACCAATTTCTTTTTTGCCCTCACGCTTTATGATAAGAAGCTGTGATTGCTCATCCGGAACACCGAGGGCGTGGTCTGTATCCGGGTTCATATATCCCGGATTTGTGCGCACGCTTCCGTCCTTCATACGAAAGCGGCGGATGTGCGCTACATCATCCGCTTTTCCGCGGGTGTACAAAAGCTTTGCGGGAGCCAAATCCAAAAAAGCCATAACTGCAATATCAGCTATGCGCCCCATAAGCCAATTGCCGTATTCGGGATTTGGAAAGGTTTCTTTCGTTACGCCCGTCGCGGCAACAGCAGGACCGGTGTGCGTATGCGTACATGAGATAAACACGCCGTCAACGTCTATATCAGCCGCTTTCGCTACCGCAGGGCGGAGAAGTGACATAAACTCCATATTCATCCCGATAACATCAACGCTTATAATAACGGCGCGCTTCTCGCCGTCGTCAAACGCAACTGCTGTTGCAAGAAGCGGATCAATAACCCCCTTTGCATTCCGCTTCTCATAATATCCTTCAATGGAAATCCCGAGCGGTGGGGTTATATCACATCTTGCAAAACCTGCTTTTAACACAAAGATACACCTCTTTTAATATTATCAAGACAAGTATACTCTCCCGTTTTGTACCGGTCAATACAAAATCGGGCAAATCAGGCAAAGATTATGCCTGATTTTGTATATATGCTACCATATGTTTTCGCAAAAAATAGCATAATTGTTCATTTCTATGCTTTATATACAACTTTTCCGTCAACGATTGTCATAACGACGTTGAAATCATCGTCAAGTACAGTGAGATGTGCGCGCTTGCCAACATCAATCGAGCCGAATTTATCATACATTCCAAGCGCCTCGGCCGGATTTTTTGTAACACCGAGCATAGCATCCTCAAGCGGAATGCCAAGCGTTTTCACCACATTGCGCAGTGCCTCGTTTGTGCGAAGCGAAGAACCGGCAAGGTTTCCGCCGTGGGTTCTTGCAACGCCGTCTTTCACGATAATCGGAAGCGGACCGGACATATGCTCGCCGTCCGGAAGTCCCGCCGCAGCAATAGAGTCAGTGATGAAAACTATCTTATCCTTACCCTTGCAACGGATTGCAATTTTCACAGGCTCTGGTGCAACGTGGAGAAAATCGCAGATAATTTCTCCGTATGCATCGTCGCGCACAAGGCTTGCGCCGAGGATTCCCGGCTCGCGGTGGTGAAGAGACGGCATACAGTTATATGTATGAATCGCGATACTTGCGCCTTTGTCAAAGCCGGCATTTGCCTCTGACGCCGTCGCCGCAGAGTGACCGCACGAAACCTTTATCCCCTTTGACACGGCATATTCTATAACCTCAAGCGCGCCCGGAAGCTCCGGTGCGATTGCAAGCACGCGAAGGTGTCCCTGTCCGGCTGCCAGAAGACGGTCCACATCCTCTTTTGCAGGAAGCGCGAGAAGGCTTTCTTCGTGCGCTCCCTTGTACTGATGCGACAAAAACGGACCCTCGAGATAAATTCCCGCTATGTTTGCCCCGCTCGTACCGAGACGTATTCTGTCGACAATACGTTTTTCCGCAACAACAAGATTATCCACGCTGTTTGTAACGGTTGTTGCGCAAAATTCCGCAACACCGCTTGCCGCATAAAAACGCGACATTTCATCAAGCTCGTCTATCGAAGCATCGTCCGCTCCGAGACCGGAGCCTCCGTGCGTATGCATATCAACAAATCCGGGCAAAGTAATGTATGCGGAAAGGTCAAGGTCTGCCTCGCCGTCTGCGCAAAATCCGGAAAATAAACCGTTTTGTGTTTCTATAATTCCGGGGTTTATCTTTTCCCCCGCGCTAAAGCACCGTCCTACCCGTATTTTCATAATGAAAACCTCCTGTATCGTTTGTTTATAATATTTCACTGCTGAATTTATAAAATTTGCATTATTTTATGCTTGATAACATCGGCATTTCGTGTTATTATAAAGTTAGCAATATATGTACTTTAATAAGTATACCACAAATTAAGCGGAAGTGACAACAAAAATGAAAACAAATTTAAGAAAAACTATTCTGGACTATATTATCATTGCTGTCGGTGCATCTCTTTTTGCGGTTTCCTTCAATATGTTTATCGCAAGAAGTGAAACGCCCATTGCAATGGGCGGTATAACCGGCATATCAATGGTTATAAACTATTTCTTCCCCAAGCTCTCAATGGGTCTTTTAACCTTTCTTGTAAACGTTCCTTTTCTTGCGCTCGGTCTTTGGAAGATTGGCGGCCGCTTTATGGCAAAAACTGTTTTTGCATCGGTGGTTCTCTCTCTTGCCATGGATGTTTCCGCCGCGTTTCCCGCGCTCACGCATGACCCTATGCTCTGCGCAATTTACGGCGGTATCGGAACGGGCGCAGGGCTCGGTCTTGTTTTTATACGCAACGGCTCTACCGCCGGCACCGATATCGTCGGGCTTGTTCTCAAGCAGAGATACACCGGCATCCCGCTCGGCAAGCTTGTTCTTGCGGCGGACACGGTAATCGTTCTCTGTGCGTCCTTTGCTTTTAAAAGCGCAAACAGCGTGCTTTTTGCCATAATCAAGATGTATGCCGCGTCAATCGCAACCGACGGCGTAATATACGGTTTTACGACAGATAAGCTTGCGTATATTGTAACGGAAAAGACGGAAACTATAAGCAAGCTTGTCATTTCCGAGCTTCACCACGGAGCGACAATTCTCTCCGGTGAAGGAGCGTTTACAAACCTGCCGAGAAAGATGATTATGTGCGCAATAAACCCAAATCAGATAGGTCTTTTAAAAGAAATTGTACGTGAAAACGACCCGGACGCGTTTATGATTGTTACAAACACACACGAGGTTCTCGGCTTCGGCTTTAAGCCCAACGTGAAAACAAATCTTTAAACCGGTTCTGACAGGCTAATTTCACCCCGGAGGATTTTTCTTTGATACGGATAGAACACCTGTCAAAAATCTACAAAATGCCGGACGGAGATGTGTATGCACTGGATGATGTGAGTCTCCATGTTAGGAAAGGCGAATTTTTAGCGATTGTCGGAACCTCGGGCTCGGGCAAGAGCACACTTATGAATATGCTCGGCTGTCTTGACAAGCCGACCTCGGGTAGTTACTTTCTGAACGGCGAGGACGTTCTCTCAAAAAAGCCGCGAGAGCTTGCCCGCATCAGAAACCGCGAGATAGGCTTTATCTTCCAGGGCTTTAATCTGCTTGAGAAAATGACGGCGCTTGAAAACGTTGAGCTCCCCATGATGTATGCGCACATCCCGCGAAAACAGCGGCGTGAGCTCGCAAAAGATGCCCTCTCACGCGTGGGGCTCTCAAAACGGCTTTGCCATCTTCCGTGCGAGCTTTCCGGAGGTCAGCAGCAGCGCGTGGCAATTGCCCGCGCAATAACCCGCACGCCGTCTGTCATTCTCGCAGACGAGCCTACAGGGAATCTCGATAAACCCACCACCAATGAAATTCTGAAAATAATAAAAGAATTAAACGCCGGCGGTACAACTGTCGTCCTCATCACACACGACTCCCACGTTGCAGAGTGCGCCGGCCGCGTTATAGAAATATCAGAAGGAAAAATAAAATAAAATAAAACAGAGAGGTGTTTACAAATGGAGCGCAGAGACAAATTTAACTATTACCTTGACATCGCAGAAACCGTGCTGGAGCGCGGAACGTGTCTTCGCCGCAATTACGGCGCAATCATCGTAAGAAACGATTCAATCATATCTACCGGCTATGTCGGTGCACCGAGAGGGCGTGCAAACTGCTGTGACCTCGGCTATTGCCGCCGCGAGCAGCTTAAAATCCCGCGCGGAGAGCGATATGAGCTTTGCCGGAGCGTCCATGCAGAAGCAAATGCAATAATCGCGGCGCCGCGCTCGGAAATGCTCGGCTCAACGCTGTATCTCGTCGGTAAGGACAAGCAGACAGGCGAGCTTATTCCCAACGCAAGCTCGTGTGCGATGTGCAAGCGTATGATAATAAACGCAGGCATTGAGCGCGTTGTCATCCGTAACACGCCTGACAAATACACAATCATTCTCGTATCAGACTGGGTTAAGAATGACGATTCTCTCGATGATAGCGTAATGGGATATTAAGTAATTGAGGTACATACCATGAAAAAGTTTTTCTCATTTTTAAGTAAGCTGACAGCTTTTATTACGTTTGCCGGCGTAGTTCTCTATTGCGTTGCTTACTTTTTCGCATCGAAAACACGCCGGATAAATGAGCTTTTCACGAAAAAAGACTCATCTTCCGATGATGAGGAATAAGATATGAAAATCCGCGACAGAGTCCTTGGAATTGTCGAGGGACTGAAAAAAGACTACCCTCAGGCTGAATGCTCGCTTAATTACGCCGAGCCGTATCAGCTTCTTTTTGCCACGCGCTTGTCTGCCCAATGCACCGATGCGCGGGTGAACATCGTCACAAAGGAATTATACGCACGCTTCACAACACTGCGTGAAATTGCGGAATGTGATATCGCAGAGCTCGAAAAGATCGTTCACCCCTGCGGTGTTTTCCGTATGAAGGCGCGCGATATCCGCGCGTGCGCAAATGTTCTTATCGAAAAATTCGGCGGCGAGGTTCCCGATACTATGGAGGATTTGCTTTCTCTCCCCGGCGTTGGAAGAAAAACTGCAAATCTCATCCTCGGCGATATTTTCGGAAAACCTGCAGTAGTTGCCGATACGCATTGTATACGTATCTCAAACAAGCTCGGTCTCTGCAACAGCACAGATCCGAAAAAGGTGGAGCTTCGCTTAAAGGAAATAGTTCCGCCCGATGAGCAGAATATGCTGTGTCACCGCTTTGTCTGGCACGGCAGAGCTGTGTGCAGTGCAAGAAGCCCGAAATGCGAAGAATGTAGTATTAATAAATTTTGCAAAACATACGAGAAAAACAGTAAATAAATCCGGACTTTTTCCGGGATAAGGAGACAATATAAAAATGGCAGTAAAAGCACTACTCTTTGACCTCGACGGCACAATCCTTGACACGCTTGATGACCTTTGCGACAGCGTAAACTACGCGCTTTCCGCCCACGGTCATCCGACCCGCACAAAGCGTGAAATACGTGCGATACTTGGCAACGGCGTTATAAACTTGATAACCCGCTCGCTCCCCGAAGGCGTAAGCAACGAACAATTTGAAGAATGCCTTGCTACATATAAAGAACATTACGAAATAAACAAAACAAATAAAACAGCTCCGTATAAGGGAATTCCGGAGGCGCTTTCCGCACTCCGCGCCGCCGGATACAAGATTGCTATCGTATCGAATAAGCACGATGAGGCAGCTCAGGGGCTTTACAAGCTGTTCTTTTCCGAGCTTGCAGACTTTGCAATAGGCAATACAGCAGAAATCCCGAAGAAACCTGAGCCGGATATGGTTTTTGCCGCGGCGAAAAAACTCGGTGTCTCGCTTGATGAAATAGTTTTCGTCGGCGATTCTGAAGTGGATTTCGAGACCGCACAAAACGCAGGTGTTCCGTGCATTTCCGTTACCTGGGGCTTCCGTGACGAGGATGTTCTCCGGAAAGCAGGAGCGGATTGCATTATCAATTCTCCAAACGAGCTTGTGGCAACAGTAAAAAATATGTAGTATTCAAATATCCCCATAAAAAATCCTTATGGAGCAGTTCCAAAATTCGGAACTGCTCCATTTTTCATTACACTGTCTTATTTTGCGGACAAAAATTTCACGTATGTGTAAAGACTTGAATTCATTGATAACCTCCGGGCAAGTGGTAGAATACATAAAGGAAAGGAAGTTGATTTGAATGCGAAAAATCACAAACGAGCTGATACTCAACTTTAAAAATTATTTAATCGAGGAGGAAAAGAGCAAAAACACCTGTGATAAATACATCCGTGATGTAACCTTCTTTATGGCTTGGCTTTACGGTCGGGAGGTAACAAAGATATTGACTTTGGAGTATAAAAAAGAGCTGTGCGAAAAATACGCCCCTGCAAGCGTTAATGCGGCAATATCCTCTCTTAACAGCTTCTTCTGCTTTATGGAATGGCACGATATACGGATAAAGGCATTAAAAATTCAAAGGCAAATATTTTCAAGCAAGGACAAGGAGCTGACAAAAGCGGAATATGAAAGACTTCTTACTGCGGCAAAGGATAAGAAAAATCAAAGGCTTTATTACCTGATACAAACCATAGCAAGTACAGGGATAAGAGTTTCTGAATTACGATACATCACCACATCTGCCGTACATTCGGGACAAGCGGTAATAAACTGTAAAGGCAAAATGCGAATTGTTATCCTGCCAAAAAAGCTTTGCAAAATGTTAAAGGGGTATATCAGAGAAAACAATATAAAAAACGGCTCCGTGTTCGTGAGCCGTACCGGAAAGTCTCTTGACAGAAGCCATATATGGAAGATGTTAAAAGCATTGTGTGAAACCGCCGGAGTTTCAAAGGATAAGGTATACCCTCACAATTTCAGGCATCTTTTTGCGAGAACTTATTACAGCCTGCAGAAAGATATCGTAAGGCTTGCCGATATTTTGGGACACTCGTCTGTAAATACTACAAGAATTTACACAATGAGTACATATGAAGTACACAGAAAACAGATACAAAGATTAGGTTTGCTTCGATGTTAAAAAAGACCACATAATTCTCATTATGTGGATACTTATAAAAACATTACTTTTATACATAAAATAAATTATATCATATATCGCCCAAAAATCAATAAATTTTATCCGATTTTACAAAAAATCTCCGATATGCACAAAAAATAACATCAAAAGTTGACCGATGAAACTCTCAAAAACAACATCGGTCTTGTTTTCGTGCCTGAAATCACAAATTACAGTCACGGTATATTCTGTTTATTCCACATAATGAGAATTATGTGGAATAAATCGTCGGAGGTGTTAATGTGGCACAGATTGCAGAAGTAATCAAATACGAGGGTGATAACAGTACATTTATCTGGAAGCACCCGTGTGAGGATTTCAACAGCCTCACTCAGCTTATTGTCCACGAAAGTCAGGAAGCCATATTCTTTATGAACGGAGAAGCGCTTGACTTATTCGGTCCCGGACGGCATACCCTCGAAACCCAGAACATCCCTAAAATAGGGAAGCTTTTAAATCGTACTACCGGTGGAGATTCCCCTTTCCATTGCGAAGTGTATTTTATCAACAAAACCGTGCAAATGGCAGTTAAATGGGGAACGGACAGCAAGGTTCGTTACATAGAGCCGACATACGGCGTACCGATAGAGCTTGGCGCTTGCGGAGAGATGAACCTTATGGTTTCAGATGCGCGAAAGCTTCTCATAAAGCTTGTCGGAACGATGAACGGTATCGCGTGGGATGACCGCGGAGGAAGCTTCACAAAGTCCCTTGCCTCATCCTTCCGTCCGCTTATCTCAACTGCGGTAAAAACAAATCTTTCATCGTGCATCAAGGCAAATAATATAAATATTCTTGAGGTTGACGAAAGCCTTGGGCTTCTTTCCGACGTTCTCAAAAAAAGCATCGTCCCGGGCTTTGAGGAATACGGTCTTACCATTCCGGAATTTTACGTAACAACCGTTGTTCTCCCGGAGGCGGACCCGAGCTTCAAGCGTATCCGTGAGCTGCACACCATAGCTCTTCAAAAGAAAATAATAGAAGCGGAAACCGAAATCAAAACGGCGCAGGCTGCAGCCTCCGCGGAGATTACTGCAGCAGAAAGACAAGCGGTGATTGAGCGGGAAACAACCGCCACTGAAATGGCGCGCCGTGAAGCAGAGCGCGATCTTATCCGCGCCCAGACCGAAGCTCAGGCAATGAAAATGTCCGGCTTTGCAGAAGCGGAAGTAATGCGTGCTAAAGGCTACACAGAAAAAGACGTCCTTCAGGCAGAGGTTCAAAAGGCTTACGCTGAAGGGATTGGTAATATGAACATCTCAGGTGGTGGCGGCGGAGTTGCCGGCGATATGATCGGTCTCGGTGTAGGCATGGCTGCGGCAGGTGCTGTTGCCCCGCAAATGGGCGAAATGTTCAAGGGCTTTGGCGGCTTTGGCAGTGATACCGCGGCTCCCTCCGCGAAAATTACTTGCCCGAACTGTGCAAGCGAGGTGCCCGAAGGATCGAAGTTCTGCCTCAATTGCGGAAACAAAATTGAACTTCTTGCAGATAACGAAATCATCTGTCCTGCTTGCGGCAAGAAAACAAACAAAGGTAAGTTCTGTATGGAATGCGGCTCTCCCCTTCAGGCAAAATGTCCGGGTTGCGGCGCAGATATTCAGAACGGTGCAAAATTCTGCCCCGAGTGTGGCACAAAGCTTTAATTTGAGGAGATAGAGAAATGAATAAGAATTTTAAACATTATTTATCAATATGGGCAATATTGCTTGCAATATTCAATGTTGCGGCGTTCGTTTCTCCTGCCGAAGTTGCGGGGATGAACAAATTCGGTGGAGCCTTCTGGTCGGGTTATATCTTCATAACACTCGCCTTTCTCGGTCAGCTTGTCGCAAGTTACTTTGCTCTCCGCGAAGAAAACCTGAAAAAGCTGTTTTATAATATTTCGCTTATCTCCGTCAGTTGGACAGGGCTTATCTTAACAGTCATCTTCGGAACACTTTGCATGGCAGTTCCGGGTGTGCCAAATTGGGTAGGCATTATCCTCTGTTTTGCTGTTCTCGGCTTTACGGCAATATCTGTTATCAAAGCAAATCTTGCTGCTGAAACCGCATCCGCAGTGGGCGAAAAGGTGAAAACTCAAACTTTTTTCATAAAGTCGCTCACGGTTGATGCAGAATCTCTTGTAAGCCGTGCAAAGTCAGAACTTGCAAAGGCTGAATGCAAAAAGGTTTATGAAGCAGTCCGCTATTCCGATCCGATGAGCAGCGATGCACTTTCCTCTGTTGAGAGCGAAATAACAATTAAGTTTGCAAAATTTTCCGAGGCTGTTGCGGAAAATGATGAAAAAGCAATCGGCGAGCTTGCAAACGAGGTTGTTATTTTGATTGGCGACAGAAATAAGAAATGCAGGGTGGTGAAGTGATGGCTCGTATTTCTTCACACGTTATCGAAACTAAAACAAGAGATTATATTAGAAGCGTAATTGATAATTACTATGAAAACGGTGACGCACTTTTCAGAGAATTGTCAGAAAGAGATTATGGAATTGACGGTCTAATCGAGTTATTTTATGAGGGTGATCCAACGGGTCAGATTGCCTTGGTACAAATCAAGGGAACTTCAAACACGATACAGCCACTCAAGAATAAAGATTTGGTTTCCTGCTCGATTTCATCATCAAACGCTAAATATGCACGACAGAATAACATTCCCATATTTTTATTGTATGCAACCATAACAAAACCCTGCGGCTTTTACTATATTGATATAAATGATGCCGTAAACGATATGGATTATTCAAAAATTGCAGAACAAGACACTATTACAATACATATTCCTATAGAAAATAATGCATTGGAAGATTTAGAGCCGTTTTTTGAAAAGATCCGTAATTTCTACAGACGAGGAGACAATCAATAATGACAATATTTAAATGTAAAATGTGCGGGGGCGCACTGGAAATTAACAATAACGAAACTGTGGCAACGTGTGAATACTGCGGTACACAACAGACGTTGCCGAAGCTCGACGACGATAAGCGCGCGAATATGTATGACCGCGCAAACCATTTCCGTCGCAACAACGAATTTGACAAGGCAATGGGCATCTATGAGCAGATTCTCAACGAGGACAACACAGATGCGGAAGCCTATTGGTCGCTTGTTCTCTGCCGCTACGGTATTGAATACGTAGAGGATCCGTCTTCTCACAAGCGCGTTCCGACCGTAAACCGTGCGCAATTTACTTCAATTTTTGATGATGATAATTACAAGTCTGCTTTACAGTATGCCGACGGATATCAGCGCACCATTTACGAAGAAGAAGCGAAAGCAATAAATGAAATCCAAAAGGGTATTCTTGCTATTTCTCAAAAAGAAGAGCCGTTTGATGTTTTCATCTGCTATAAAGAAACAGACGAGGCAGGCAGAAGAACACCGGACTCTGTTCTCGCAAACGACCTTTACCATCAGCTTACGCAAGAGGGCTTTAAAGTCTTCTTTGCAAGAATCACTCTTGAAGATAAGCTCGGCTCGGCTTACGAGCCATACATATTCGCGGCGCTTAACTCTTCAAAGGTAATGGTAGTTCTCGGCACAAAGCCCGAGTTTTTCAAAGCCGTCTGGGTTAAAAATGAATGGTCAAGATACCTTTCTCTTATCAAAAACGGTGCTGACAAAATGCTTATCCCGGCATACAAGGATATGGACCCGTATGATTTGCCGGAAGAGTTTTCACATTTGCAAGCGCAGGATATGTCTAAGCTCGGCTTTATGCAGGATCTTATCCGTGGCATTAAGAAGATTACAAAAGCAGACGAACCGGCACCGGCTGTTATCAAAGAAACCGTTGTTTCATCCACAAGTTCAAGTACAGAGCCGCTTCTCAAGCGCGCATTTATGTTCCTTGAAGACGGCGATTTCGAAGGCGCCGATGAATATTGCGAAAAGGTGCTTGATCTTGACCCTGAATGTGCAGAGGCATATCTCGGCAAGCTTATGGCAGAGCTTCGTGTTAATAAACAGGAAAATTTGAAAAATTGCGAAAAACCCTTCAATGATAGAAATAATTATCAGAAAGCATTGCGCTTTGCTGAAGATAGTTTGAAAGCAGTTCTTGTTGAATATATTGAATACATCAACAAACGCAATGAGCAAAGAAGGCTTGAAGGAACATATGAGAAAGCAAGCAATTGTTTTTCTTTGCAAGACGAAGAAAGCCTTAGAAAAGCTACAAAGCTCTTTGAATCTATAAGTGGATACAAGGACTCTGCGGAGCTTGCGAGAAAAAGTTTTATAAAGGCTGAAGAAATCAAAAATGAGCATATATATCAAGATGCGAAGACTTATTTTTTATCCGGTGTATTGCATTATCTCCAGAAAGCCGCAAAACTTTTCGAATCTATAAGCGGCTACAAGGATTCGGCAGAGCTTGCAGAGAAAAGTCTTGACAGGGTAAAAAAAGTCCAAAGAAAAGCTGAATTATTAGACACTTTAAGTAAAATAGAAGAAGCAAAGAAAAAAAAGCACTACGCAATAGAACCCCTTAAGGCTGAGGAACAAATGTTGTCGGAACTAAAAGAGGAGTGGCCAAAGATTAAAGCTGAATTGGAAAAATACACCAACGAAAGCAAAATAGCGGAAGAAAAGGTACGTGCGTTGGAAAAAGAGCGCAGCATGCTCGGTTTTTTCAAAGGAAAACGTAGAAATGAAATCAACAATGAAATAGAGAGACTGCAGCAGCAAATTGCATTATTAAAAGATAAGATCACTGCTTTAGAGCCGAAGAAACAGGGGTACGAATCTTTCGAAAATATATGCAATAACCTTGAGGTATGTCAAAAAAGGATAGCTTCAGAGGAAAATCAGCAAAAAGAAATGAAAGAGTTGTTAGACCCTTCTTTTGAAAAAAGTATTATGGATGAATTGGATTTATTAGAACAAAATGGCAACAAAAGTGAAAAAGTAAATCAGGAATTTAAACAAAAGTCAGAAAAAATCCAACTAACAGAAAGCTTCAAAAGTTCCAAAATCGGGGACGTTATCCGGTTTGGTCATTATCCGCAAACAGGCACAGAAAAAGAAGATATTGAATGGCTTGTTCTTGAAAAGCAAGAAGCCAAGCTACTTGTAATCAGTAAATACGGACTTGATTGTAAGGAATATAATGAAAGCTATACAGATGTAACCTGGGAAACCTGTACACTTCGTAAATGGTTGAACAACGATTTTTTAGGTTCGGCATTTTCTGCCAATGAAAAGGCAGTTATCCCCACCGTAACAGTTGAGGCACACGCAAATCCCCAATATAATACCAATCCCGGCAATGCAACGCAGGATCAGGTGTTCTTGCTCAGCATAACCGAAGCCAACAAGTATTTCAGCTCCGAAAGTGCAAGACAGTGTAAAGCTACGGATTATGCAGTTGCTAATGGTTGGGAAGAAAGCAGTGGCAACTACTCGTGGTGGCTGCGGTCGCCCGGTAGTCACCAACAGAAAGGCTCCTGTGTCTATGTTGACGGTTCTTTCGACAATGGCGGCGACATTGACTTTGTCCGTCCCGCAATGTGGATTGATCTGAAGTAGAAAACGAAAAACTCACCCGGCAGAGCAGGTTTTTCCGCTCTGCCGGGTTTGCTTGGTGCCTTCAGGCGTGAAAATAGTCGCCCATTCTGCCAAATGATATGCGCAGCAATTATCGGACGTTCTCAAGCATTTCATCACGCCTCATTTCTGTTTTAATTTTATCACAAAACTATTTAAAATTCAAAAGTTGCGTGTAATTTTCAAAACAGATTGTGGCGCTTATTGCCTAAGCATAGGCGAGCCAACTATCATAATGAACGATATTTTGCGGATCGCTGTCCGGCGTCGGATAAGACTGCATTGGTTTCAGCATTTTTTCGCTTTCCGACAATAAAACCTTGCAAAATTTCAGAAAATCGAATATTATAATATATATAACATAAACTAACATCAGCATTTCAGCAACCGTAAGTTGCGAAAGTTTTAACCAAAGTTGGTTGATAAACCCGGAATATTTTGCTATTATGTTCCATAGATAATAAGAAAGGCGGTTTTATGCCGATGACTATTGGTGAAAAAATAACATGGCTTCGCACATCTGCGGATATATCTCAGGAACAGCTTGCGGAAAAGATTTCCGTTTCCCGTCAGGCTGTTTCAAAATGGGAGATGGATCAGTCTCTTCCGCAGATAGATAAGGTTCTGCAGCTCTGTGAGCTTTTTGGCATTTCTGCCGATGCGCTTCTGAAGGATGAAATTTGCTTGCGCTCGGACGAGGAAAAAAACAAGAAAAACAAATACTTCGGTACAGACGGCTTCCGCGGCGAGGCGAACGTCGGGCTTACTTCTGTTCAGGCATATAAGGTCGGAAGGTTTCTCGGCTGGTATTTTTCATCCTCTCTTTCCGGCTGCGGCAACTCAGGCTACCGTCCGAGAATTGTAATCGGAAAAGATACGCGGCGTTCAAGCTATATGCTTGAATATTCCATAGCCGCGGGAATTACGGCATCCGGTGCCGATGCGTATATGCTCCACGTTACCACAACGCCGAGCGTTTCCTATGTAACGCGCCAGGATGAGTTTGACTGCGGAATAATGATTACCGCATCCCACAACCCGTATTACGATAACGGGATCAAAGTAATAAACAAATACGGCGAAAAGCTTGACGATAACACTACGGCGCTTATCGAAAGCTATCTCGACGGAGATTTTTCCTCGCTTGGCTTATCAGGCGATTTACCTTTTGCCACGGGCGACCGCATCGGGCGGATAGTGGATTATTCCTCCGGAAGAAACAGATACCTCGGATATCTTATATCCCTTGCTTCAAATTCCTATAAGGATTTAAAAATAGGGCTTGATTGTGCAAACGGAGCCTCGTGGATGATTGCAAAATCCGTGTTCGGTGCGCTCGGTGCGCAAACAGTTGTCATCGGAGCAGAGCCTGACGGACTTAACGTAAACAACGGTTGCGGCTCCACCCATATAGAAAAACTGCAGGATCTTGTCCGCGAAAAGCACCTCGATTGCGGCTTTGCCTTTGACGGAGATGCAGACCGCTGTATTGCCGTTGATGAAAACGGAAATGTGATAGACGGAGATATTATGCTCTATATTCTCGGCAAACGCTTAAAATCCCGCGGTATGCTCAGCAAGGACACGGTGGTGACCACCGTTATGTCAAACAGCGGTCTCGCGGAAAGCTTTTCCGAGACAGGAATAAAAAGCATACAGACCAAGGTTGGCGACCGCTTTGTTTACGAATGTATGCAAAAGGGCGGTTACAGCCTCGGCGGAGAGCAATCGGGACATATCATTCTCAAAAAATACGCCACAACAGGCGACGGAATTCTCACGGCAATAATGCTTACCGAGGAAATCTGTGATTCAAAGCTGTCACTCGCTGAGCTTGCGGAGGGCGTGAGCATTTATCCTCAGGCACTTAAAAACGTAAGAGTGGTGGATAAGGACGCAGTGCTCGGAGATGGCGAGGTTCAAAAGGCTGTTAAATCAGCAGAGTGCGAAATCGGCGGTAAGGGCAGAATTCTTCTTCGCCCAAGCGGCACTGAACCGCTGATACGTATTATGGCAGAATGCCAAAGCGAGCAAAAATGCAAAGAATATACAGAGCTTATAGCAGGCGTAATTTCAGAAAGGGGTTACAGCATTGATTAAAAGGGTGAAAACAGCAGAGCTTTTTGAATGCGAAACAGCGTATCTCAAGCCGCTTTTTGAAAGCTGCGAATATCCGTGGGAGCTTCTCGGTAAAATCGGAGCGCTTGCCGAGAAGCTTATAGCCGACGGTATGTCCGGATATCGCCTTCTTGCGGATGATGTTCTTATCGGAGAAGATGTTATCATCCCTCCTACAGCAACGATAATCGGTCCTTGCGTTATAGGCAGAGGTACGGAAATCCGCCCGGGGGCATATATAAGAGGAAACGTAATAACCGGCGAAGGGTGCGTTATAGGAAACTCCTCGGAACTTAAAAACTGCATTCTTCTTAACGATGTTCAGGCACCACATTACAACTATATCGGAGATTCTGTTCTTGGTAATCACGCACATCTCGGTGCGGGAGCAGTATGCTCAAACTTAAAGGCCGATGGAAAAAACGTTGTGATACGGGGCGAGCACGATTATGAAACAGAACGTCGCAAGGTCGGGGCAATTCTCGGTGACGGTGCGGATATCGGATGTAACTCTGTTATTAATCCCGGTACCGTGGTAGGGAAAAACACCTCGGTATATCCTCTCACCTCTCTCCGCGGAGTTTATCCCTCGGAGTGTATAGTCAAGTCGCAAAAGGAAATAGTTAAAAGAATTTAATCTGATAATATATCAGTGCACATTTAAAAATATATCAAGTGCGAATTTTAAAGGGATTGTAGCGAAATGCATTTTGCTACAAGCCCTTTGTTTTTCATCTAAAACTGCACATCGCCATACGTTTTAATTTCTTTGGCAACCCGTTCTACGGTACGTGCATCTATGCGAGTGAGATATGGTTTTTCATCAACAAAGTCATCGCAGATGTCAGCTCTGAGAAATTCAAGCCTGAATGTAGCCGGAAGCGGAACCGTAAACAGCTTGATTTCTTTTCTTCTGCGTATTCCGTCTTCTGCGGCATCGCGGATAAGCTCTTGCGCTTTATCGAGGTCAATGCTCTCGGCACGTGTCCACTTGAGCCCTCTTTTAACCTCCGCACAGGCGATATTCTCTCCGATACAGCTTCGTGCCTCAGCGCAAGCGGCACTGTCTCCGGACACCATAACACACGGTACACCATGCATACCTGCGTACAACGCAGTCATAACGATTTCGCCGTAGCACACGCCGTTTATCCGATAATTATACCATCTTGCGGACGACATTACATGACTTAGAAATGCCTTTGGCGTATGCGGCATAGCGTGTGCACCAATCTGAAGATATGCATCAATCTGTACATCTTCAAGCATTCTGTCAAACTCTCTATAGGATATATGCGTTGCCCGGGGGTCAAGCATTGTGTCAATAAAATTGCCACCTGCACCGTGCCCGTCAACAACATACACCATATCTGCACCGGCACGCTTCGCGCCCTCGACAGCAGCGTTAGTGTCTGCCATCAATCTTTCACAGGCGTACTTGTATCCGTCCGAGGCGGTATCGTGAACCTGATCTTTGTAGTCAACACCGCTGATCCCCTCAAGATCAGTCATAATAAGTACATTCATTTCACTTACCTCATTTACTCAATTACAATTATTTCGTAAGCATCAATCTTATCAAGCTCGAAGCTTACTTTATTGCCGTTAGCCTTCACGTTCCGGAGGTTTGCGCCGCGCGCGGAGGCTACGGAATAGCTCTCTTTTTCAATCCCGAAGCCATCAAGGCTTAATTCAAACGGAACATTGTATAACGGAACAAGCTCACGAACCGGTCTTTCCATCGCCCCGGTAAGATTTATTATATGTAGAATAAATCTGTTCTCCTGCCGTCTCAGCACAACCTCATATAATCCCGGAGCATCGGATTTTACAACCGGACGCGAGGTTATATCGCAGAACTGCCTTACGAGATTTGCATAATCAGGAATATTCCTTACGTTTGTTGCCGTTTCTCCGATGGTTCCGCTGATGTAATATGCACAACCCTTTCCGTAAGCATGCTTTATAACGGATGGAAATCTCTCGGCTGCCGCCATATTTCCAAAAACAGTCTCATACGGATAGCCTGTGCTCATCAAAACTTCCGCATCAGGCGCTATATCCCACTCAGCGTTCAGCACCGGTGACGGAATGCGGAAGAAGGAAAGTGAATCGAGCAAAGCATCTTCTTTTTCCTTGAACGTATATGATGTTCCGATGAGCGGCAATTTTACCGTTTTAAGCTCACCCGATATTCCGAAAACGTCGCCAAGCTTTGATGCTCCCTCAAATTCTCCGAATTCGTCATACACTCCGATATCAAAGTTTGCAAGCACGTTTCCGCCTGCGGCAACGTAGCTTCTGATACATTCCGCGGTCTTTTCCGACATGCATGCAACCTCCGGAAGGATAACTGCTTCATAGTTGTTTATTGTTCCGTCCTGAACAGAATGTTCATCCATAATATCAAACTGGATATGATTTCTCTCAAGCACATCTATCATGAAAGTAACTGCAGTAAAAAGGTCGCCGCGTTCAGCGTTATTCGCTTTTCTTGCCGCAACAAAATCACTTTCATCTATACTTGTTTCATAATTATCGGTTGTATCGCGTGACCAAACGAGCGCAACCCTCGCACAGGTCTTTGACGGCGCGAATATGCGCTTATTTGAAAGCACAAACTCGTTCATTTCCTTTGCTGTAAGACAGGCTTCCGTGTTCATAAACTCAGACGGACTGAAATGAACGCCGTACCAGACATTGGCACCATTTGCAAGGGCCTGGGCATATATAAGCTGTGTCTCAGCCGGAGTGTGCATATAGCACGGAGTTCCGCTCATATTTCCGGCAAAAAAGCAGACAAGCGGTTTTTCCCCTTTCAGAGTATCGCCCGCTATAGCCTCAAGGGTTTTAGTATTGTAGCTTGGTTTCCAAAGCCCGACGCGATTAATTTCTGCTCTGTGAAAGCCGCCTTCGTTGCCAATGATATCGACATAATCATAAAGCTTTCTTGCATGTACTCCTACCACGCTTCCGCCGATCGGGTGATTGTTGAAATAAAGCGCAATCTCCGGATTTATGCTCTTTACAAGCTCGTAAGCCTCCTTTATATGCTGTGTAACCGAGCCTATACGCAGCTCATAAAGCTCGCGGCGGGTAGCTTCGTAAATTGAATGCCCGAACCTTTTTTCAAAAGTTGCGCGGCACACATCACAGTAACAGCCGGTTTCCCGCATGGCGGGGCCGTCGAGGAATATACCGTCAATGTCGTGCTTGCAAAGTGCTTCAATATCCTTTAAAAACTTTTTATGCCACGGACCTTCGGGGTTTACACAAACAAGGTTATATGTACCGTATTGCTTCATCGCTTCTCCGTCAGAAGTGCGCTCGCACCACTCCGGGTGTTCTTTTGCAGTATCCCCTTCGATGATATGCGTATTAAAATAAACTATTTCACGGATGCCGTGTGCCCTTGATTTTTGAAGATAATGATCAAGCTTTTTTGCGTCACGCTCCTCGTTATAGTTACCTAATATTCCTTCTGCTGTCAGGTGAAGAAGCTGTTCTGTGTTAAAGCCTTGCTTTGATACGTACTCATCAAGCACCCATTCCGGGTCATTGCCCCAGTTAGCCTGAACAGCACTTATTGTAAGCGGCACTTCCTGCCACCAATGTTTTTTATTTGCCATTGCCTTTTTTCTCCTTGTGACCGGAGGCAGAGCAAAGCTCTTGCCCCCGGCTTTTAATATTACTCATTACCCAACGAAGTCAAGTATACGTTTGATAAGTACCGCAACTTCTGCGCGGGTGGTGTAGTCAGTCGGTGCAATGCTACCGGATTTACCGTTGACAACTCCTGCGCTGATGAGCGCGGAGACTGCGTCTTGGGCGTAGGGTGCGACGGAAGTGAAGTCGGGATATTGCTCTGCCTTACTTGGCTCTCCCTTCGGGAGAGCTGTCGCTGCAAGCGACTGAGAGGGCGAAATCCCTCCACCGTCATTCGACGGTCCCCCTCCCTTTAGGGCAAGGGAGGCTTGGAGCGCTCTGTATACTATCACCATCATGTCCTGACGGGTGATGGTGTTTCGAGGAGCGTACTTGTTATCACCGATACCGTTGACAATGCCTGTGTTGCGCGCTATTGCAAGCTCGGATGCATAATAATCATTCACCGATACATCATCAAAGTTTTCCGTATTATCCGACTCAAGCTTAAACGCGCGAACGAGCAGCAGAGCAAAATCTGCACGGGTGATATTATTCTGCGGTGAATACGTTCTTGCAGTCGTTCCCTTTATTATTCCATCATCTGCAAGTTCGTTTATCGCATCCTCTGCCCATTCGTGGTTACCAAGGTCTGTGAAACGGATGTTATCCGTTTCACCCGACGTGTCGGGTGCGGTATTTTCACTTTCTTCGTTCTTATCGGTTTCGTCAGTGTTTGTTTTATCGGAAGTTTCCGGTGCGGCACCGCCGCCACCGCCACCTCCGCCGCCGGCGGTTCCCTCAGTAGAGGTTCCTGTATTTTCTTCCGTTTTCTCTGACGGTTTGGCGGTTGTTGAACCGTAAACCGTAACGGTGAAATACTGCGTAGCTATTCTGCCGTATTCATCCACTGCATCAATTGCGACAAGGCTGTCGCCCACCTGGCTTCCTGTCGGCTTCCAGCTGAAGGTTGCAGTTTCCGCATTGAAGCTTGCGCCGCGCGGAAGCGTTCTTGCAGAATAGGTTAGCGGTCCGTTGTCATCCGCCGTTGCATTAAGCTTCACGGTAATGGTGCTGCCCGCAGATGTTGTATAATTGTCTGAAATCTCATCAAACACAGGAGCGTTGTCTTCCTCATATGACATCGGTATTTCAAAGCTTTTGCCGACTGCAACATCATACGTATAACCCTTGCTCTCATCCTTATCATCAACAAAACCGTTTATAAGCGAAACGTTTCCGAAGTTAATTCTGCCGTGAGTTGCATCGCTCATATCAACGCTTTCAATAATGTACGCCGCGTTGCCGTGTCCTTTAAACTCCACATTTAAGAGCCTGTCGGAAAGCGTGTCTGCCTCCGCCTGTGTTATCTCGCGGTCAAATTCAACATCAATCCAGTTCTCAAACGAAAGCTCACGCTCAAAGTCGCGGATTTCACCTTTAATCGCCGCATCAAGGCTTTCGAGCTTTTCCGTTTCCGTTCCCATCATTTCACCATCGTGGATATAGCTGTAGATGTTCACGTTCTCTCCCGCAACCGTCCACACGCCTACAAACCCCTTGAATTCGAAGCTGTAATCGTTTTCAGAGTCGGTTATTCTGTAGGTGACATCGTTGTTCTGCGCGTACACAACGTAGTCCACTCTGCCGTCAACAAGCTCTACTCGGACTGCATTTGCGGCATCTGTTTTGCCCGGCTTAATGTCGCCTGTCGGCTCAATGTCAACGCGCTTTATGCTCTTTATGTAGCGGTTTTTGTTATACGGCTCAATAACCGTGGTAAAGAGCGTGTTGAGAGTCTCGCCCTTACGGCGGATAAGGAGATATTCCATATGATTGATAATTTTCAGCTCACCGCCGCTTCGCGTCGACAGACCGTTTGCGAGCGTTACTTCCTCCGGTGCCCAGTCATTCACCGCCGTCAACCGCATATGAATATCCATATTGCTGTTTCTTGAAAGCTTGCGATAATCCTTTATCTTATAGTCAAGCCAGAATTCATTTACGCCGGGATTATCCGCGCGTTTGATATCGTCAAGCCATGTATATCCGTCAGGGAATTTAAGCGTGGAATGAGCGTTTGCAGTATTTGTCCACGGATCATTTCCAAACGGAATATCCGCACCGGCGTAAGTTCCGCCATTCTGAGCGATAAATTTGAGGTTATCTGAAAACTCAGGGTCTTCAATGCTGTTTGCATGGAAGGAATAGAGGTGGTCATTACCACCGAGAACCTTGAAGAAATCTATTCCGTAGGATATTTCGCTGTCATAATCCACCATAACCACAGTGCGGCGGTATTCATCAGTATCTGCATACGCGCTGTTTCCTCCGTCAACATCCATAACCTTAACCCTCGTATCCTTTGCGTCAAAATGCAGAGGCTTGAGTGCCGCATTACCCGAGCGGATGGATGATTCGTTTACAACAACGCAGTTGTGTGAAATCGTCTTGTTTACCCACTGGCTTCGGTTTGCATCCTGACCCGTAGCCTCCGGGTATCCGATATCACCCGATAAGTCGATACCGTAAGCCTCAATACCGAGGTTCAAGCCATCGGAGTGCTTATGTGAGAGCGCACCTCCGAAATACATCCAGAAATCGCGCTGAGTATCAACTAAACCGTTCTTTACGTCAGAGCCGTGAAGTGTTCCTGCACGAAGAACTCCGAAGCCGTGACCGGTAAGCATAGAGCTCTTGTCAAAGTCATATTCACCATAGGTGTCAATTATTTCCTTGATTTCTGTCTGTATGCTTTCAGGATCTCTTGTGAGAATGTCATAGTGGATATTGTTCATATCTCCGTCTCTTAAGAACCACATAAGCTGAGCTATTTTTATTGCCTGCTCCTCATTAACCTCTTTAACGTTCTTAAAGCCGTTCATAAGAACCTGGTCATTATCCGGCATCTTGGCATAGCCTGCGAGAGCACCGCTGTCTCCGACCGATGGAACACCACGGCGGACAAGCGTATACGGCAGCCACGCTGTTATCATGCTTACATATTTCGGATGCTCATACAGCTTTCCCATAGCGACTTCGTCATATGATGAAGCCGCATCTGCAACATATACAAGTCTCGTTACCCAGCCTCTGTTGTAACCTGCCGCACCCTCATCACCGACACCGTCGCGCGACACCTTGGCCATAAGGGTCTTTCCTACATCACCTCCGGTGTTGTAGTTAGCCATATCGGTTTCCTCATATTTGAAAATCCATTCAAACATCTCATCGGTCTCCGGATGACTGTCCAATACAACCGCCGCAAGAGCAACACCCGCCTGATGCATTCCGAAATTACCATAGGAAGATGCATCCAAAGCTGCTTTATATCCCTCACGGCAAATACCGTCTTCACAATTTCTGCGAATTGTTTCCGGCGTTACATTTCCGTTTTCGTCAAATTTGTGTTCAAGCTTATATTTCTTTGCTTTCTCATCAAGGAAAGAAACAACATACGGGTCATCATACATCGGCCAGAACGCATCATATGCCATCGGTAATACCCGTGAAAATACGTTTGCTTCCCAAATACGTCCTACAATCTTTCCGGCCTTTGATCCTCCGTCGGAATTCGAAAAACGTGAAAGATACGGGCGAAGATCGTATCCGGGATAAACATCAGCAACGCGGTCGAGCAATATTGCACCGACTCTGCCGTATTTCTCATCACCGGTATAGAGATATGCATCTCTCAATTTTTCAAGTGCTTTTTGTACAACACCTTCATTATACTGATTCTGTGCCATCCAGACACCGTAGTGCATATAGTATGAAAGATATGTATGAATTTCCGGTGTTCCTGCCGGATATTTTCTTCCGGTATCGTATCCAAAGCCGTCATCAACGCCCCAACGCGTGCCGTTAACCTCTACCTTCTTCCACGGGTCTATGTTGTATGTTTCCGCTTTTGACGGATCACGAAGCTCAGAATACAGCTCGTTATACAAATAACCCTCCGGATTTCCGTAGCCGTAAAACTCATACCACTCATCGCTCTTTTCTGTGGGCGGGATATACGGGCAATCACAGACGGCGTTCTCATCACCGTGAGTAAGCATATTGTGGTGCTTTTTTCTTGCCCGCGTAACGTCAAAAACTCCGTGCTCGTCGCGGCCAAGCTCGTAAAAGCTTTCAAAATCGTTGGATGGGAAAAGGCGCTTGCAATCAGGACACTGAATCTTCCACTTACGTGTGAACGGATTTACTATCCAAGGAAAATTGGTGTATTCCTTCCGGAGATCTACTCCGCAATAGCGGCAGTTGTAGCTATCCGGATCGCTGCGATAACCAACATTGCATGAGCGCGGAATTCCTTCTGCCGGAACAAGCTCCCACAGAAAATCCTCCATGCCGACATACTTATCCGCCGCGGCAATCGCACTTTTTACCGTGCTCTTCGCCCAATCATATTTCGAGACGTTTTCAGCTGCAATCTCCGCCGCATCGTCAGGATAATACGTTCTTCCGACCTTTCCTTCACGAACAGAGAAAAAGTGCTGACCGGAGAGCGTTACGCTTCCGAGCGTAACCGTTACCGTGACGGTTGCATCACCGAGGCCGAGCGGGGTTATATATCCACTCTCCGACACCGTCATTGCATCGTTTTCCTCAATTGACCACGTAATCTCTGCATGCGTAAGGTCAAGCTTTTCGCCGTCGGCGTTTTTGCCGATAGCGGTGAGCTGTACACCTTCTGTTTCGGGGTTCATTGCATAAAACGGTGCTTCAATTTCAACGGATGTAAGGATATTATCTGCAGTTTCGGCGCCTTTTGGGACAACCGTAACAGGAATTTCCTTTGTTGTTTTCTCATCGTTTAAGCTTACCGTAACGGTAACCGTCGCGCTGCCTTCCTTCTTTGCGGTTATGGTTCCGTCGGCTGAGACCTCGGCAGACCCATCCCCATCGATTTCATATGCAACCGATGCATATGGGTCTGCGTCTCCATCCCGCTCTGTCTGCCATGCATATTCAAACCCGTCAGTCATGCTGATGTATGCGCCAAGGTTTACGCTTTCACCGATGGAAATGGTATAAGCATCCTTTCCTGTCAGTATTTTATCAACTGTCGGGAGCGCTTCGCGCGCCGCAAAGCGGATTAGCTGAAGCGGGAATTTGAATCCTTTTCCTTTCTCCACAGGACGGAGCGTAAGAGTATGCACGCCCTTTGTGAGGAAGAACGAACGGAAGTTTTCCGATAAGCTGCGATTATAAGCCTCGTATTCTCCTGCGAATATGCCGTCAACATACACATATGCAAGCTTCGGCGCATGCGCCTGCCTTGTGCAGGATATTATCGGGGTATATACACCCGCGTTTGGAATGTCTATATCAAAAACAAGGTCAGCATCGGCTGCATTCGTGTTAAAATAGGTATGGAATCGCTCAGGCGTGATATTCGCTGCCGAACTGTGGGACAGCTCGGTATTCAGCGCCCACCCGTATTCGCCAAGCGTTACCTCAGATATTTTGTTTATCCGAAGCGAGGTGAACTTTAAGACTACATCATGAAGGCTGCTCTCAACAACAGAAACATTAACCTTGTTTGTTGTTACCTTTCCTCCATTCAAGGTGATTTCCGCATAAATTTCAGCCGCCGCTTTAAATATATCACCATAGAGGCGGTTTTGCGGTGTTACCGAAACACCGCCCGCCGGGGTGCTGTTTACAAACCAGCGGATTTCTGCCTGCGAGAAGTCAACCCCATACCCGCTTTCCATTTCACCTGTAAGGGTAAGGTCTGCCTCACGGAGATATCCGACCGTTTCCGGTGCAGAGAGCAATGCACTTTTGATCGCGCTTTTGTCCGTTACGGTGATTTCAGCCTCGGAATATGCTCTGTAGCCGTCAAGCATCAGCGTAACGCCGACCTTACCTGTTCCTGCGCGGTGTGTTGAGATATTTCCATTTTCGTCAACCGAGAGTATCTCCTGCGTGAGCACCTCGTAGGAAAACTCACCGTCTGTCATATCTGCTATTTCTCCGGTTGTGAGATAACCTTTTGCCGTGACCGCAGCACCGGAGCCGACCTCAACGGTTTTCGGCGAAATCTCTGCTTGCGCCGTGATGATACGCGTGGGAAGAACCTCTATTTCTATTTTGGAAGTTCCGTTTTTCTCGGCGTGCTCTGCGGTAACGGTTACCTTACCGGCTCTTTTCGCCGTGACGATACCATCCTCTGAGACGGTTGCAATGCTGTCATCCGAGCTTTTGTATGTAACACCCGATAAATTTGCAATCTTGCCGCTTTCAGTGTATTCTGCCGAAATTGTAAGTGCCGTCTTTTCGCCGATTTCAAGCGCGGTTTTCTCTGCCTGAAGCCTGAACACCGAGAAGGTGTCATAACTTGCGGGCGTAAGCTTGAAATTACATACGTTGCACAGCATCAAATTGTTATTGCTTACTGTGCTGAAGGCTGCTTTCTCATTTCTTCCGTCAGGGATTATGAGGAGGAAATAGCTTCCCGCCTTTATTTCCCGCGTACCTAAAAAGCTTGTCTTGTATTGCGAATCCGTATTTCTCGGGTATCCTTCAAAATGCCCTATAACGCAGTCTTCGCTGTTATCAAGCGCAAGCTGATATAAGCCTTCCGCCGACCAGAGCGCATTTTCTCCCGTTTTTGCCGTTCCGTCGGGATTAATTGCATAATATTTTTCCGCATCCTCCGGCTTTTCAACAAGAAGATATGTCGCATCAAGATATTTCTCATCACCTGTATAATGCTTGGTGCTCATATTATATTCGCCGTTATGGGGAACATATATCTCATAGCCGAGGATAGCGGCGTTTTTCGGCTTCGTTTTTCCGTCAAAGCGCGGTGGCTCGGTGCTGTCACCGAAATATACATAGAACCATTCCGTGTCCTTGTTATATTGGTGCTTATTCTCACCTCGCCCTTCCTTCTTTATGTTTACGAAGCCCCACTGTGCTTTGCCGAGCATTGTGTTTTCAATATCAAAAAGCTTGAGATTTTTGATATTGATCATCGTTTGCGGAGACATAACTCCGTCTGTTGTCGAAGAGTCTGCGTGCGCCAGGGAGGAAAACTCATATGTGAGTACTTCCGGCTTCGATTCCTTCGAGGTGTTTATGGTCACCTCACATGATATTACACTTCCGCCCAACGAGAGCGCCGCGCGGACTCTGCCGTTTCCTGCACGAAGTGCCTTAACCGTTCCGTTCTCATCCACCGAAAGGATACCCGGCGTTAGCGAGGTATATGTTACCTCCGCCTCCGGAGCGCTTACTTCTCTTCCATCGGAAAGATAACCCTTCGCCGTGAGAAGTGCACTCTCACCTATAAGCAGCGTTTTCTTCGAAGACATAAGATGTGCATTAATAAATTTTTTGTCAACTATTCTTATCTTTTTCTGCGTGCTTATCTCCGTTCCTTTCACCGTGGCTGTTATTGTAACCTCGCCCGGCTTTTTCGGAGCAACAACGCCGTTCTCATCCACCGTTGCAATGCTTTCATCGGAGCATACGTAAGCTACGCTTTCCTGCTCTAACAGTCCTATTGTACCGGTGGAGTAAGCAGCCGTTGCAGTAAGCTTTGCCCGCTCTGCCAGCTCGATTTCCGATTTATCAGCAGAGAGAATAACGGAGGTTATTTTCTTTTCCTGCACCGGACCGAACGAGAAGCTTACAAGCTCACCGCCAGAATATGTGTAGCCGCCTTGCGGGTATGTTTCTCCTCCGGTAACATCGAATATGAGCCGATATTCGCCCGGGGTAACTGTTACATCGTCAAGTACCCAGGTGGTTATAGCTTCCTCGTTTTCTTCTGCATCCATATTAATCGAACCGAGCTTCCGGGCATCCGGATTCTGCTCTATACCGGCAACAAACTTTTCCAGCTCTGTTACTGTTATAGTGCTCTTATCCATCAGGAAGCCATCGTTATCGGCTTTTCTTACAAGCCACACATCAGCCGCATATCCTTTTTCTTTTCTCTTAACGCTTACGTTTGTTGCAAAGGTTCCGTCTATCGTAACATTAAGCGCTAAGCTGTATATGCCTGCATAGCTGTCACCAAGGGCATTATGCACAATGCCATCAGCTGCTATTGTTCCTCCGGCGTTTGCAATCTGATATATTCCGTCAATACGCCACTGCGCAGATACCTTCGGATCTATGTCAGCGAAAGAATATTTCGCATAATGCACACTTTCTATGGTCTCTCTGGGTCCGAAGCTTCCCGTTGCAGCGGTATAAGCCTCCCACTTGAAGTTATATTCAAGGCTATCTGTGTCTGCAATTGCGGTTATGTTCATCTCGCGGGACATTTCACTTCCCTCGAAAGAGAGAGTCGCGCGGACTCTGCCGGTACCCGCGCAAAGCGCTGTAACCGTTCCGCTGTCGTCCACCGAAAGGATCTCCGGCGTAAGCGAGGTGTATGTCACCTTTGCGTCCGGAGCGCTTACCACGCTGCCATTAGCGCTTATTTCACTGCCATCGGAAAGATAACCCTTCGCCATGAGAACTGCACTCTCGCCTATAAGCAGCTTTTTCGCGGAAGACACAAGCTCTGCATTGACAAGCCTTTTTCCGATTATGCTTATCTTTGTCTGCGCGCTTATCTCCGTTCCCTTCGCCGTTGCCGTTATTGTAACCTCGCCCGGCTTTTTCGGAACAACAACGCCGTTCTCATCCACCGTTGCAATGCTTTCGTCAGAGCTTTTGTAAGTTATGTTTTCCGGCTCCAACAGCGCGTTTCCTCCGACAGAGTAAACAGCCGTTGCAGTAAGCTTTGCTTTCTCTGTCAGCTCGATTTCCGTTTTATCGGCAGAGAGAATGATTGAGGTGAGTTTCTTCTCCTGCTTCGGACTTAACGAGAAGCTTATAATCTCACCGTTACTGTTAGCAGACGTATTTTTTTCTGTAACGATGAATATGAGCCTATATTCGCCCGGGGTCACTGTTGCATTTCCCAGTGCCCAGGTGGTTATAGTTTGCTCATTTACTTCCGCATCCATATTAATGGTGCCGAGCTTCTGAGCGTCTTTGTTCGTGTCTATACCGTTAACAAGCGTTGTCAGATCTGTTGTTGATATAAGCGTCTTGTCCGTCAAGCCGGCATTATCTGCTTTTCTTACAAGCCATACATCAGCCGTATATCCGTTCGCTTTTCTCTTAAAGCTTACGTTTGCCTCAAAAGTTCCGCCCCTCGTAACATTGAGCGCGATGCTGTATGCGTTCGGAGAATTGGCAGCTAAGATAT
>SVLF01000108.1 GCA_015068085.1 Oscillospiraceae bacterium
GCAAATTTCATTTCACAGAAAGCGAAAGCTTTCTATTTCACAATTTACGAAGTAAATTATTTCATATCGAACAAAGTGAGATATTTCATTAAAAACTAAACTACATCATTATTGTTCTGCCTTGCCAAATGAATTTTATGGATTTTTGTAAGTGTGATCAATAACAGCAAAAGCACCGACAACAATCGGTGCTTTTGCTGTTAATATGTTATTTGATATATGCGGAAAGCTTGTTTGCCATATCAGTCCTTTACCCAGGAAGGGAAATATCCGTTCTTCCGAAATGTCCGTAAGAGGCTGTTGCTTTATAAATCGGACGGCGCAGGTCAAATTGTTCAATGATTTTTACCGGACGCATATCGAAGTTTTCAAGAACTATTTTAGCAAGTTTCTCGTCATCAACAGCTCCTGTTCCAAATGTGTCAACAAAAACCGAAACCGGATTTGCCACGCCGATAGCATATGCAAGCTCAATTTCGCAACGCTCTGCAAGCTTGGATGCAACAATATTTTTTGCGATATATCTTGCCATATACGCCGCGCTTCGGTCAACCTTTGTAGGATCTTTTCCTGAAAAAGCACCGCCGCCGTGACGTGCAAAACCGCCATAAGTATCAACGATTATCTTTCTTCCTGTAAGTCCTGAATCGCCTTGAGGACCGCCGATAACAAATCTTCCGGTGGGATTTATAAGAAATTTTGTATTGCTGTCAATAAGGTTTTCAGGCATAACAGGCAAAATAACGGTTTTAGTTATTGCATCACGGAGCGCATCAAGGGATACTGTGTCATAGTGCTGAGTCGATACAACAACCGTATCACAGCGCACAACCTTATTTCCGTCGTATTCAAACGTAACCTGAGCTTTGCCGTCGGGGCAGAGAAAATCCAGCTCTCCGGATTTTCTGACATCAGCGAGGCGTTTTGTAAGCTTGTGTGCATATGTGATAGGAGCAGGCATTAACTCTTCGGTTTCGTTGCAAGCATAACCAAACATCATTCCTTGGTCACCGGCACCTATTTTATCTGCAATATCACCTGAAGTCGCTTTGAATTCATAGGAGTTATCAACGCCAAGCGCGATGTCTGCAGATTGCTCATCTATAGAAGTAAGAACGGCACAAGTTCTGGCATCAAAGCCTATTGCCGGATTGTTATATCCGATATCTTCGATTGTTTTTCTGACCGTGGACGGAATGTCTACATAACAGTTAGTTGATATTTCGCCCATAACAAGAGCCATACCTGTTGTTACGATTGTTTCGCACGCAACGCGGGCATTTTTGTCATTTGCAATGATAGCATCAAGAATCGCATCTGAAATTTGGTCGCAAACCTTATCCGGATGTCCTTCAGTTACCGATTCGGATGTGAATTTGTATTTAGCCATAGTTATATTCTCCAAACTGTATAATGTTTTATATTATTAATAATAACAAAAAATGGTGCAAAATGCAACATGTTTCGGCTTTTTATTTTTTTAAAGAAATTTTTTTACAAATCATTAACAACACCGATGTGGACAATTTTTCATTTTAGAGTTATAATATATAGTATAATTTAATTGAAACAGAGGTAAAGAAAATGGCAAAAAAGCAATTTAAAACAGAATCAAAAAAGCTCCTTGATATGATGGTTAATTCTATTTACACGCATAAAGAAATCTTTTTGCGGGAGCTTATTTCAAATGCCAGTGATGCTATTGATAAGCTGTACTTCCGTTCGCTTACGGATGATACAGTTGCCCTTAAGCAAAATGACTATGAGATACGCATTACAGCAGACAAAGAGGCACGGACGCTTACAATATCCGATAACGGATGCGGAATGACACAGGAAGAGCTTGAAAACAATCTCGGAACAATTGCAAAAAGCGGTTCTTTTGATTTTAAAAATAATCCGGAGAACGGTAACGGTGAAAATATTGATATTATCGGTCAATTTGGTGTAGGTTTTTATTCTGCATTTATGGTTGCTGATAAAATAACGGTATCCAGCCGCGTTTACGGTGCGGATGTTGCTTATTGCTGGGAGTCATCAGGGGCAGACGGCTATACTGTAAATGAGTGCAATAAAGAAAGTGCCGGTACGGTAATTGTTCTTCAGATCAAAGAGGATACCGAGGATGAGAAATACAGCGAATATCTTGAGGAGTATAAACTTCGTTCACTCGTAAAAAAATACAGTGATTATATCCGCTATCCGATACGTATGTTTGTTGAGAACAGCAAGTTAAAAGAGGGAACGGAAAATGAGTATGAAACCGTGAAAGAGGATATAACGCTCAATAGTATGATCCCGATTTGGAAAAAAGCTTCTTCTGAAGTAACTGATGAAGAATATGCGTCTTTCTACAAAGATAAGTTTTTTGATTTTGAAGATCCGCTTCGCATTATCAGACAAAAAACAGAGGGAACGGCGAATTTTGAAGCACTTATGTTTATTCCGTCGCATGCTCCGTTTGATTATTACAGCAAAGATTTTGAAAAAGGGCTTCAGCTTTATTCAAGCGGCGTCCTTATAATGGATAAATGCAAGGAACTGCTTCCGGATTATTTCAGTTTTGTTCGTGGTCTTGTCGATAGTTCTGATTTATCTCTTAACATTTCAAGAGAGCTTCTTCAGCATGATCGTCAGCTACGGGTAATTGCCAAGGCTCTTGAAAAGAAAATCGCAAGCGAGCTTTCAAAAATGCTGTCTTCTGATCGTGAGGAATACGAAAAGTTCTTCAAGGCATTCGGCGCTCAACTTAAGTGGGGAGTGTATGAAGGCTATGGCAGAAATAAAGAGCTTTTACAGGATCTTATCATGTTTAAGTCTTCTGCAGAAGAAAAGTATGTTACCCTTAAAGAGTACACAGACAGAATGCGCGAAGAGCAAAAAGCGATTTATTACGCGTCAGGAGATACTGAGGCAAGAATTGCACTTCTTCCGCAGGTGGAAAGTGTGGTAAACCACGGATTTGAAGTTCTTTACTTAACAGAGGACATAGATGAGTTTGCAATTTCGATGCTCGCTAAATATGCGGATAAAGAGTTTGTAAACGTCTGCAATGAAAATCTCGATCTTTCTACAGATGAGGAGAAGGAAGCTCTTAAGAACGAAAATGAAAAGGCAGAGGAAATGTTCGGGTTCATTAAAGAAAGCCTTGGAGATTGCGTAAGTGCTGTTCGCTTTACAAACACGATCGGTTCTCATGCAGTCTGCCTCGCAAACGAAGGAATGCTTTCTCTCGGTATGGAAAAGGTCTTGAACAAGATGCCGGGGGCGTCGGAAAATGCGATGAAAGCAGAGATTGTTTTGGAAATAAACTTTAAGCATCCGATAGCAGCGAAGCTTTCCGAATTATTTAAAAATGATAAAGAAAAGCTTGCGTCCTACAGCAGAATTCTTTTCGCTAACGCAAGGCTTATAAGTGGTCTTGAGATTGACAACCCGGCTGAACTCAGCGAGCTTATCTGCAACCTTATGATTTAACAATAAAAAGGAAGAGTGTGAATTATGACAGGAAAACAGCGTGCTTATTTAAGAGGTCTTGCAAACGGAATTGATGCAAAATATCAGATTGGTAAGGATGGCATCGATGATGAAACGATAAAGATGGTTGACCTTGCTCTTGAGGCAAATGAGCTTATAAAAATAAAAATACTTGAAAATTCTTTATTGGATACAAGAAGTGTAAGTGATGTGCTTTGTGAGCATACGGGTGCATATCCGGTTCAATGTATCGGCAATAAAGTGGTTCTTTATCGCGAATCACAAAAGAATAAGGTTATAGTTATTCCTCGGAAATGATGGTTGAAAATAAAGAAAGCTCAAAAGAGTTATTAGAATCTTGCAAACTATGCCCGCGGAAATGTCGTGCAAATCGACTTAAAGGCGAAAAAGGTTTTTGCGGTGCCGGTGCGAATGCTAAAATCGCTCGTGTTGCATTGCATATGTGGGAGGAACCTTGCGTTTCGGGAAGAAACGGTTCAGGTACGGTCTTTTTCTCCGGTTGTAATATGAAATGCGCATATTGCCAGAATTATGTTATCAGCACGGGTGAAAACGGGTATTGGGTTACAGAAGCTGAACTTGCAGAAAGCTTTCTTATGCTTCAGGAGCAGGGTGCTGATAATATAAATCTTGTAACACCCACGCATTATGTACCTCAGATAATTTCTTCGCTTGATATTGCTGAATCAAAAGGGCTGAACATCCCTGTTATATACAATTCAGGCGGATACGAGAGCGTTGAAACGTTAAAACTTCTTCGTGGATATATTGATGTATATATGCCGGATTTTAAGTATTTCTCCGATAAATATGCCATTGAATATTCTTGTGCACCGAACTATTTTGATGTTGCAGGAGCTGCGATAGAAGAGATGTTCAGGCAAGTTGGCGTGAATACTTTTGATAATCGCGGGATGATAAAGAAAGGTGTCATTGTACGGCATATGATGCTTCCGGGGCTTTTGTTTGAAACAAAGAGAATACTTGATTATTTGCATTCATCGTATGGAGATAATATTTATATAAGCCTTATGAGTCAGTACACTCCTATGCCCAATGTCAGAGAGCATCCAAAGCTTAGCAAACGGATAAATGAATCACATTATCAGGCGATGGTTGATTATTGTCTTGATTGTGGAATAAAAAACGTATTTATACAAGATATATCTTCTGCTGTACAAGATTTCATACCTGACTTTCAAGATGAGTAGAAACACATAAAAACACGGTCTGCATTTCCAGACCGTGTTTTTATGTGTTATTGGAATTTTACTTACATTCATCAAGCACAGCTTTGCAAGCTTCTGCTGACTTACGGAAAAGTGCAAGTTCTTCATCTGTGATATTGGGGAGAAGAACTCTCTTTGCTCCGCTGGAACCGATAATCGTCGGAAGGGACAGAGCAACATCACTTACTCCGAACTCACCGTTGAGGACGGTGCTTACGGTACGGATTGTATCACTGTCACGCATGAGAGAATCAACAAGTGTCGCAACGCAAACTGCAACACCGTAGTAGGTTGCACCCTTGCGCTTGATAATCTCAGCACCGCCGGTCTTTACCTGCTCAAGAACGTTTGCTTTTACTTCTTCGGTCAAAGTGATGCCGTTTGTCTTGCAGTAATCCGCGATTTCTATTCCCGCTATGTGAGTGTTGCTCCAAACAGGAACCTGAGAATCACCGTGTTCACCGATTATATAACCGTGAATATTTGTGCAGTCAATACCAGTTATCGAGGCAAGCGAACTTCTGAAACGTATTGTATCAAGAGTTGTGCCGCTTCCGAGAACCATTCCGTTGGGGAGCCCTGTCCATTTCTGGATCATATACGTAAGAATGTCAACAGGGTTGGCAACAACAAGAATAATTCCGCCATTATAGTATTTCATAATGTTTGCGGTTATATCCTTTGCAATTGCAGTGTTCTTTTTTGCAAGATCAAGGCGTGTTTCGCCGACCTTTCTGTTTGCGCCTGCAGTGACGACAATAACATTGCAATCTTTAACGCAGGAATAATCACCTGCATATACGTCCATCGAGCCGAGAAACGGCAGTCCGTGGGCGATGTCTGCAGCTTCGCCGATAGCCTTATCGGCATTAACGTCGATGAGAACAAGCTCGGAACAGATTTTTTTAAGCGCAATAGCGTATGCAGATGCCGCACCTACAAATCCGGCTCCGATTATTGCTACCTTAGACTTTTTCTTTTTCATATCAATACCTCAAAAAAGCTTTTACGTGATGTGTATAGTATTGCCCGAAAACAAAAAATATTACACCTTGGACTTAGCGAGATCTGCAAGCTTTGTAAATGCTGCGGGATCGTTGTGTGCAATGTCAGCAAGCATCTTGCGGTTGATGTCGACATTTGCTTTTTTAAGTCCGTTCATAAAACGGGAATAGTTCATACCGTTCATCTTTGCAGCAGCAGAAATTCTGGTAATCCAAAGACGACGGAAATCACGCTTTTTGCGCTTACGTCCAACATAAGCATATGTGAGGGATTTCATGACAGCCTGATTTGCCATCTTAAAGTGCTTGGATTTTGCACCCCAATAGCCCTTTGCGAGCTTCAATATCTTTTTTCTTCTTTTGCGCGTCATCATTGCGCCTTTAACTCTAGCCATTTCAAATAGCCTCCTTCTTCATAAAGTTAATTTTAATTATAGGGAACCAAACGCTTGAGTGTTGCTTCGTTAGCGGGGGAAGCATATGCTGCTTGACGAAGACCTCTTTTAAGCTTTGTGCTCTTCTTGTTCAAGATGTGACGTCTGTTTGCACGGTTGATTTTAACCTTGCCGTTCTTTGTAACCTTGAAACGCTTTGAAGCACCGCTGTGTGTTTTAATTTTAGGCATTTTTATTTCTCCTCTCGTAAATTGATTGTTAATTTGATTTCGGCGGAACCTTAGAGGTCAGAAACATTATCATCTGACGTCCTTCCAGCTTCGGGATTTTATCAACGTTGCAATATTCTGCACAACCATCAGCAAAACGTGTAAGCAACTCCGTGCCGAGATTTGTATGTGCAAGCTCACGACCTTTAAAACGAACTGCAACCTTTACTTTGCAACCTGACTTTAAAAAACGGATTGCATTGTTAAGCTTTACCTCGAAATCGTGAACGTCAATACTCGGAGTCATACGGACTTCTTTTACGTCAATTACGCGCTGATTCTTTCGCGTTTCTTTTTCGCGCTTATCCTGTTCGAATTTGAATTTACCGTAATCCATAACACGGCAAACCGGCGGAACAGCCTGCGGAGCAATCTTAACAAGGTCAAGTCCGCTTTCATCAGCCATTTTCATAGCTTCATCCAGCGCAACAATCCCTACTTGATTACCGTCGGCGTCAATAAGGCGGACTTCCTTATCGCGGATTTCTTCGTTGATTTGATGTTCTAACTTGCTGATACTAAAGCACCTCCAAAACTTAAAAGCACGGACAAAACTTGCCCGTGCTCAAAACATTCTTACAATACGGCATACGACCGGATAATAAGCAACAATGTTTACCTCTTCACAATGCTTGAGGTGAGGACGGGAAGCCCTGCTTTCTTATAACGCATAATAGTATATCATCTTTCCGGCGCTTTGTCAATCTTTTTTTGATGAAATTTAAATTTAATAATTTTTGTATTGATTTATTTTCGAATACGAGGTATTCTATATACAAGGAGTGTGAAATAATATGGATAACAAATTCGGAGCAGACATTATTACTCTTACCGATGATGAAGGAAATGAATTTGAATTTGAGCACATTGATACAATAGAGCATAAAGGAAAAATGTATCTTGCATTTACGGAAGCCAATGAGAACCAAACAGAAGAGAATGTTTCTGAGATTATTATTCTTCGTCTTGATAAAGACGAAAACGGAGAAGAGGTTCTTTCTACCGTAGATGATGAAAGCGAACTTGAAGCTGCTTATGAAGCTTTTATGGAAGAAGCTTTCGATGATGACGAAGAGTGACATTTAAGGCATTGTAATATGCCGCAAAGCATATTGTGCGCAATACAATAATATAGAAATAAGGTAGGTAATAACCCTGCTCTGTTCGTGATATATCTTTTTAAACCCACATTTTTACTACGGGATTCCGCGCTTCTTTGGCGGATAGCAGGCCTCCCGGTGTGTTTTCTGCGCGCCGGACGTTGGAAGCATATGAAACCGAAGAGAGGAAACCCACCTGCTTTTGTGCAGGTTATAAATGGGTATACACGGCAGTTGCGGGGGAATTATATATGGACAGAAAGTTTAGCAGGCTTGCCTCTGTTTATGGCGAAAAGGCAATATCTTTTTTGGCTGAAAAGCACGTGATGATTTTTGGATTGGGCGGAGTCGGCGGATATGCCGCTGAGGCAATAGCCCGCTCAGGTGTCGGAAAAATAACGGTTGTGGATTTCGATATGGTAAACGAAACCAATATTAACCGTCAGCTTTGCGCT
>SVLF01000109.1 GCA_015068085.1 Oscillospiraceae bacterium
ATTCTGTTATCTTCATCAATAGCTTCGATAACAAGTCTTGAAAGCTCTGCTATCATGTCATCATTGCAGAAGCAGAGCTGACCATCAGAAAGATATTCCTTGAATTTATCGTCCCACGCAAACCAATCGGGATGCTCATCAAAGTACTTCTCTGCACTTATATACATCGGCAAGGTGTGAACGTGATGCGGTCCGCCACCATAGAAGAATCCGCCGTATTTCTGTGCGGTTTCAAGCGCCCAGCCGGTGACTATTTCCTTGTTTGGGTTTCCGCTTTGTCTTGATCTTGCGATAAATCTGAGGTCACGCTTGCAATGGCGTGTTGAAAGCTGACGAAGCTTGAATTTAGGCTCACCCGAAAGTTTAAAATCGTCTGGAACAGAAAATTCATCAACAGCCGGGACGTATTCCTCCCATTCATTCCACCATCTTACACCGAGAACATCTTCGAGAAAATGAAAAGCACCGTAAATAAGTCCGCGTTCAATCGGAGTTCTGCCGCCGCTGATGACGAGGCTTTTATTGTGCGCCTTTATGTACCACTGCTCCTCTCCTGTGCAGGTAGGAAAGCTGACCTTGGCGTAGTTAGTGTGGCCGACATAAATTGCATTTCCGGAAACTTCACTCTCGCTTACAATATCAAATGTCGCACCGGTCGCCTTTTTAAAGTATGTGCAAAGCTCTTCTGCCGCAGTCTCCTCAACCTTTGAGGGAACTGCGGGTATCGCTATTGGAAGATAGCTTTTTTTGTTTTTTGCGATCAAAATAATGTTGTCCATGGCTTTCTCCTTATAGAATTGAAGTATATGATTGCCTTTTTTTGGTTGATTTTAAGCGCCGGAGTTTGTTTTGTCAACATACTTGGTAAAATATCAAAGTTGTGTGATAAAATGTCAAAGTTTTGTAACGATATAGCGCTATTTGCCGACATAGGCAACAGAAAAAACGGACAACGCCAAAAGGCGTTATCCGCAATCAATCAAGGGGACGCGTTCTTTTGTGTTTTTTTATGAATTCAGACGGTGTCATACCCATCTGCCGTCGAAATTCCTGCGCGAAATACGAAGGAGTCTCAAATCCGACAAGCTCTGCAATAATAGAAATTGGTTTTTCTGAAATAAGCAGCTGGTATTTTGCCTGATTTATCCGGACTTTATTAAGATACTGCGTAAATGTTTTTCCCGTAGCTTTGGAAAAGCAGTTTGAAAAATAATTGTAGCTTAGGCCTATTGTTTTTGCTGCATCCGCGGCAGTTATTGGTTTGTCGTAATTTACGTTTACAAACTCGATGGCTTTTTTGATATTTCGCGCCATCGCTTCGTTCAGTGTCAGTGAGTTTAACTGCTCCGGTGAACGGTTGTAGTAATCCTGCGTCATGGCAAGGATAAAAGCACCGACACAAAGCTTCAGTTCGAAAAATGCATAAATACCTTCGTTGGTATAAGTTTCGATGATTTCGTTCATTGTTGTGAGGATTCTGCTTTCTGCCAGCTCGTTATGGTGCCATACCAAATTGTCTGACTTTCCGTCCAGGCTGAGAAAAGCATAGTAATAATAGAAGTATTCGGCTGATGTAAAGTCATTGAGTATTGACATATGAAATTTAACCATATAATATTCGCATCCGTCATCCGAAATGACATTTATTGCGTGAATGGCGTACTTTTTAAAAAGCAGAAGCTCGCCTGCGTGGAGAGTGAATGTGCTGCTGTTGGTTATTATTTCAAGAGTTCCACGGGTAATATAAAGAACCTCTACAGAGCTGTGAATATGCATTTCCTCAGCGTGGCACGGATGCGTGAATACGTACTTCTCTACAATTATTCCGTTGTTGGATGTAGTGCGCGCATTAGGCTCTATGAAAAAGCTTTTCACATTTAACAGCTCCTTAACATTAAGATTATATGATAAAGTTCCGTATTCTAAGATAATTCTATTATAACACGTCTTTTCTGTATAATGCTATAACAAAATTTTAAAATCTAAGTTTTGTTATAGCATTTAAAAATTCTATTGTAACACCTTGCTTCTGTATAATGCTATAATAAAACTAAGTGTTGAGCAAAAGTTATCTTTTGTTAAAAACGAAAATTTTTACAGAAAAATGGAGGACAAACAAAATGAAAAAATTATTATCGCTTATTCTTGCGCTTGTTATGGTTTTCGCTCTCTGCGCATGCGGCGGAAATGGCGGTGTCAGCAGCGAAGTATCGTATGACATCCCCGAGGGGAAGCAAATCCCGGATGACGCAGTTCTTGACGTCACCATCGCAAGCCATGCTTCATGGCCGTATGACGAAAACTGGGAAGTATGGCAGTACATCACAGAGTCTGTCGGCGGTACAATCAACGTAAACGCTGTTCCGGCTTCAGACTTCGGCACAAAGTTCTCGCTCACAATGGCGGCTCCGGATTCTCTTCCGGATGTATTCGGCTTCCAGGGCAAGCCCGGAACGTTTGCAGACTACTGTGAGCAGGGCGCATTTCTCCCACTTGATGATTACGAAGAATTCCTTCCGGACTACAACAAGTTCTGGGATTCTCTTCCGGAAGATCAGCAGTGGATGCGCAACACCCGCCGCGCAGCAGACGGCAAGGTTTATTACGCTCCCATCTACGGTATGGAGCGTGCAACAAACCTTCGCGGCTGGCTCTACCGTAAGGACATCTTTGATAAGCACGGTCTTAAAACTCCCGAAACAATGGACGAGCTTTATGAAGTTTCAAAAAAGCTTAAAGAGCTCTATCCCGATTCCTTCCCGTTCTGCATGAGAAACGGATTTAACAACATCAGCGTTATCGGTTCGTCTTTCAAGCCGAATTTCCACACCGGTGCATACTATGATTTTGAAAACGAAAAGTGGTGCTATGGTGCTGCTGAGAGCGAGGTTATGCTTGAAATCGTTACCTTCCTTAACAAGATGGTAAATGAGAAGCTTATCCCGGCAGACTTCATCACAATTAATGCATCTTCATGGCAGGAACTTGTTATTACTGATCGCGGCTTTATTATGCCGGAGTATCAGGTGCGTATTGACTTCTTCAACAACATCGCCCGCGCCGAGAAGCCGGAGTACACAGTGGCAGCAATGGTTCCGCCGAAATCCACAAACGGCATTGGCATCAATATGCTTAACAAGTACAACTACGACCCGATGGGCTTTGGTGTTCCGAACACAGGTGATGCAGCATCCATCGCAAACGCAATGCGTTATGTAAACTGGTTCTATTCCGATGAGGGCTGTGAGCTTATCAGCTGGGGTAAGGAAGGCGAGACATACGAGATTGTTGATGGCAAGAAGCAGTACATTCTCCCGAATGAGGGCGACAATGCAAAGCTTCTTTACGGCTTCCAGACAATCGGAGCATATCTCCGCGTAGATCCGGAATCCATTGATGCGTCAATATCAGAAGAGCAGGCATCAACAACAGACTTCTTGATTGAGCATACATATCCGGAGCTTGACCCGACAAGCTATATGCAGCTTTCATCTGCAGAGTCGCAGCAGCTTGCTGACCTTAACACTTCCGTTGATACAATGGTAAAAGAGAACATCACAAGATTCATCATCGGTCAGCGCCCGCTTTCCGATTGGGAAGCATTCCAGGCAGAGCTTGGTGCTCAGCCGATTGACGAGATTCTCGCAATCTATGAGAACGCATATCAGAACTACAAATAAGAATATCGGTATAAAGCATCTGTATAATGCTATAATAAAATTGAGTTTTAAGCAAAAGTTATCTTTTATTAAAAACGAAAAAATTACAAAAATTGGAGGAGAAACAAGATGAAAAAAATGAGCAAAACCTTATTATCAATGGCGTTGGCGATTGCAATGGTGTTCTCGCTTATGCCGATGTCCTTCGCGGTGGAGAGCGAAACGGCATCGGAAAAATCGGGCGTTTATGTCGAGTACGACATAATGAGCCATTCCGGTGATATTGGCACGTTTGGAGAGATTCTTACTTACGCTAAAACGAACGGCTTTTTTGCATGCACTGCCGTTACAAATTCTAAATGGGTGACCTGGCATACTACTAAGTGTATTAAAATAGATGGGGCAGGAACCGGGATAACCTTAAAAATAAATGTTCCGGTAAAAGGAAGATACGATATCAAAATAAGAAACTATATAAGTAAGAATGGCAAAGATCTCAAGGCATATATTTACCCGGAGAACGTGACGCCCAATGATGATGAACTCTCAAGCGGTGGTAAGTATTACATAGGAAGCGTTGATTGCAGTAACCAGACTTCCGGTAATATTGACGCCTCAAATTTGGAGAATGAGCCTAACCAGTTTATGAAAGAAAACACCCCTGTAAGCTATACATTCCCAACGGCAGGCGAGTATTACATCCTGTTTAAGATGGATGAGGGAACAGGTTTTGTCGGAAATATTATTCTTGACGGTGGAACAGGCTATGCACTTATCGGTGACGATATGACAATTTCACCTGAATCTGTAGAGACAGGTAAGACTGCACAGGTAACTGCACCTGCGACAGCATATAGGAGCGATAACGGAGAAGCCGTAACACTTACATATGCATGCACAGATGCGGGGGTAACTGTAAACCCGTCAACAGGCGAGATATCCATAGCAAGTGACTGTGAACCGGGCAAGAAAACGATTACCGCAACAGCGGAAGGGGCTGTAAATAGCATCAGCCGCGAGCTTGAGGTTACAGCGGCAAAATCGGGCATTACCGTTCAGTACGACATAATGAGCCATAAATACACAATCGAATATGCAAACGAACTTACTTACGCTGCAACGAACGGCTTTTTCACTTATGCCGCAGCTAATGCCAGCGGTTTAGCATATCATCCAACCAGTACGTGTATTCAACTCAGTACAAACCAATGGATAATCTTTAAAATTAATGTTCCGGTGGCAGGCAAGTACGATGTTAAGATAAAGAACCATTTGGGTAATACCGGAGAAAATCTCTATGCATATATTTTCCCGGATACGGTCACGCCAAATGCGGATGCACTTTCAGACGATAATTACATAGGATATGTCGACTGCAGCAAAAGCGATCCAAACGCTAATAACGGCGCGGATACAGGAATCCCAAACGCGTTCCTTAAGGACGGAGTGAATGCGAGCTATACTTTCCCGACTGCAGGCGAATATTATATCGGCTTCACGGTTACCGCGACGGGAAAGAAGGGCTTTGTCGGCAACATCGTTCTCGACGGCGGAAGCAATGACGTACTTATGTCCTGCTTTAGCGGCGAAACCACTCTCAGAACCGGCGAGACAGCAACGCTTTCAGGTTACTTAAGCTCAACCGCAACAGCGGCAGATGTTACATACGAATCAAGCAACGATTGCGTAACCGTCGGCACAGATGGCACAATCACAGCAGTCGCACCCGGAAAAGCAACCGTTACAATGACGGCTAACGACAGTACTGTTTTAGCCGGAAGTCCGTATACGGTAGACATCACCGTACCGGATGCAGACCTTCAGACGGCATTTGATGCAGAGCCGGTTGAAGAAGAGGGATATATCGCGCCGAGCGTAACGGGAATAACCGGGGATGGCATAATAGAAGCAAACAAGAACACAGACGGCTCCTATAACCTTACCGCTCCGGATGATGATAGCGAAAACAAATTCCTTTACTGGGCAATGGGAATGGGGACAAACAAGAGAATAGTTTCTTTTGATGCGATTCTCAGGAACTATGTTCCGGAAGGAAACGGCGTAAACTATCTTGTTCCGGTATATGAAAATGATGTAGATACAACCGTTGCAGAGTATTATAACCGAAACGGTCAGCGCATTGCAACCGGTGAAGTAGGCGGAGAGAAGCCGGCGCTTCCGTCAATGGCAGGCTACGGTGCGGCAAAGGAATGGATAAATGTAACCGGAACGAACTTTTGGTATGCAGAGTATGAGAAGGCAACTCCGGATGATGTTACGGTTACAGTTGACGAAGAAGAGGATACAGTTGCTTACGGTACGCTTATTACCTGCACAGCAGATTCTGCTAAAGACAACTTTAAGTGCTGGACAAAGAAGGGCGCAAATGAAACAGAAGCCGAAATCGTAAGCGTTGATAAAACATACACCTTCTATGCTTGGGAAGACTGCACTGTAACAGCAGTATATGAGCAGAATTATCCTCTCGCCACTGCAATGAAGATAATTATCGATTGTTTCGAGGTGAATTCTGAAACCGGCATTATGGCAGAGTTCGTCGGCATCACAAACGCGGTCGAAAAGGGAATTTTGTTCACCGATACAGAAGGCACAGAAAGAAAAATTGCAATGACGACAACGGATAACCAGTTCACCATTGTTCCAGATGAATCGGGAACATATGTCGGTTATGCAATCCTTAAGGACGGAAACGCATATTCACGCATCACCGACGGCTCTTACACAAAACAAGCAGAATAATTTACCTGTAGCGGAGAGAAACACCTCTCCGCTATAATAAAAAAAGCGAAATCACAGAAAAACCGTATGTGAAAAAGATTATGAAGGGAAGCTAATACAAGGAGGTAAGCGTATGAAGAAAAGAATTATAGCCCTTGGACTTATCTTGTGTATGATAATGTCACTTATTCCTACTGGGGTACTCGCTACAGATAAATCGGGCATTACCGTCGAGTACGACATAATGAGCCATAAAGGCGAAAGCGGCTCTTTGAGCGAAATTCTTACTTATGATACAACGAACGGCTTTTTTACATGGGCCGCGGCTTCTGCCGGCGGTTTAGCCTATCATAACAACAGTCCGTGTATCGAGCTCAGTGCGGGGCATTGGATAGTCTTTAAAATTAATGTTCCGATAGAAGGTAAGTACGATATCAAGATAAAAAACCATGTGGGTAATACCGGAGCTTATCTCGATGCATATATTTTTCCGGACACAGTTACACCGAATTTGGATGCACTTTCGGACAATAATTATATGGGAAGCGTCGACTGTAAAAAAGGAAGAGGCGCAGACGGCAAAGAAAATCCTAATCAGTTAACAGATAAAGCCGGAAACCCCGTAAGTTATACCTTCCCGAATGCGGGTGAGTATTATATTGGCTTTAAGGCAGATGTGAAAGGCTTTGTCGGAAACATTGTTCTTGACGGCGGTGACGGCAATGTATATATGGGAAAATATAAGTTTTCCGGGCAGACGCTTTCCGTTGCACAGGCAAAGAGCAGCGATGTGAGGGTTTCGGTTCTTCTCTCAGACAACACATGGGGCGAAGCGGACATTTCAAACTGCCAAAGCGCAGATCCGAGCATTGCAACGGTGACAAACAGCGGTAAGGTCACAGGTGTCTTGATAGGCAACACTACAGTTACGTTCGATGCAAGCTATGGCGGCGCATATCTCGGCACCTTCACGCAGCCTATAAAGGTTAAAAAAAATAACGGAATTACGATAAAGTATGACCTTGCAAAGCTGCATAGCGAAATTTCATCAAACACGGATACCACCTTCGCCGGAAATATTACATATGAAAACACCAACGACTTTTTCCAATACGCGAGTGACTCAAGAAATGACGGCAAGAAGAACTATCATCTCAGATGGAGAACCGGAATGTTTGAGATGTATCAGGGCAACTGGATATTCCTTGAGATAAACGTGCCGAGAGAGGGCGAATACGACATTTCTATGTATAACGGCAAAGCTCTTCTCGGCGGCGAGGTAAGCGTTTATGTCCTTAAGGGCGACGGTGAAAAGCCGGGTGCGGCAGACCTTACCGACGGAAATTTTGTAGGCACAATAAGTTGTAACGATACAACTGTTGCATCAGGTAAGGTCGTTAAGGTAGATACCGCTGAGTAATTTGTTACTTAGAATAATCAAATAGTGATTTTAATGAGCACGATGTCCTCGGCTAAATGCCGAGGTCATCGTGCCAATTGACCATTAATGAAAGA
>SVLF01000110.1 GCA_015068085.1 Oscillospiraceae bacterium
TACCAATTTAACGTCATTTTCCTCTCCGGCTTTGCCGGAAACCGGAAAATATGGCTACATTATACCATTTTGCTTGCGCTCATGACATAATATATCAGTAAGCCACAAATATATGATACCCTAATGCGGAGGTTTTGTCAATGAAGATTGTTGGTATTGATTACGGCGATAAAAGAATAGGCGTTTCTTTTTCGGATATAATGGGTTTTCTTGCAGGAGAGAGCTTTACAATCAACGTTACAAATCCCGAAAAAGCGTTTGACGAGCTGTGCGAGAGCATACTCTCACGAAAAACCGAGGAAATCGTTCTCGGGTATCCTAAGCATATGAATTCCGATATCGGCGACCGCGCAAAGAAAAGCGAAGAAATCGCGGAAAAGCTGCGCGAAAGAACAGGACTTCCTGTTATTCTCTGGGACGAAAGGTGCACTACGGTGGATGCACACAGAATTTTATCCGAAACGGGATACCACGGCAAAAAGCGCCGTGCAAAGGTTGATTCCGTTGCAGCAGCGCTTATATTGCAAAACTATCTTGATTTTAAAAACAATCCATCCTATTAAGGATTTTCTTTATCCGGAGCTGTTTCAGCAGGTTCCTGCTCGGCAGTTTCTGCTGTTTCCGCAAGCCCGTGCATAAATCCGCCGAGCTTCGGCGAGCACACATCTCCGCCGATGAGCTTATTCTTATACACTATGATGTTTGCAACCACTCCTTCTTCATTGCCTGGGTGGTTGTTTACTTTATATGTATATCTCATAACGCGCTTGCCGGAATAATCAGCGAGATCCATTCCCTGACGCTTCTGGATTTCATTATACTCGTTATATACACCGTCAAATACCTCAGGAATTTTTACCTCCATAAACTCAAGCGGCTCGTTGTCAACATTCCAGCCGTATTCGTTAAGCAGTGCAACTCGCTCATCATTTGTCTTTAGTTTTCTCCCCTCGTGAATCGGTTTCTGTTCATCAGATACGGATACCGTTGTATCTCCCGCTCCGTCGCGGATGAGGACAAATGCGGAGCACACAATTATGCACAGTGCAAGGATTCCCGAAACAATCTTCCGTCTTGTAAGCTTTGTGGTAAATACTATCATCATATACATTCCCTTCAAAAAATTTATATTAGATATGTATGCAAAAAAACGAAAGATATGACTATTTTCCAATTTTGCCAATAAAAACAGCGGGCAGCTTTTTTTAGCTGTCCGCCATTTATTTTAAGCTGTAAGCTGTTTTGCGTGATGCTTTTTGCTTATTATCTGAAGAATAACCACAACGGCAACAAGGACAAGTCCTATTGCGTCAGTAACCGCTCCCGGATAAATAAGAAGCAGACCGCCGATAACGCTGATGATACGCTGATACCACGGCATATCACAGAGCAGATATCCTTCAAGAGCTGCAGACACGCCGAATATACCGACAAGCGAGGTTATGCATATTAAAACAACCTCAAAGGCGGTTGTATCAACAAACAACATCGCCGGATTGAGCGCAAACACATACGGAACAATAAACGCGCCTATTGCAAGCTTTGTTGCCGTGATTGCCGTTTTCATCGGGTTTGCCTGAGCAATTGCCGCACCTGCATATGCCGCAAGAGCAACCGGTGGGGTAAGGTCAGCAACAATACCAAAATAGAACACAAAGAAGTGTGCCGCAACGTCCGGAACGCCCATACGCACGAGAATAGGTGCGCAGGTTGCCGCCATAATACAGTAGTTTGCAGTAGTCGGAACACCCATACCGAGAACAATGCAGCAAAGCATTGTAAGGAACAGTGCGATAATTACCTGATTGCCTGCAAGAGCAACGATGCCGTTGATGATGGTATTTGCAAGACCGGTCATTGTGATTGCACCGGCAATAATTCCCGCAACTCCGCACGCCGCGGCAACGGTAATCATTCCCTGTCCGCCCGCAGCAAGTGCTTCCCATATACGCTTCGGCGTTATACGATTTTCCTTATTGAACAAGCTGACAACAATCGCAACAATAATCGCAATTGCCGCGGCATACTGGATAGAGTTCTGCGCAGTTCCGACAAGGTAAATGAGGAGAACGAGCGGTGCAAGCAGATAAATCTGCTTAAGAAGCGGCAAGAAGCGCGGAAGCTCTTCCTTTGTAAGTCCGCGAAGGCCTTCTTTCTTAGCTTCAAGATGAACAGCAATAAAAATACCTGCAAAATACAGAATTGCCGGAAGGATAGCCTTAACAACAACATTGCTGTACGGCATACCGAGATAGTCTGCCATAAGAAATGCAGCGGCGCCCATAATCGGCGGCATAATCTGTCCTCCGGTTGATGCAGAGGCTTCTGCTGCTGCGGCAAACTCCGGCTTATAGCCTGTTTTCTTCATGAGCGGAATTGTGACGGAGCCCGAGCCGACGGTATTTGCAACAGACGAGCCGGAAACCATTCCTTCAAGGGCGCTTGCAACAACGGCAACCTTTGCCGGACCACCGGAAAAGCCGCCTACAACGGCATTGGAAATCTTTATAAAGAAGTCTGCAATTCCGGTTCTTTCAAGAAAAGCACCGAATATAATGAACACAACAATAAACTTTGAGCATACATTTATCGGAGTTGAAAGAATCCCTTCTTTTCCGTAGAAAAGATAGTGAACGGTATAGTTAAGCTTTCCCCAGAAGGTTGGGTTTGAAAGCCCCCAGATGAGGGCATATGCGACAAAGCATGTGGCAACGATAACTATCGGAAGCCCGACGCTTCGGCGGCAAACCTCACCGATTGAGATTATTCCGATTACGCCGATAATAATCTGATACCACTGGAAGTTCGCGCCCTGCTGGATAATTGTCATTGCATTCGCCGCATAATACAAAAACGCACCCGTTCCGCAAATCATAAGCAGAACATCGTACCACGGCATATAGTTAGGCTTCTGCACACCCTTCTTTGCAGGAAAAACCAAATAACCGATGAATACAATAAATGCTACGAAGGTCGTAAGGCGAAGCTCTTCAAGCCATGTTGCAAAGAGAGTTACATAAATACAAAACAGAGAAAAAACGGCAAGCACGCAATTTACTGCAATTTTGGCTTTACCTTCCCAGATTCGGGTGTTGGATTCTCTGTCAAACTTTTTCATAACCGCGTCGAGGTCCATAGGAGCCTCGGCAGCTACGGATTTTTTCTTACCGAAAAGCACTTTATAACCTCCTAAAGTGAAATACACCAAATTGGCTGCGACGATAAACGCCGCAGCCAACATTGCGTTTGGCTGATTTAGCCAACTGCTACATCAACGCCCTTTTCAGCGAAGTACTTTGCAGCACCTGCATGGAACGGTACAGTCATACCGCTTGTAGCGTTTTCGATGCTGAGCTCTGCACCCTTTGCATTTTCAGCGGTGATAGCTTCAGCGTTGTCAAAAATAGCAGCTGTGAGGTTATATACATCCTCTTCGGTTGCATCTGCATTGACGATGAGAGTTGCCTTAACGGTAACTGTCTTAACATCTTCTGTCTGACCCTCGTATGTACCTGCCGGAACAGTGTAAACCGTGTAGAACGGGCAGGAAGCCATAAGAGCGTCTGCAACGGCACCGTCAATCGGAACGAGGTATGCACTGTTTGTTGTGCAAAGCTCGGTGATAGCCGGAGTCGGAGCGCCCGCTACGATGAATGCAGCGTCAATCTTGCCGTCCTTAAGTGCATCTGCGCTGTCAGCGAAGGACTGATACTGAGCCTTGATATCAGCTTCAGTAAGACCTGCAGCTGTGAGAACGTCCATAGCGTTGAAGTAAACGCCGGAGCCCGGAGCACCGATGGAAACGGACTTACCCTTAAGGTCTGCAACGCTCTTTATAGCCGGGTCCATGGTAACGAGCTGGACAGATTCGGCATAAAGGCCTGCAACAGTGCGGAAGGATTCAACCTTACCTTCAGACTCGAAGGAGCGTGTACCTTCCCAAGCGTAGGACATAACATCGGACTGAACAGTGCCGAGCTGATAGTTGCCGGCGTCAATTCCCTGGATGTTTGCCTTGGAACCGTCGGTTGAAACGACCGTTACGTTGATACCTGCGTTGTTCTTGATGTACTGACCGAGAACGCCGCCATAACCGTAGTATGTACCCAAAGTACCGCCTGTACCCATGGTCATACTTGTGCCCGCTCCGCCGGAGCAAGCTGCCAGAGCAACGAGCATAATCATTGCCATGACGAGAGAGACTATTCTTTTCATAATTTCCTCCATCTCCCGGTAAGCCAAAACCGGGATTTTATTTTACTTTGATATTATACTATAATCTTCCTGATTTTTCAAGCAAAATTGCATTTTTAGTAAATTAAGATATTAACAAAGAGGAAACCGCGCCGGAAAATCCGGCGCGGTGAGGGCATTTCAACTGTAAAGCAACTTATCCTTTCACCAAATCTGTACCAAAGCTTTTTTCGTACCATTCTCTGTGGAAATCTGCAGAAACCGTATCTTCTTTTATCAGTTTCAACACACCAGAGAGCTTTTCTGTCATTCGTTGTCCCATTGCACGTGCGATACGCTCATTCATTCCATAATGGATATCAGCAACATACGAATTAGGGAAATTGCCAAACCACGAAAGCCATGTTTCGATACCATTCACATCAAATTTATCGTACATCCTTGTGGATGACGCAGAAACGGCGTCTACTTTATTAATACGGACAAGTGTCGGGTCAATATCATAACTCAGCCCAACCTCACTGAAACAACCGTGACCGCCCTGCTTACCTTCCCTCTCGTAGCTCTCAAGAATGCTCACATCATTCTCTGTAAGATACGGATACTTTGTGATATCGGAAAGCAATTCTGCCGGATATATAAGTCCCTGAAAATACTTATATATAAGCATTTCCGGATGCTTTATAAGCATATTTCTCAAAAATGCTGTCAGCATCCATTGATTACCACCGTGCCCGCTTACAATAACAATCTTTTTAAAGCCGTTGCGCACAATTTCAAGACACGCATGCTCAAGAATTGTCCATATAACCTCTGTCGGGAAAATAATTGAACCGGGCAACAGATTTGCTCCGCCAAGGTCACCAAAATAAAGTTCCGGAAAGACGCAGACCTCAGAAACTTCTGCAGCTCTTTTGGAGTATTCTGCCGCCTGAAGCGTATCCACACCGAGAGCCATATGGACACCGTGAACTTCCATCGCCCCAATAGGAATCACGCATACGCCGCCGCACTTTTCAACAGCAGCTTCAAACTCATCCGGAAATATATCCTTCCACAACATAATTTCAACCTCTCTTGTCTAAGTTACTTTATTCTCGCATAAGCACTTTCGTGGACTGCAAGATAATCCTCAAGGCCAAATTCTGTTTTAAGCACATTCTGGAATGCATCGAAGTTTGAAAGCGGCTCCTGACCGAGAAGGAATTTCGATATCATTTCTGTTGCGTAATTACGCAAAGCCATCTGATATTCAACAAATATTTTCTGCTCATCCGGATTGAACGCCATCCAGAGATTTGGATTAGCATTCGGAAGAGTGTGTTCAAGAACCATATCACGTGTTCTTGCAATGTCCTCTGATTCAAAAGCAGTTACAGCATCCGGATTCATACGGGCAAACGTTGCATTGGTTGAAAATCCGTAAAGTGTGTTTGCCTGAGTTGCGCTCTCATCGGTTATATACTGTTTCTTGCCATTGACAACCTCATAGGTTTCTCCTTCTTTTCCCCATGAAACAAGTTCCTTTGCTTCATCGGTATAGAACCAGTCGAGGAATTTTGCGGCATTTGCCATACGCTGTTCATCACCAGTATTACACATTACAACTGCAGATGGATCAATATTGTATTTATTCACCATTGCAACACCGTTTTCTTTGTCCGCAACAGGGGGTACCATTGCAGCAAGGTCAAAGCCTTCAATTTTTCCGCGAGCAAGGCTGTTAAAAAAGTCAATACGCGTCTGATATTCAGGCATGATAAAACCGCGGTTTGTTGTGACAAGCTCCTGCCACGAGGTCGATGAGATTGTCATAAAGTCAGACGGCATAAGCTTTTCGTCAACCATACGCTTATAAAACGTGAGCATATCCAGGAGAACATCTTCCGATGCGCCGTAGCTCCATTTTCCGGCATCATAATCGTAATACTCCTGAGTGTTCCAGTACGGCTTCCACGACGGTGCCTGAACATCGAGCATATATATACCGTTTCTTGCACTGAAGGGATATGACTCTGGGTACAGCTCTTTAAGCTGCTTGCAAGCTTCGTACAGCTCATCAAAGTTCTCCGGAACCTTGATATTGTGTTTTTCAAAAATATCCTTACGGTAGAGCCATGCGCGAAGGTTCTGTGATTTTTCTCTTCCCGAAATCGGAGCGGCATAGATTTTTCCGTCATGCCCTTTACGTGTGTTTATAACATTTTTTACTTCATCCTCGGAAAGTGAATCCTTCCACGCATTATAATTCGGCATATACTCTGCCATATCATCAAGAGCGACGAGAGCACCCTGAAGAACGAACTTATCCGTTCCGGTCTTGTGAGTAAATCCCACTATATCCGGAAGCGTTTCCGGAGATGCAAACATGGTTGCGTATTTTGCATCTGCATCGGTGATGATGGCAGTTACATCAAGAGTTGCACCTGTTCCTTCTTCGATATAATCCCATATTTTCCAATCCTCACGGAACGGCCAGCTCGCACTGGAGATTGTTACCATTGTAATGACATCATCTTTAGTGAGCGGTTCTGTGTTTGCGAGAGTCTCTTTTGAGGAATTTCCGTTGCAGGCGCAAAGAGCAAAAAGCATAATTCCTGCGAGCAAAAGCGCTGTAAATCTTTTCATTTTATTTTTCTCTCCTTTTATTCTTTAATTAACTTAAAACATTTGCTGTTACGTTTTGAACCCATATACTATTGGAAACAACCGGATGTTCGGGATCCTTGCAGGGTGCGAACGGAAGCCGTTCACGCTCAAGCTCATCAAGCTTTTCGACTTTTCCGGAAAGATAGTCATAAAGCCTCCCGGCGGAAACCTCAAGCCTTCTTATCACTCCGCCAAGCTTTAAATCAAGGCTGTCAAGACCGATAATCTGATTTTCACGCATCCATTGCTCTGTCACCGAATCACAGAAAACTCGCATACGTGAAATAATCTCCGGCAAGGTTTCTTTTGCTATTTTTGAGATTTTCTCTTTATCTCCACAGTGATATGCATTATACAGTTCTATTCCGATATCACATTTAAGCTCCAGAACTCTGCATAAATCGCGTTGCAGTTCAAAGAGATATGCCCAATGTGAGTTTCTCTTCGAATATACATCAAACTCTTTTGCCCATTTTGCAAAATGCTCTCTGTAATACGGGGCTACGTGCTTATCAAAAAGTCCCATAAGAACATCCTGATAGAGCAGATATAGCTCGGGGTTAAAACCTCCCGCGGTAGGCTTATGGTCTTTTTCGAGCATTCCCGGCATATCAAGGTTATAAAACTCATCATAGTTCGCCGTCATACAAGTCGCAAAGCGTTGCCTGATTTTGCTTGCATCATTACGGTAGCACAATTCTGCCCAAAGCTGGAGATTCGGCATCATAGAATAGTTTGAAGCGAGATTCCCGTTATCTCCCCACGCTGTGACTATTACTTCTTTTACACCGTTCTTCCGGCAGCATTTATGCTGCACTCTGCACGTTTTCTCAGAATATCGGTTATTCGGAGAAAATCCGCTCCATTTCCATGCACCCGGTGCAAAAACAACATTGTCCGTTACATCCTTATGAAGCCTGAACATT
>SVLF01000111.1 GCA_015068085.1 Oscillospiraceae bacterium
GGATAATCTCTTCATAAATAAATTTATTTACAAACGCGCTGATAATCTTATCTTCCATACAGTCACGCACAATTTCCTCACCTGCAAGCATTGATGCAGGAGTCATCGAAGTATGCGTACCGTTAAGAATGCGAACTTTGCGCTTTTTATACGGCGTATGGTCATCCGTTACAAGCACAGGAAGCCCTGCCTTTGCAAACGGGAGTTCTTCACGGAGCTTCTCGGGACCTTCGATAACCCAGAAACCGAAGATTTCACCCGTATCAAGAAGCTTATCTTCATAGCCGTTTTCTTCGTTAAACTTCTCTGCTTCATTTCTCGGATATCCCGTTACAATGCGGTCAACAAGAGTTGAACAGAAGATATTTTCTTCACGTATCCACTTGAGAAACTCATCGGGAAGCTTCCAGAGCTTTATGTATTTTTCTACGCAGTTAAGTAGCTCTTTGCCGTTATTATCAATAAGCTCACAGCTGAGTATTACAAAGCCTGTACCGGTTCTGCCTTCAAATGTGCAAAAACGGTCATACATAAATCTTGTAAGCTTTGCAGGGAAGCTCTTTGCAGGTTTATCGTCAAATTTATCTGCGTCGGAATATGCAATACCTGCTTCAGTTGTATTGCAGACGATGTACCTTATATCCGGGTTCTTTGCGCAGTCCATAAATACGTCGAAGTCGCGGTACGGGTCAATACAACGCGATACGCTTGTGATGACTCTCTTTTTCATAACCGCTTCGCCGTTTTCGCTTCCTCGGAGATAGAGGGTGTACAGTCCCTCCTGCTCGTTTATCATATCGGTAAGTCCGCGTTCAATCGGCTGCACCATTGCAATTTTGCCGTTGAAACCTTCTTTTTCGTTGAGTACATCAAAGAAATAGTCAACGAATGCACGAAGGAAATTTCCTTCGCCAAACTGAAGCACCCGTTCAGGTGCGTCGGGCTGGATAAAGCCCGTGTATCCGGATTCGATAAGGGTTTTATGTGTTAGCCTTTTCATAATAATTCTCTTTTCTGTTTATTCAATGATACCGGTGGCAAAGCCACTGTAATTATCTAAAAACCATTCTGCATCCTTTTTCATTATGACTGTTACAGAATCTTCGCCGAATGCAAATGTCATACGAAGCTGTGCCTTATAAATATCACAAATCTGACTCCACACTGAAAGAGTGTCAGACTGTGCACCATCACATTTTCGTTCTGACCATGCTGCGGAAGTAAAGCATCTGTAAGGCTTATCGTTCGAGACTCCGATACGTCTGCCGTGCGGTGTAGGCGCAGGAAAAAACTGTTCTGCCTGAGACGAGAATGAAAATTCCAAGGAACATTTACCATCGGAATTTTTGTAGTTAATCACACCGCCATCGTCATAAAAGTCAACCTGCAACCACTCAATCCCAAGCTCGTTTGAATCAAATGTATATCTGCGACCGCCAATTTCTAAAGCTGCCGGGTTATGTTTTTCACCTCTGGGAGATGCTAATTTAAGCTCGCTCGTGTATTGACTGAGTTCACTTACCTCGTCCTTTTTTACCTTTATGCTTTTACCGTCTGCATTAACCGCAATATTGCGCAAAAATGCTCTTATAATAAGCGGCTTTGCAACAGTTGAAAGCTGCTCATAACCGTGAGTTACAAGAAGAAGCTTTTTCTCCGGCAGGCACACGGCAAACTGACAGCCCATACCGTTAAATGAAAAACCGCCGTCCGGCAATGTCCAGAACTGATAACCGTAGCCATCGTTGTTACAGTGTGGCATGTAATGCTGAATATCAATCTGCTTCGATGTTGCCTCGCGCATATACCATTCTGGCACAAGCTGCTCGCCGTTGTGTTTGCCGTAGTTCATGCAAAGCATTGCAAAGCGCGCAAAATCATAAGGCTTGCAGACAACGCCGCTTCCACCCCACTGATGTCCGCAGGTAGATTCGACACACCACGCCTTACCTTCGGGATCAAAGCCAATTTTATCAAAAACGCGCTCTCTTAAATATTCCATAAACTCTTTGCCCGTTGCGCGCTTTAGTATGATACAAAGCATTGTTGTCGCTGTGGTGTCATACTGGAACACGCGACCCGGTTCGTGAGAGGGTGTCTCACAAAACCAAGTATCCGCCCAATCAGGATCAGCCGGAGAGTATGTTACACTCCGACTGTTTCCCGTTGACATGCGAAGGAGATCCCGAACTGTAGTGGCAGCTTGCCAAGGATGTTGGTTTTCAGGCACCTTATCGGGGAAAAATTTGTTTACCTTATCATCAAGTGTTATAAGACCTTCACCTATTGCAACTCCCACAGCTACAGAAACAAAGCTCTTACTGCAGGAATACAGACGCTGCATCGAATCACGATTCATCGGTTTCCAGTATCCCTCATAGATAAGCTTCTCATCATGGAAGATCAAAACATCATGCAGACACAGATTTTCTGCCTGCAGTTCCTCAAGATATGCGAGAATCGCCTGTGACGGAATACCTGCCGACTCCGGAGTTTTGCGTTCAAAATCGTTTGTCATAACGATTACTCCCGATTTACTTTATCTCATAGGGGAAAACATACTTTGCGGAATCTGCATCAATGTAAAGTATGAAATCCTTGTGATCCTTCATAATTGTTGCAGGAATCATATTTGTAACTTCGTTTGTTTCAAGAGTTGCCTTGATTGCATCTGCCTTAACAGCATACGGAACGCAGGAAACAATTCTTTCGCAAGCGAGAATCTGATGTACAGTCATTGAAACAGCCTGCTTCGGAACATCGTCGATTGTAGCAAACCAGCCCTCACCCATCTGCTGCTGCTTGCAGCGGTCGTTGAGGTTTACGATGTGGTATGCCGCCGTCGTCTCAAAGTTTGCAGGGGGGTCGTTGAATGCGATGTGAGCATTCTCTCCGATGCCGATAAGACCGATATCAATCGGAGCCTTGCGGATTTCTTCTGTAAGACGTGCGATTCCTTCTTCTGTTCCGTCAACAAAGTGAGCCGCCTTTAAGTTCTTAACCTGGTCAACAAAGCGTTCCTTGAGGTACTTGCGGAAGCTTGCGACATGAGTTTCGGGAAGGTCAACATACTCGTCAAGGTGGAACATCTCGACCTTACTCCAGTCAACATCCTGCTTTACAAGCTCTTTGATTGTGTCAAACTGTGATGCACCTGTTGAGAGTGCGATTCTCGCGCACCCTTTTTTTGCGATGCATTCATTGATGACATTTGCAGTGTGGATTGCTGCAGATTTTCCAAGTTCCTCGGGGTTTTTACAAATTCTTACTTCCATTTTTCATTTCTCCTTTAGAATATTTTCTAATGCAAAATTAATTTGCAATTATTAATAAGATAATATTACACTATGGTATTATGCAGATAATCAAACCCGCATTTTTCAAGAAAAGCACGTGCCATTAGGGTTGCTCCGATTTGATTCGGATGAATTCTGTCCCATGCAATGCTTGATGAATGACGAATTTTGCAATAATTAGAATACATTTCCTGAAAGTTAACAAAAATGCATTCATGTTTTTCTGAAAGCCTTTTGCAGATTGCAACATACTCATTCATTTTACTTCGCATCATATCATCATTATTTGGTTCAATAATATATGGCGAAAGAATAAATATTCCCTTCACCTTGTTTTTAACTTTAAGTATCATTTCCTCAACGTTTTTTTCATACTCGTCAGGTAAAACATGGGTATCAGGAAATGCCGGTAAATCAAACTGTCTCCAGACGTCATTGATTCCAATACAAATGGAAACCCAGTCAGGATTGAGATCAACAACATCTCTGTCAAATCTGGCGAGTAAGGTAGTGCTCGTGTTTCCGCCTGTGCCGGAATTTGTAATTCTTAAAAAGAGTTCGGGATAGTATGCCGAAAGCATGTTTTCGATGATCCTTACATACCCTTTGCCAAGACTGTCAAAAAGCCCTTCTCCGACGGGTTGGTCGCTTTCCATGCTTGTTACCGAATCACCGGCAAAAACTATTCTGTCCATATGCTCAAATATCATATATCTTCTTCCTCCAGATAGTTAATAATTTTAAGCTTATTCGCATGAAGGTATTATTCATTGGCACTCATGGTGTTTTCCTGACTGTGTTATACTGTGCAAAGCTGCTTGAATGAGTTCATTGTGTGCTTCGCATCTGAAGAGATTTTCAAGTGCGGCAAGAACGGTCGGATGATAGTTTGCACGGAGATTTTCCATTCTTGCCCTCTCTGCATTCCGGGCATCAGAAAATTCCGAGCCGTCATTTGAAGAAAGCATGGCGAGATACTCATCTATCATAGAGAGTGCATATTTTTCATAATTTTCTTTTATAAATCCCGGCTGTTTTATCTGTTCGCTACGCTTCATAAATCCGTCGATTATGTCTTTATCACCGAGTCCCGAGCCTTTGTTTTCCCGACAGATCGGGATGTATTCTATTTCCATTTTTTCACCGAAGTTTGCTTTAACAACAATACCGGTTTTCCAAAACTCATTGCCCCAAAGGTCAAAGATAAAATTTCCTTGTCCATAGACGATGACACCTTCCTTATAGTGTTCCTCACAGCCCACGCAATGGCTGTGCTGCCCTACAACGAGGTCAGCCCCGCAGTCAATCATCTTGCGGCACGCCTTTTGTACATTTGGCGACGGATAGCGATAATGCTCCTTGCAACCGTGGTAAATAACCACAACATAATCACATACTTCCTTTAATTCTCGTATATGGTCAGGGCTATCGAAAACGTCGAACGGATTTGCACCGGGCTTGTCCTCTTCAGCAATCGTGAATTCGTGCTCGGCGCAGTTGTAGATGCCGATTTTTTTGCCGTTTTTCTCGAAAATAAACGGTTTTGCGGCCTCTTTGAGGTTTCTGCCTGCACCGATAAACGGAATGCCGTTGTCACGCAATACATCAAAAGTACTGAACAAGCCTTCCTTATCCTGATCAAGTGTATGATTGTTTGCAAGTCCGATAAGAGATGGCTTAAGTGCATTTATTCCGGCTATGGTACTTGTAGGCGCAGCGAGTGCCGGACCGCATTTCAGGATAGGGCGAAGCTCGTTGCAAAGCGGAACTTCAAGATTGTAAAACCGAAAATCCGCATCCCTCATTTTATCCCATAAAGCATCGCTTACATAACTGCTTCGTTCCCCGTTTGCAAACTCTTCAAAATTGCTTTGCATCGGAACTGTATCGCCGCAGATTATCATACTTACTTCTGATTTGTTTTTCATAGTTCATCTCCGATTTTTTTATTTTATCGTTTTGTTTTCAGTCTTTCATAAAGGGCATCTGCCCATATTCGACATCCGTCGGAGGTGGGATGCCCGCCGAACTTTGCAATGTGCGATTGCTGCTCACTGTCACTAAGATACGGGATAGTGTCAAAAAGAAAATCAACACATTGTGAAAGCTCGTTTTTAACATAATCGTTAATGCTTTTCCAGTCGGCGATGGTATTTTCTTCATAGTTAAAGGGAGGTATTGTTTGTAATATAACCGTCTTGCCTTCCTTTTTCAGCGTATCAACAATTCTCTTTAAATCTGATTTAATTTGTTCGGCAGAGTCGCCAATGTCATTGACGCCAAGGCATACAAAAACAATATCACTCTGTTTGGCTTTGTAAAGCCACGCACCGTCACTTGCGGCATCGTGCGCCCGGGCAAAACCAAGTCCGAGATTCCAGTATGCATATTCCTCTCCGATCTTCTCTGAAAGACGCGCATTCCAGTGTAAATATGTATTATACCCGGCACCTATGCCCTGTGTGATGGAATCTCCGAGATATGCAATCCTTGCCTTTGCCGGACGGTCGCAGCCTATCATTGAAGCAAACGGCATTTCGTTTGAATATTCCCATGTTTCGCCGTTTTTTACATATACCGGCAGAAGTGTTTCCCTATGATGTGGAATCATTTTACCTGTAAAAGTTATCTCGAGGCATAGATATTCCTTTTTGTTGAAATTAAGCTTTATCGGGTCTGTTGCAAAAAACTCACCGGGCATTACTTCTTTGGATTTGTTTGAGTTAAAAGTAAGTTCGCGCAGGTCTGTTACAAAAATATCTGCATTTTCATCCGTATCCGATAAGTTCATATCCGCAAGGTCCTTACCCTCGGGAATACTTTTGCATTTTCCGGCTCTTGCACCAAGTATCTTCCAGCTGTCACAAATTAAGTTTGCGTGGCTTACGGCACCGTTGGAAAAAGTAGTGTCAATGATGTTTGAGAAAAGAATGGAATAATTATATTCTCCGCCGGCAAAGATTTTATAGAACATTCTGCCTGTGCGGACTTCATCTTCATTCATGTTGAAAAACATCTGATTTCCGCTTCCGGCACAAGTGTTTGAAACATATTTGTCAAAATAAGTCATACTACAGCCTCAATTATAATGTTTTAAAATATTCAAAATCTTGCTTTGCAAAATGTGTTCTGTCACCGTCACGGGGTGCTTCAAGTGCGATAGGTCCGTCAAATCTTACCTCGCGGAGCTTTTCTATATAAGCGCGGTGGTTGATTTCTCCGTCGCTGAGAGATGTAGCAATTCGTTTGCCCGTTCCCGGAACAGCAGACGAATTTTTCATATGTACATAAAAAAGCTTGTCCCCATAAATATCAATAGTATCTTCAACTGTCGGACGGTTTGGAAAATATGCCGTGTTGCCGTAATCCATATTTACACCGATTGCCGGACTTGAAATAAGGTCAACAAGCCGCTTTGTTGCCTGCGGTTGGTCATGAATATGATACATGTGCGTTTCGAGCGCAAAACGCATGCCGAGCTTTTCAAGCTCTCGTCCCACTCTGTGATATGCCTCAGCCTCCATCTCCCACTGCTGGGGTGTTGCTATGGCACTTCCGTGAAATTCATAAGCCTCATCCGGTGCGGTTTCGATAGGTGAGCCGAGCGCTTTTCCGAGTGAATTGCAAAGCGTTGTGCCGCAAAGCTCATTCACAGTACGTGCATTCTCAATGGCATCGGAAATGCATTTTTCGCGAGCCTCACGATTTTCATCAAGGCAGCCTGCAAGCCCGATGCTGAACATAATTTCCGAGAGTCCATGCTTTTTGCACGATGCCGCAACTGCTGCGGCGTATTCACGGAATGACATTTCCTTAAGCTCTATCGGCGGTCTTCCGCGGAATTCTATTCCGTCAAACCCGATTTCCGCTGCCATACGGCAGACATCATTAAGCGATCTTTTTCCGTAAGAATGGAAAGTGACCTCGGCATAGTTGATGTGCATAATAGTTTTGTTCATTTTATTTAAAACCTTTCTTTATGTGTTTTCATCTGCATGAGTGCGGCGGTACTCTTTTATTGTCATCCCGAAATTCTTTTTAAAGCAACGCATAAAATATGCCTCGTTGTCGAAGCCGGAGCTTTCTGCAAGCTCACGAACCGAATAGTCGCGCTCGTGCAGAAGCTCTGCCGCATGCTCAAGGCGAAGCTTCATAAGATATGCGATCGGTGTTATATTCATTTCTTTTTTAAATAGTCTGCCTAAGTGGCGCTGGCTCATATAAAGCATCGGTGCAATGTGGTGTATAGAAAAGTCGGGACGAGTGTAATTTAAATCAATTATGGTTTTAATTCTTTCTGCCGTTTCGTCACCTGCCACCGCAGGAATGGGGGAAACGCTTTCTGAATGCTCTGAGCGCATTATTTCCATAAGCGTTATGAGTGTTTTGTAATACAAATCTGTACGAGAGTTACATGGCTCAAAAAGTGAATCGAAAAGTGCAGTGATTGTTTGCGGAGAAG
>SVLF01000112.1 GCA_015068085.1 Oscillospiraceae bacterium
TACACTTTATGCTATAAGCAAATCGGACCTCTCGACGTACTTATGTACTACTTCGGGTCCGATTTGCTCATTCTGCACTATTTTTCTAAAGCCCCAAAGGGATTGTAGCAAAATGCATTTCGCTACAATCCCTTCCATTTGTTTTTTAGCGAAGCGCAAAAAGCTCTGCGATAGTATTTGCCGTGATTTCATACGTTCTTCCATCTATCAGCTTTATTCTCGGGTCAATCATGCGCGGAAGCTGACCTCTTTCAACAAGCTCAACCCTCAATGTGTACGGTGCAGAAAGCTTGTGCAGAGGAATATCCCTAAACTTTGCAATTGCTTCTTTTGTGCATTCTGCGATTTTTGCATGTGCCTTTTGCTTTGAAAGGAGCATTGCACCTCGCCATGTCATTCCTTTTTTAACCTCGCAGGTAACAGCATCGGGAATAAACTCACTTACCTCAGCACAAAGCTTATCGTCGCCCGACACCATAATAACCGGCTTTCCCAGCTCACTCGCAATCAGTGTATCAAACTCAGCCTCACCGATTTTTTTGCCGTTGAGCCAGTAGTTTTGTACGCTTGCTGAACTGAACGTATGCTCGAGCACTCCTCCGTATGTCCCTGCCATTGCATGATAACCCAAAAGAATTATCGCATCGCAATCTTCAAGCCCCGGATATCTCTCTCCAGCCGGCAGATGTCCGCTTATTATGTAATCCACATTTTCGGAGAGCTTATCATATATAACGGTATTTGCACTGCCGTGGCAATCGCGGACATATATTTTTTCTACGCCCGCTTCCTTTGCTGCATCTGCACAGACATTTATATCCTCGGTCATAAGCAATCTGCCTTCGGATATCCTATCACCCATCACTTGTTCTCTTGAATATATTCCGCTTATTCCTTCACTGTCTGTCATTATATATAAGTTCATATTATAAAGCTCTCCTTACTTCACCCTGTTATACGCAGCCTCATAGACCGCCAAAAGCTCGTCAACGGGAAGTTCAAGAAGTTCTGCTTTGAATGCATCCCATTCGCTCATCGGCCTCTGCCCGATTATGAACTTTGTGAGGTTTTCTGTTACGAAGCTGGCTATTGATGTGTTGTAATCTGCCGCAAGAGTTGCCTCCTCGTCTGTAAGCGAAACCCATCTTGCAGGATTATAGTATGCAACGGTATTCTCCAATATCATATCCGTTGTTGCTACCTGCTCGTCCGATGATGCTGCATCTGCAGCGTCAGGATCTATTCTAAAATACGAACCTATTGTCTGGAAGCCATACTGTAAGATAGCAGAGCTTCCTTCTTCTACTATAAACTTCTTTTTACCGTCGACAATCTCATAGGTTTCACCTTCTTTGCCCCACGAAACAATTTCTGTTCCTTCATCAGAATAGAACCAGTTCACATAGCGCATAGCGTTCTCTATCCGACTTTCATCACCGGTATTGAGCACCATCGCTCCTGTCGGGTCTACGTTATATTTATTTACCTTGTTCGTCGCCGTTGGAGTATTTGCTTTCGGAGGAACCATTGCGGTAAGATTAAACCCGGGATTTTTCGTTCTTGCCATAGAATTAAAAAAGTCTATTCTCGTCTGATAGTCAGCCATAATGAAGCCGCGGTCTGTTGTTATAAGCTCCTGCCATTCTGCAGCCTTTATTGTGAAGAGATTTGCAGGTGTAAGCCCTTCGGCTACCATTTTATTATAGAACAAAACTATATCCTTCATTACATCTTCCGTTGCTCCGTAACTCCACTTATCGTTGTTAAAATCGTAATAGAGGGTATGGTAGAAATACTCTTTAAACGACGGTCCGATAAGACACATGTTATCAAAGCCCGTACGCACGCAGAACGGATATGACTCAGGATAAAGCTCCTTCAATTTTTTTGATACCTCATAGACCTCGTCAATAGTCTCCGGCACCTTCAGATTATGCTTATCAAATATATCCTTGCGATACAGCCAACATCGAACATTCTTCTGACGCTCCATTCCGTATATCGGTGTGCGGTAAATCTTGCCATCGAGATGCGTTCTGAATTTTTGCATTTCGCGCTCCTCTTCGCTTACAGACTCCCAAAACGCATTATAGTCTGTCATTATCTCCGGATAATCATCAAACGGAACAAATGCGCCCTGCGTGCAATAGCTTGAGAATGAGCTTGGCTGATTATGTATAGCGAGAACATCAGGGAAATTTTCACGGTCTGCCATTATGAGCGGGAACTTTGTTCCGAAATCAGCAATGGGAACTGCTGTTATGTTAACCGTTCCGCCGACTTCCTCTTTAATATACTCCCAAACCTTCCAACTCTCTTCATACGGCCATGACGCATGACTTGTTATCGTCACATTAAGAACTGCATCATCTGCTATTGCTTTTCCTTCCGGGATGTCTCCCGAGCCTGCATTTCCGGAATTCACGCTGTTCCCGCCGCAGGCGCAGAGCGCAAGCAGCATTACCGTTGCGAGTGTCAGAGCGATTAGTTTTTTCATATTGAAGTTACCTCCTTGATTTTTGTTTATATTAACATGTACGTGTGTTAACCTGTTTTTTCGTTTGCGGAGTCCCGCAATGCGATCCTCTCAAAGGGAACTTTGCTCAGTTCCCTTTAAAACCCTCCACGCTTTTGCCGCTGCCCGCGCACCGGATAAATCATCGCGCTTATCACAGAGACTTGCGTAAACGGCAAAATTAAAATTTTGCCCACGCCGTCTTTTCTGTGATTTCGCTGTGATTTATTCCCGCTTGGCGCGAAAGGCGGCATTACTAAACAAGAACGTTTTAGGTTTCCGTGGGGTATGCAGCCCCCACACGCCCTATTCCACGTACTGCTTTCCGTCGTTGCGTGCGGAGGGGTTAAAAGGGGAGGTTTCCTTGCGCCACGGGAGTGGGCGCGCGAGTTCTCCCCTTTTTCGCGTTCTTTGCTTACTTTCTTGGCGAAACAAGAAAGTAAGAACCACTTCGGGAATTTGCCGAAAACCAAAGAAGAAATCCCTCCACCGCCATCCGGCGGTCCCCGTAGCTCCCCCCTTTTGTCGCTTTCAGCGACATTTCCCCCGCAGGGGAATAACCTTTAGGCAAGGGAGGCTTTATAATCCAATATTCTCTTGATAAGCACCGCAACTTCTGCGCGGGTTGTGTAGTCTGCTGGTGCGATAAGTCCGCTCTTTCCGTTGACAATATCTTCGGAGATAAGCGCGGAGACGGCGTCGCGGGCGTAAGATGCGACAGTGGTGTAGTCGGGATATTGCGAGGGAGAAATCCCTCCACCGTCAGAATCCTCCCACCGCCGTTCGGCGGTCCCCCCTCCTTTAGGCAAGGAGGGCATTTTTTCGAGGGCTGTCAGTGCGCGGTAGACTATTACCATCATATCCTGACGGGTGATGGTATTGCGGGGTGCAAACTTGTTATCACCTATACCGTTGACGATGCCGGTATTACGTGCTATTGCAAGCTCGGATGCGAAATAGTCACTTGCCGTAACGTCTGCGAAGTTTTCTGTATCATCGCTAGTGAGGTTGAATGCACGAACAAGAAGCAGCGCAAAGTCTGCGCGAGTGATGTTGTTTGCCGGAGAGAATGTAGTTTCCGTTGTGCCACGGATTATTCCATCCGATGCAAGACTGTTGATGGCATCTGCTGCCCAAGAGTGGTTGCCAAGGTCTGTGAATTGCGGGACGTCAGAACCGCCGTCCCCTACACCGGGTTGGGTGGTGTCATCACCGTTGTCCGTTTCGCCCGATGCATCAGGTGATGTTTCACCGGTTTGGTCATCGCCGGTTTCCGGTTTATCAGTCGGTGTGGTTCCGCCACCGCCACCGCCGCCTCCACCGCCTCCGGCGGGTGCATCGGTAGTTCCTGTAGATGGAGTTTCAGTCTCTTCTTTTTCGCTTCCGCCCGTGGTCGAACCGTATACCGTTATATAGAAGTGAACCGTGCTTTCTCGCCCGTCGCTATCGCGTGCGGTTACAGCAACGTGGTTATCTCCTACCTGTGAGCTGTCAGGCTTCCATGTGACAACGCCGGTTTCAGAATTTATGCTCGCACCTCGAGGAAGCGTTGTCCCGATATAAGTTATTATCGGTGTGTCCACCTCAACCGGGCTTTCTGCATTAACGTCAACCGTAATACTGCTTCCTGCAGACACGCTGATATTTTGCGGAATGTCGTCAAACACAGGTGCGGGATTTTCACTGCAGTTATAGGTTATTCTTGCAGGCTGACCGTTTTCAAGAAGATAAACATACCCCTTGTCAGGATTGTGTGAGTCAAAATATTTTCTTATCGGAGTAATTCTTCCGATATCAAGGCAAAGCTCACTGCCCTGCATTGTTGCTTTCTCAATCTTATACGTACCGCCGCGGTTTCCATCACCGTTATCTATTACGACATATTTATTTGCAAGATTTGCAAGCTCCTGTTCTGTTGGCACCTTAGACGGAAGTATGCGGATTTCATTGTTTTCGGACGGTTCCTTTGTGAAGCTTTTTACAACTCCTGTTATTTCATGCTTCATATTGATTTCCGTGCCGATTATATCGCCGTCATGAACGGTACGGTAAATGCACGCACCATTTTCGTTTACGGTATACACACCTACAAAGCCACGGAAAGAAAGGTTTTGCGGAACACCGTTTGTCTCATCCATTATACTGTAGGTCACAGCGCTGTTTGTTGACCAGAAGATATAGTCAACCCTGCCGTTCGTATGCTCTACTCTTACCGCACGATGGGCATCATCTGATTTTTCCTTACCGTCTGTTATCTGCATTGTAAGCTCTGTTGCGGATTTAATATAAGGTGTCAAGCGATACGGCTGGAGAACAGATGTGAATACAGTATCAAGATTCGTTCCTGAATTTTCAACAAGTACATATTTAAGTTTATCTATGTTCTTGTTTTCTTCCTTAGTCGGCGGATAGCCGTCCGTTATTGCAACTTTTGTTTCTGCTCCTTTTTCGAGATTTGATGAATTGAGCATTGTAAGACGCAGATGCAGATTGGACGAATCTTTGATTGCCTTATTAAAGTCCTTTATATTAAAGTCAATCATAAATTCATTTTCCGGGCTTTCGTCTCGCTCTATATTTTTAAGCCATGTATACCCTAACGGATATTGCACAACACCTGAATCCGACCCGGGATCTCTTCCAAATGGCACGTCAGTACCCGCATAAGTTCCGACGTAGTTTCCGTTTGCATCTGTCTGCGGAATAAGTGAAAGTCCGCTTGTTTCTGAAATCGAATTTGATGATGCGTGGAAGCTGTAGGTGTGCTTGTCTCCGCCGAGAACACGGAAAAAGTCAACCGCATAAGAAACATCATCGTCAGCCTCTATCATAACAACACTTCTGCGGTATTCGTCTGTTGCATCATATACATACGGTGCAGATACATCCATAAGTGCGACCTTGCCGTCATCATCAAAATGAAGAAGCTCACCTCTCGGTTCTGTATAATCCTTCTGTGCAAGCTCATCAACCATGACGGTATTGTGAGAGAGAGTTGTCTCTGTCCACTGAACTCTCTCAGGGTCAGAACCTGTAAGTCTCGGATATCCGAGATCCGGAAGGAAATTAAGGCCAAATGCGCGCATTCCGAGATTTAACGTATCAAGATGTCCGTGGCCTGTGCTCGAACCGGAATACATCCAGATATCACGTCCTGTATTCTTCTCTGTAGATGCAGCCGCTGATTTATAATCAGTACCCGCACGTAAAACCGCGAAACCAAAGTTCGTCATCGCCTCGGATATCTGCGTAAATTCGCCGTACTCATCAATTACCGCTTGTACCTCAGTTTCGAGCCTTTCCGGATTTTTTTCTGTAAAGTCATAGTGAAGTCCGTCCGAGGAATTGCCATTGAACATATACAATATCTGTGCAAAAACAGGATCTCGGAAATGCTTCCAGCCGGTTTTGGCAACATCGCTTGTCATCCATATATCCTTGCTTGCCGTACTTCCGGAGTCACCAAGCTGCGGAGTATAATAGCCTGTGATAAGCGGAATTCGACTGTAGAACATCTGGCAGAACTTCGGATAATTCCAGAGGCTTGCTGTCTCATATCGGTCATAGTCCTCAAGTATTTCCTGAATTTCTATAAGCGCGCCATGCCAGCCATTGTTATACTGCGAGCCTTCCCAGCCCTGACCGTCGGCATCAATATCATCCATAAGAACTTCATCAACGCTTCCTCCGAGGCACTCCATGTAATTTTTTCGCACCCAACCCGGAGCGTAGAGATAATCAAGCCACTCGGCAGTTTCAGGCATGCTGTCAAGAACGACTGCGGCAACCGCATTTGCCTCTTGCGGAAGTCCGAAGTTACCGGACACCGAGCAGTCTACAAGGCTCTCAAGCGCAGGGCGAAGTATTCCATCTTCAATGTTCGTGCGTATCTGTGAAGCTGAATTCTTTGTATGCTTCATACGTATGCTTTCCGATTTGTTTTTGAGGTACTCTAATACAAATTCGTCCTCATACATATCATAGACCATATCATAAGCCTTCATTATATGAACTATTTCTTCACATTCCCATATACAGCCCACGATATTACCTGTGTCAAGTCCGCCTTCAGTATTTCCGTATTCAAAATCCTCATTCCAGAATGCAATATCGTAATCCGGATAGAAGTCAGCCACGCGGTCAAGCAGTATTGCAGCAACTCTTCCGTACTTAACATCTCCCGTGAGGAAGTATGCATACGAGCAATATCTGATGGCATTTCTGATAACACCGGCACGTCCCTTGTCATCACCGTGCTTTCTCCACAATCCAAAGTGGTTATATACAGCAATATACGTATGACGCTCTATAAGCACTTCACCGTCCAGCATATATGAATACGGCTTTCCGTTCTCATCATGCGGAGCATAGCCCTGTCCGTCGTCAACGCCCCATGTTTCCTGAGTTTCTCCCGGACGTAATCCCTGACCGCCGTTAAGTGTCTTAACTTCTTTCAAATTGTCATTTTCATACAGTTCGTTATAAAGGTATCCTCCTTTTACACCGTAGCCATAATATTTAAGCCATGACGCACTCCATACTTCGCCGGGTGCGGTAACACTCGTATCAATAAGCCCCTTTTCGAGAAGCATTTCACGATGTGCTTCAAGCGCGCGCTGACGGTCAAACTCGCCATATTCGTTAAGTCCGAGCTTGTAGAATGAGCCGAAGTCATTACTCGGGAAAAGACGTTTGCAATCCGGGCATTGGCTCTTCCACGGGCGCGCAAGAGGATTGTGTTGCCATGAGAACTGACCATACTTTGCCATTATGTCACAACCGCAGTAACGGCAGGTATATGTATACGGATCGTCATAGTTTCCAACGCAAATTGCACGCGGAACCCCCTGCGAAGGAATCATATCATAGAGAGTGTCAAGATGCTCAATATAAAAATCTGCATTTGTGATATATGAGGCATATTCACTCTTTACCCAATCGTATTGTTTATAGTTTTCACGCGCATTTATTGCTTCTTCTTCGGTAAAATATGTTGCCTTGCTTTTTCCATAAACAACTCTGAGCTTTGCGCTTACCTGACGTATTCTTCCGTTCGAAAGCTTTACTGTCACATCGAATTCCGCTTCACCCTCACTCACCGGATAAATGTTCAGATCATCGTCGAGCTCAACTGTTTCAGAGCTTTCAGTTGCGGTGATTTTTGCATCCTTCAAGTTAATTTCATTGCCTACATTATCATACGCAAAGACCTTAAGC